>JBILKY010000258.1:0-5402 GCA_044376395.1 Chthoniobacteraceae bacterium | reverse complement strand
CTCGCCGTCGCAGTGCGCAAAGGCGAACAGTACGTCGACTCCATCGCGGTCTCGCATTCCGGCGTGGTCCTTCCCGCCGACAACAGTGCTGAACGTCTTTACCGGAAACTTTTCGTTGCTGGCACTCCCGAGGAAAAGGCCGCGACCATGCGGCGCATTGAGTCGGGAGGCAGCGTCCTCGATCTGATCCTGGATAAATCCCGCCGCATCGAAAAGAGCTATGATGCAACGGATCGCAGCCGGCTTGACCAATACTTTCAGAGCATCCGCGAACTGGAGGGCCGGCTGCAGCGGAACATTGAATGGGAAAACCGTCCGAAACCCGCTGTGGACTATCCGCAACCCAAGGATATCGCGGACGCGAATGAGGTGATCGCCCGTTCACGATTGATGTTCGATCTCATCCGGCTCGCGCTTCAAACCGACAGCACGCGCGTGGTCACTCTCACGCTCAGCACATTTTCCGTCGTACCACACGTCCCCGGAGTGAAAAATGAAACACACAGCCTGACACATCACGGCAATGAACCTGAAAAAATAGAAGAACTCCGGAAAATCGAGGAGGCACAGATGTCCGCATTCGGCGAGTTACTCAGCCAGTTGCAGGCAGTTCAGGAGAGCGGCGGCACACTGCTTGACTCAACGCAGGTCCTCTACGGGAGCTGCCTCGGAAACGCGAACTCGCACAGCAACCAGAACCTGCCAATCATTCTTGCCGGCGGCCGATTCCAGCATGGCGGTCATCTTTCATTCGACCCTGTGAATAACACGCCACTCGCGAACCTGTACGTGAGCATGCTGCAACAACTCGGCGTGGAGACGGATAAATTCGCGACCAGCACAGGCCCGTTGAAAGGACTTGTCGCCTGATTAAGGCGGCGCACGTCTGCTGGAAAAGCGCGCGTTAAAAACTCCGTGACCGCCACAGCCGTGTGGCTGCACCTCACGCTCCCATCCCCCGAACACCCCGCTCATGCCAAACGTCGTTACATTATTTTTTGTTCTCCTTGCACTCGCCGCCTGCGATCTCTCGTTGGCTGCCGATCCGAAGCCAGGCCCCGCCCCACGACCAAACATCCTGTTCCTCATTGCAGACGACCTGGCGACGAGACTTGGCTCCTACGGCGACTCAGCCGCCATTACTCCCAACTTGGACCGGCTCGCGCAGAGTGGAGTCGTTTTCAACAGGGCCTACTGTCAAGGGGCCGTGTGCACGCCAAGCCGCACCTCTTTCATGCTCGGACTCAACACGCGTCACGCAAAGACCACGCATTTCATCGAGCACCCAGAGACCATGACGATGGGGCGCTGGTTCCGGGAACATGGCTACCAAACGGCCGCCATCGGGAAAATTGACCATGACGATCCAAAGGACGCTTATACCGATCCCAAAGCCTGGGATCTCAGGGTGCGGCGGGAGGAGATGGCGCCGAAAGTGAGGCTGGAGCGCTCCTCTTTAGACGAAGATCTCGGGCTGATGCGCAAAAATATTTCATTCATCGGAACTGCGGATTCGCCCGATGCCGTGGAGGAATCGGTGCGGGTCGACCGTGCCATCAAGTTCTTCGACAGCGAGCGCGACCCGACAAAACCGTTCTTCGCCGCGATTGGCTTTCATGCGCCGCACGTGCCGTGGAACGCAATGAGGGAGGATCTGGAACGCCACGATCTCTCGAAATTCACGCTTGAACCGACTCCTGCGGATGCAACGCCGCTCCCCGCAGGCTCCATGCTTCAGGAGCCGGGGATTACAATGAGCGAGCAGCGTCAGCGCGAAGGGATGCGCGGCTATTACGCGGCCGTGACGTTTCTTGACCGCCAGATTGGCCGGTTGCTCGATCACTTGCGCGCCCAAGGCGCACTCGAAAACACACTCGTCATCTTCACAAGTGATCACGGCTATCATCTCGGCTGGAGAGGACAATGGTGCAAACACAGCATCGACGAACAGGTCATGCGCGTGCCGCTCATCGCAAGCCTCCCAAAGCAGGCGGGAGCAGGAAAAGCCGACGGCATCGTTGAACTAATCGATCTGTTTCCAACGTTCTGCGAGTTTGCCGGGCTTCCAGCCCCGGATTCACTGGACGGAAAAAGCTTCCTTCCCCTGATCCGAAATCCCAGTGCAGAAGGCAAACCCGCGGCATTCTGCCGTTGGGGCAACGGACGCACCGTGCGCACCCATGACTGGCGGCTCACCGAACGCAATGATGGGACCAGTGAATTGTACGACCACTCAAAGGACCACTCGGAGTACTACAATGTGATCACGACCCAGTCCCACGCTCCGGTGGTCAATCGATTGCATGAATTGCTGGAGGCCGAGTTCGGCCCGATGCAACTTGCAGGGCCTGGCAGCAGAACAAGGAAAAAGCCAACGCAGCCGGAATAGGTGGAAGAGTCGGATTTACACTCCCTCCGCAACTTCACAACTCTGCAAGGTCACAGCCTGCAGGAACAAACCGCTTCACTTGATCACCCAGCGGCAGCGGCAAGGATGATTCAGCGCAACGGTCTGGCATCCACGCTTGGTGCTCGGATATATCGTCACCATAAATTGACGGATTGCGAACACTCGGTTCTGAGATGTTCCATCTAATGGAAATCCATGCCCACTTTTAAGGAAGCGCTCCGATATTGGTTAAGACTCGGCTTCATCAGCTTCGGGGGCCCTGCCGGGCAAATCGCAGTCATGCACAAGGAGCTCGTCGACAAACGCCACTGGTTTAGCGACGCGCACTTTCTGCATGCGCTGAACTTCTGCATGATCCTGCCCGGTCCCGAAGCCCAGCAGCTTGCCATCTATCTGGGCTGGCGTTTGCACGGTGCAAAGGGGGGCATCGCCGCCGGTGTTTTATTTGTGCTGCCGGCGGCGTTGATTTTGTTCTTCCTCAGCTGGCTTTACATGGCCGGCGGACACGTTTCATGGCTCTCTGCAACTTTCCACGGACTTTTTGGCGCGGTGATTGCAGTGGTGTGTGAGGCCGCCCTTCGAATTGGCGCAAGAGCACTCAGAACTCCGGCGCTCTATTGCGTGGCTGCCGCCAGTTTCGTCGCAATCTACGCATTCCACGTCGCGTTTCCGGCGATCATCGGAGCCGCAGCGCTGATTGGCCTTTTGAGCCCGCGCCGGCATTTTCCGGGACCTAAAAGCCACGGCGAGGCTAACGGGATCAACGGCATCGATCTTCCGCTGGTCATACCCGCAACCAGCACCAGGACTCTGACTGTCTGCGGGGTGTGCGTTGCACTCTGGTGGCTGCCAGTCTTCGCCATCGCCCATCAGTTTGGCTGGGAAAGCACCCACGCGCAGCAGGGTATTTTTTTTAGCAAAGCGGCGCTGGTGACGTTCGGGGGTGCTTATGCTGTGCTTCCGTACGTTGCACAACAGGCGGTAGACATCTACGGGTGGCTCACACATCCCCAAATGATGAGTGGCCTTGCGCTCGCAGAAACCACACCGGGTCCTCTGATCATGGTGCTGCAATTCGTCGGTTTTGTGGGAGGCTGGAACCGCCCGGGGATGCTGAGCCCGATGGCTTCGGCAACTCTCGGCGCAGCAATCACAAGCTGGGTCACCTTTCTGCCATGCTTCCTTTTTGTGTTTCTCGGCGCACCGCATGTGGAAAAGCTCGGCGAACAGCGCAGCATTAGCGCGGCCCTGACTTCAATCACTGCAGCCGTCGTTGGAGTAATCCTCAACCTTGGCATTCACTTCTCCCAAGATGCCCTTTGGCCAGAGCACGGCCCGTTCGATACACACGTTGCCTTCACCGCGGTCGCAGCATTTGTGGCCATGCGTGGCTTTAAGGTTGGGCTCATGCACGTGATCGGCGCCAGCGCTCTTCTGGGTCTTGCCAAGCACATCCTCTGGTCTTGAACCCAGACCATCCCGCCGCCTGACGTTCGGCGACAAGGCCGACACTTTTTCATTCCGTAAAAAACTCCCGCCGCCTGCTGTAGGTAACATACGCGCCCACACCCAGCGCCACCGCCCCGCACACCCAGAAAATCTCGCCTGCACTCAGCTTGAAGCGCAGGAGCCTTTGCATGCCAGTGGCGGCAAGAATCCCAATAAAGCTCAGAACGCTGGCAGCGCCCTGAACCGCACCCTTGTGCTCCGGCGCAGGCCGGCTTTGCAGCACTGCTGTGATCGGCACGATGAACAATCCTGCCCCGAGACCCAAGCATACCAGCGCACAGGCAAAAGGTATTACTTGGATGGACGCAGACCCCATTGGAAGCGTGCTTAAAAACATCACCACCGCCCCGCACGGCAAGAGTCGATATTCAATGCGTCCCCTTGAAGCGTAGCCAGCAATCACACTCCCAACCCCGATCCCAATCGCAAGAGCCGCGTTTAGTGATGCGTTCCGAGCCTCGCTCAGCTTCAGCACATCGTGCGCAAACAGGACGAGGTTCATCTGAACAAGCGCCGCGATAAAAAAGAACCCTGTGTTTCCGAAGTTCGCGCGCCACAAGTCGCGGTCCCGCCTCATCAACTTGAGCTGGCGCCACAACTCGAGCACCGGATTGATCCGCACGGGGCATGCGGGGTCGGCCGCAGGGAGCAGCGGAATCCGCCGGCTTGCCACCCAACCCGCCAAGGCCAGCAGTGCAAGCACCAACCCCGAGACACCGGGCGTTTCCTTGAACCATCCAGCGAAAAGACCGCCAAAAAGGGTGCCGGAAATAATTCCAAGAAACGTCAGCAACTCCAGAATCCCATTGCCCCAAGACAGTTTTTCGAACGGCAGCAACTCGGGAAGACTTCCATATTTAGACGGACCAAAAAGAGCGCTGTGACACCCCATCAATAATATCGCGAACAACTCCATCGGCAGGTTTCCAAGGAAAAGAGCGCATGCCGCGAACAGCATGATGAAAACCTCTACAGCTTTGATGGTGGCGATGACGCGGTTTTTTGGAAAGCGGTCCGCGAGCCACCCACCAAAGATCGACAAGAGAATAAAAGGGAGCGCAAACAATGCGCCGGCGAGCGTTACGGATGTGTCCCTCTGCTCCTGCGACATCGGCTTCGAAAGAACCAGAAGAATCACAAGATTCTTGAGCGCATTATCACTGAAAGCGTTTTGAAACTGGGTGCACATCAGGCTCCAAAATCCGCCCCTCCATTGCACTGTTGTGTTCATGGGTGATGTGCTGCCAAAGCAGTTCCTGCGTCCTTCAACTCCAGTTCCTGCGTCCTGTAACTCTTCGCTCATCCTCAGCGGGACCGGAAAATTTCGCTCATGAAGCACTCCTCCAAGAGGGTGCTTAACCCGAAGCCCTGCGACTTCACCTTCCCAAGGACCTCATCAATCACGAACTCATCGCCAGCGCCCATCTGGCGTCCACTTGCGTACGAGAGCATCTGCTTAATCAATTGGCGGGTGAACAGATCG
>JBILKY010000052.1:0-15820 GCA_044376395.1 Chthoniobacteraceae bacterium | reverse complement strand
CCATTTGAGTGACTAAGCAAGCTGTCATCCGACACACCACCGAAGCACCAGTCCGCCGACAAAATCCCCGCGATTGCGACAAGTGCGAATGACATCATCGGCGCCGGCTCCTTGCTTAAGAAGAGCATTACCGACTCCCAAATCCATTTCATTCCAATGACCAATCCGGCCCTCGGCACCCGTAGCTCAAACTTTAGCACTCCCGGCATCAAAACAAATATCGCAAAACCTGAGCCGCTAGTGCTGGACGAAATCGCGTGAGAAGTAGATGGTTAGCCGCGAGAAGCATGGAACAACCACCCCTCACCGCTTTTGTTCTCGGAGCCGGGCTCGGCACACGCCTGCGGTCGCTCACGGCCCAGCGCCCAAAGCCATTGATCCCCGTATGCAATGAGCCTCTGATCACCCGAGCGTTCGGGCATTTATACGGGATAGGTGTTCGCCGGTTCATCGTAAATAGCCACTGGCAGGCGCACGCGTACCAGGATGCTTTTCCATGTGCTTCCTGGCGCGACTGCGACATTACTTTCAGCCATGAGTCGCCAGAAGTGCTCGAGACCGCTGGAGGCCTGAAGCATGCGGAGAAATTCTTGCCGGATAACTCTCCTTTCTGGGTGTACAACGGAGACATCTTGTCAGACCTGCCGCTTCAACCCGCGCTGGAAGCACACTCTCATTCAGGCAACGACGTGACTCTTGTACTTCGCTCGAAAGACGGCCCACTGCATGTAAATTTTGACGAAGCAACTGGGAGAATTCGAGACCTCGGGCGGAAGCTCCTGCCTCACGAAGACCCGCGCTTCCTGTTTACCGGCATCTACCTCGTAAACCCAGCTTTCCTCGCTCGGATTCCAGCCAAGACAAAGGTCAGCGTTGTCCCCATATTTCTCGAGATGATTCGCATGGAAGCTGGAGTCGGCGGTGTGGTCATTGATGAAGGCACTTGGTGGGATCTCGGTTCTCGGGAACAAATCCTCGCGGTTCACTCAGAGCTCGCGAAAGGCCCGCAGAAGCCTGCTCCCTGGATTTCGCCAGACGCTCAAATCCACGATAGCGCAAAACTGCTCGGTGCATGCGCCGTCGGCCCCAACGTAAGAATCGGGGCCGGGGTTGTCCTTGAGGACTCCATCGTATGGGAAGATTCGGTCATCAACGGGCCATCCAGATTGACAAGATGTATTGTTACATCAGGCCGCACAGTCGATGGCGACCACACTGACGCCGACCTGTAGCCGGTGCTAAAATATAGACACCATTCTTCACCGCCCAAATTCACACCCTCTCCCGTGACTTCCTCCGAGTTTTCTGAAATTCAAATTAGCAGCATCGCCCACTTTCCAGAACTGGAAGGTGCAAGACTAGAGATAGAGCCCCTCGAGAAGGGCGGCTCGGACCGTAAATTTTACCGACTTCACTCGGATGGAAAACGGCCCATTATTTTTGTCCAATACGGCAGCCAGCGTGATGAAAATAAGCATTACGTCGAGATCGGGGAATTCTTGTCCAGTGCGGGCGTCCGTGTTCCAAGAATGTATCACCACGAGTCTTCTCTGGGACGGATTTGGATGGAGGATCTCGGCGAGACAGACTTGTGGACTTTCCGAAACGAACCATGGCAGAAGAGGCGCCCTCTGTACGAGTCGACATTGGAGGAGATTGCGCGCCTGCACAACGCGGTGGCCCAACTATCGTCCCACCCGAAAGCACTGAGCCTTCAACCAGGCTTCGACGAAAGGTTGTACGTATGGGAACAGGAATATTTTTTCGTGCATTGCCTGCAAGGCCATTTTGGAGTGAGGGACGAGTCAATTGCCGGATGCAAGTCCAAGCTGCTGGCGATTGCTCAGGAACTTTCGTCCATTCCTCGCATGCTCGTGCACCGCGACTTCCAGTCTCAAAATGTTGTGATTCTCAACGAGAAGCCGTGCTTGATCGATTTTCAGGGAATGCGCGCCGGCCTTCCGCAATACGATCTCGCATCCCTGCTACTCGACCCTTACGTAAATCTTTCCATTGATGAACAGCAGCATCTGCTTGATTTCTACAGAAGCATCGCTGCCGATCACCCCTCCATCTCCACCCCAGATGCCTTCACCAGGATCTACGACCTGTGCGCGGCTCAACGACTGATGCAGGCCCTCGGAGCATACGGATTTTTAGGTCATCAGCGGCAACGGGCTGATTTCCTTGTCCATATCCCGGTTGCACTGCCGCGCCTGCATTTGGTTTTGAACCGACTCCCCGAGCTCGCCCAGCTTGCAATCATCATTGATGACCTGCTTGAAATCCGCTCTCCGCACGCCCACTAACAGGGGAAGAATGCTGACCAAATCTGTCTCAGAAGCATCAAGAGGGTTGCAGTCAACCAGGACCTGAGGCAAAACCACGCCCGAATATGCTCACCCTTGCTCAAGTCACGAAAGCCTTTGGAGGCCGCACTCTTTTCGAAGATGTGTCAGTACAAATCAACCGAGGGGACCGCATCGGCCTTGTTGGCCCGAACGGCGCGGGCAAATCCACACTCTTAAATATCATTCTTGGAACCGAGCCCCCAGATGCTGGACGCGTGTGCTGGGAGAAGGGGGCAAACTACGGCTTCCTTCCCCAGGAAAGCGCCCCAGTTGGAGAAGAATCAGTCCTGCATCTTGCGATGGCCGTGTCTCCAGCACTTGCACAGGCGAACAAAACGATTGCGTCCGAACCTGAGGACTCTGAGTCGCACCAAGAGGCCTTGGGAGTTTTCGCAGATGAAAACGGATGGCAAGTTGAAGCGCGGGCGAAGCAAATTCTGAGCGGACTTGCATTTCGCGAAACAGACTTTGATAGGGCGGCGCGCACAATGAGCGGTGGGTGGATCATGCGTGCCCATTTGGCAAGATTACTTGTCCAAGAGCCTGACCTTCTCCTGCTTGACGAACCTACCAACCATTTAGACTTGGAATCCCTCGGCTGGTTTCAGGAACACCTCCGCGCTTACCGTGGCGCGATCATGGTGATTTCACATGACCGCGAATTTCTCAACCGATTGATCACGACAACAATTGAATTGAGCCGAGGATCTCTTAATAGGTACCGCGGAAACTACGACGATTACGTCGTGCAAAAAGGTGAACGCGCCGAGCAACATCTTGCAGCTTACAAAAACCAACAGCGTGAGATTGCATCCCTTCAGCAGTTTGCGGATCGCTTTCGCGCGAAGGCAAGCAAAGCGTCGCAAGCTCAAAGTAAGCTCAAGCAGATTGAGCGCATGGAAAAGATTGATGCGCCTGAATCGCAGGAGCGATCTGTGAGCAGCTTTCGCTTTCCGCAACCGCAGAGGTCCGGTCTCAAGGTTGTCACACTTCACCAAATCCACCATGCCTACGGGGCGCTCCGCGTGTATGAAGGGATCAGCTTTCAAGCAATGCGAGGGCAACGCACCGTGCTGGTCGGACCCAACGGGGCAGGTAAATCTACACTGTTGAAAATCCTAGCGGGCGTCATCGATCTACAAAAAGGCGATCGGGAACTCGGACACCAAGTCCGTGCGGGCTATTTTTCCCAGCACCGCAACGAGATGCTCCGCGCAAGCGCCACAGTCTTGGAGGCTGCGATGGAGGCGGCTCCAGCAGGAGTTTCGGAACAGATGACACGCTCTCTACTCGGCGCCTTTTTGTTTAGAGGTGACGATGTCTTCAAACCAGTGGCGGTGCTAAGCGGCGGCGAAAAAACCAGACTGGCACTCGTCAAACTGCTCCTCGATCCTCCGAATCTGCTTTTGATGGACGAGCCGACCACTCATCTCGATATCGGATCTATCGATGCACTGATCGGCGCACTCAAACAGTATGAGGGAACGCTGATTTTCATTTCACACGATGTTCACTTCATCCGGTCCATCGCGGATTCAGTGCTACATATTTCGGCAGGAAAGCTGAGCCCTTACGCGGGCAACTATGACTACTACCTTGATAAGACAAGAGCGGTCTCGGCGCGGGCGGCCCTCGTCGCGGGCAGTCAGTTGTCCGACTCGCGGCCACCTGAAAACAAGACAAGATTGGTTGAAAAACCAAATAAGCCTCAGGAGATGCGTGCCGAATCTGTTCCAGGCGTCGGCCTAAAAGAGGTCCGCGAGGCACGAAAGCGAGATGCTGCAGATCGTACCGCGCGGGCAAAGGAGCAGCGCGACCTCGAGCGAGCGCTTTCTTTAGCTGAGACAAAAGTTGCCACGCTTGAGAAGCGTCAGTCTGAACTTGTCGCAGAACTCGAGGACCCAAAAAGCTACGAGGATCCCGCGCTAGCATTACGCTTAAATCGTGAGCTCAATGATTTGGCAGCTGAGATTGAAATAGCGAACCGCGAATGGGAGACGCTTGCGGAGAGAATGAGCATGGCAGCAAGCACAGCTTAAGCCCACCATCCTATGGCTGCAGAAACTGTTTTCTACAAACGCGCAACGTTTGTAACACACCTTCCAAACACGTTTTTATTCAGTCCAAGCCATTACTGGCTTGCTGCTGAAGAGAACAATGTATGGAGGGTTGGTTTCACGAAATTCGCGACACGGATGCTCGGTGATCTGGTAGAGCACCAATTTGAGAAAACCTCTGGAGATGAGGTGTTGAGCGGGGAGATTGTCGGCTCAGTAGAGGGCTTCAAAGCGATATCAGACTTGTACAGCCCAGTCGGCGGGATGTTTATCGAGGGGAACCAGTTGCTTTCTAATGATGTAGAGCTTATCAGCCGAGAACCTTACAGAGAGGGCTGGCTATTCCGCGTTAGGGGCACGCCTGATTCGCGCTGTATCGATGTTGAAGGATACCGCCAACTTTTGGATGCGACGATTGACCGAATGCTGGAAAAACAACAATCCTGAGCCGCTCTAAGTCATCAACCACCCACCCCTATGCTGCCACCGGAACTCATTCACACGCTGGAAACCGCTTCCCTTCCTGCGGCGCTCCAGGCGATTCTCAAACATTTCGACTGCCAAGCGGGGACGTACCACACTGCGAAGGGTGACGATTTAAGACTCGCAGCGTCACATCAAATTCCACCGCCGGTGATAGCTCTGATTGAAAATGTACCGATCGGGAAGGGTATTGCAGGCCTCGCTGCCCAGCGAAAGACTCCCATTACAATCTGCAACCTTCAGACAGATGAATCTGGACAGGCACGTCCTGCAGCTAAAAACACGGGGATGGAGGGGTCCCTGGCAGTTCCAGCCCTCCGTGCAGACGGATCCCTCGCGGGTGTTCTTGGCATCGCGAAGGCGGACGCATACGACTGGAGTGAAACTGAAACTACGAACGTCAGCGCAGCTGCATCAGTCCTAGCAGCCCGCAGTTAGCTGTGGCCTGCGTTAACCTTTCGTCCCACTCTTCGACAACACCGAGATCTACTATGCGATGCACCATGATTTCGCAGTCTTTGTCGGTCATCACAGTCTTGGTTCTTGCGTGCACGACTACTGTGGCTGGTGAAGGAGACATTGCGTCACAACTGGCAGGCTTTTCAAAGCAAGAGCAGGCGCTGACCCGAGCGATTGACGAGACCCCACACTCTGTGAACCTTCTCTCGCGCCGGGGAGATCTGCGACAATTTCTCGGCCGGTTTGCCGCCGCCGTTGCAGATTATGAAAAGATGATTGAACTTGATCCGGCGCAGGATGCCCCGCACTGGAGGTTGGGGATTGCTTACTATTTCAACGGAGAATTCGAAAAAGGTTCTAAGCAGTTCGAGAAATACCACCAGTACGATGGTCGCGACCGTGAAAACGGCGTTTGGAAATTTTTGTGCGATGCGCGCTCTAAGGGTTTGGATCAAGCTCGCAGCTCGATGCTTGTTTACAATCGATTTGATCGCCACCCATTTCCTTCAATCTATGAAATGCTGGAAGGAAAGATGAGCCCTCAGGCTATGCTTGACGGAGCCCAAGATTTAGGTGGAAAGCAAAACCCTCATGTTTCTTTTTTTGCCATGTACTACGCCGGCGTCTACTACGACCTCATCGGCGATGCCGCTAAGGGTGGCAGACTTGTGACGGAGGCAGTCAATCTTTTTAGCCAGGACACAGCGGGTAACGGTGGCCCTGGCTACATGTGGCAGGTTGCTCGCCTACATGCGGGTGCGATCGAGACAAAACTATCTAACACTCCCGCTGACAAAAAACCAGGCAGGCCAACAGGGAAATGACAAATAGGCTGTTCAATAAAAATCGTTCCCTGATGCGTTCATGACGCTTTTTTTGCTGACGACGCTGCGAAAATGAAGATCACCTTCGGTATCATCACTCTTAATGAGGAAAGCAACCTGAGGCGCTGTTTAACATCGATTGAGTCGGTGGCTGATGAAATCGTCATTGTAGATTCCGGCAGCACGGACGACTCGAAAAGCATTGCAGAATCCTTTGGTGCGAGATGGATTGAAATTCCATGGAAAGGTTATGTGGCCCAGAAAAACAATGTGCTTTCTCATTCCCGACAGCCATGGATTTTCAGCATCGACGCCGACGAAGCACTCTCCCCCGAACTTATTCGGGAAATCCTTGCCTTAAAGTCCGCGGGCAACACCCCTGCTGAAATTTCAGGATATTCGATGCCGCGCTGCGTGCTCTACGACAATCGCTGGATTCGAAACGGCGATTGGTATCCTGACCGACTGATACGGCTTTTCCGGAAGGAGCACGCTGAGTTTGTTGGTGGTCGCATTCATGAGCGGCTTCAGATCATCGGGAAAATCTCAAAGCTCGCGGGAGAGATCGAACATCACTCATTCAAAAACCGCGCAGACCACTGGGACCGTTGCTGCAGATACGCCGCACTATGGGCTGAAGACAAGTTTGAAGAGGGTAAAAGCTGCAGCCGTATATCAGCTTATGCCCATGCGTCGTTCCGCTGGATTCGCGGCTATATGTTGCGAGGTGGTTTTCTCGACGGCAAACAGGGTTTGCAAATTGCGAATCTCTGCGCCAGAGAGGTTTTCTTGAAATACTCACTTCTAAGAAATCTTAAAGCTCGACGAGTCTAAGCTCGCAGCGAGAACCACGCGGAAGACTTAAGTGCGTGAAGGTACTTTTCCCGGACCGATTGTCATCAAATCAAAGACGACTCAGTTTTTCGGCTGCCACATGTTCAAGCAACGCAACTGTTTCATCTACGTTTCGTCGAATATCCAGCGCTGCAACATCGCATGGAGCACGTCCCGCAGCACCACCCATGTCCATCCAATATCTTATTCTGGAGGCCACCTCATTAAGGTCACTGGGATCAGGCACAATTGAACCGGTGCGCCCATCCTGCAATAACTCACTCGCTCCATTCTGGATCGAAGTAATCACTGGCAGACCCGCAGCCAGCGCCTCTGAAACCACATTAGCGGCAGGCTCATATATCGGAAGAGTCACAAAGAGGTCGGCAGCCGCATAGACATCCTCAACTTCTCCGATTGGCCCAGTAAAGATTGTATTCTTGCTGGCGTTTCTTGGAACCTTCCCCTTGCCCGCAACAAT
This sequence comes from Chthoniobacteraceae bacterium, assembly GCA_044376395.1. GTDB lineage: Bacteria > Verrucomicrobiota > Verrucomicrobiia > Chthoniobacterales > Chthoniobacteraceae > Chth-196. The sequence goes on along the minus strand of JBILKY010000052.1, from coordinate 8,331 downwards.
CAACCGCGCCATTCCACGCAGAGCAGGTGTGTTAAGTGCGTCGAAAACAAACATCAACCCCTTCCTCTCCCAGCCAGATCCAACAAAAGCGATTAGGAACTCTTCTTTATTGACGCCAAATCTTTCCCTTGCCGCGTGCTTATCCCTTCCAGAAAACCGTGAAGTATCCACACCGTTCCGTATCAAATGAATGCTTTCCGTCGGATAGTCAAATTCGCGGACAATTTCATTTTTCACCATCTCCGAGTTCACGATCACGCATCGGGTGTTTTTTGGATCAAATGCACGTTTCTCAATTTGGAGCATGTTTCGGTGGAAAGCACCTCTTCCAACAAAAGGCCTTTTCCACCACGGTGCAAACGTGCGGCGCCGATCGAGCCAAACGTTGTGGACCCCGTCACCAGCGCGATAAATGTCCTGGTGCATTGTCCGCTCAAGACTCAACACACAATCCATCTCTAACTGCCCGAGCGCTGATGCAACAGATTCAGCAAATCGAACGGCCTGAATTGACCTAGCTCCACCCGATTGGACCGCATGAAATTTTATTCCAGGTTCAGTCACGTCCCAGTGCTCAGCAAACAAATGCGTCTCGTGCCCTCGAGACAACAAGCCAGCCAGCAAACGTTGCGTGTACAACTCTGCTCCTCCAGAAGCACTGAATCGCCTGCGTATAAGCGCGATTTTCATCCGGAGGAATGTCGACCAACCTTAAGAATTTTTGTCAGAGATGTACCGTCCATAAAGAAGCTCAAGTTGGTCTAACATCGCATCCGTGCCGTACTTTTCCTCAACAAGCCTCCGGCCGTTTTGCACCATCTCTTGCGTCCGGCCTGCGTCTTCGATCGTTTCTCGGATCATCGAAGCCAACTGAACAGGATTTTGAGCCTGAAAAATACGCCCGGTTTCACCGTGCCGGACCACCTCCGGGATCCCGCCGACATCGCTCCCAACCACCGGAGTTTTACATGCCAATGCCTGCAAACCGATCTGAGGTATTCCTTCGTGACGTGTTGATGGAATCACGAGCACATTCAGCGCCCTGAGAACCTCTGGCACGTCTTCGCGGTGCCCCGTAAAAGTGACGCTGTCACCAAGTCCTAGTGATTCGACCTGAGTCTCGATCCAAGCGGGAGACTGCCCGCCACCGACAATCACGAACGACGCATCAAACCCTTGTTCCTTCAGAATAGCGGCAGCGCGAACAAAGTCACCGTGCCCCTTCCATGAACGCAAAACGGAAACCATACCCACAACAGGCTTTGGGCCCACCTTTATGCAATCAGAGATCGCTCCCTTGCTGGTAAAGCGCTCCAAGTCTATCCCCGTTGCCAACGTAGAGATGCGACTGCTCGAGAGTTCAAAAATTCTTCCAAGATGTTCAGTAATTTTCTGACTTGTGGTGAGCACATGGTCCGCAAGGAGCCGAAACGCAACTCGACTGATTCGAGGCGATGGATAATCCACATCAATATGACGCGTACGTAATATTAGGGGAACCCTTGCGATGCGCGCGGCCAGTCCCATGACCCACCCGTCGCGTGAACTGTGCGTGTTAAGCACCCTCACCCCTTGACGCGACAGCCATGCACTGAGCATCAAAATATCGGTGATCGTCGAAGCCCTCGAAAAACGACAAGAGCAAACTTCGATTCCCTCAGCGGATGCACGCTTGTAGAGGACGCTTGAACATGGCGCTACCAGAGATACTCGAAATCCTCGCCTCCTGAGGCCAGTTAATTCAGTGAAAGTTCTGTGCTCCTGACCGCCCCAACCGAGTGAAGATTCGGAGTGAACGATGTGGATGTTTGTTTTTTCCTTTGTTTGGATATGATGCACAAAAATGCTGTTGCCCGCCTGAATCCTGACTCTTGTTTAGTTCCCACTCAAAATTATTCGCGTACTAGACCGCAGGTTGTTAGGTTTTCCAGCTTTGTTCTGAATTAAAATAAGCGGACAGAGTCCGCCCCTAGCGCGGGATAGTTACCATACAGCTTTTTCAATTCGTCTTCATGAAGCCCCCGGCAGTTATATTCCACAAGCAACTCGGAGATGTTTTACTTTTAGAACCTGCGCTCGCCAAGCTTTCAGCTGCCTGCGGGCAAAAAGTCATGTTGAGCACCCGACTGAAATTCGAGCCAATGGTGCGCTTGATGAGAAACGTGGAAATGGAAGGCCTTTTGCCGACACATGGTGTTTCAAGAGTAATCTCGTTCAGCCCGAGGCCGAGGGCGGCGATAAAAACGCTTTTAACGGAATGTGATTCAAAAGTCGCACTCTTCAGGGACCCATCTGGCGTTCACTGGTGGCACCGATTCATCTACATGGGTGGCTGTCCTGTGATACCCGATGAGGGGGAGTACAAGGCGAAATACCTCTACCGGGTCATGCCTTGCGACACAACTTTTGCATATCGGCCGCCCAGATTGATTTCACCGCCTGAAGAATGGCAACCCAAACCACTGCCGCAGCGTTACACTCTTTTGCACGCGACGTCTGCATGGAAAAGAAAAACGTGGCCCGCCCAAAAGTGGGCGGCAGTTCTCGACACACTTCATGACGCGGGAATTGGACCGTTTGTCTGCACATCGGGACCCGTGTTTTGGGAGATAGAATTTGTTAATTCCATTCAGAAAGCGAGTCGCGCTCAAATCATCAATTTTGCCGGCAAGACAAACCTTGAGAATTACCTCTCGCTTGTGGCGAATGCAGATCTAGTTCTCTGCATCGATAGTTCTGCCACCCATCTCGCGGCGGCCTTTGAGCGCCCAAGCATCACTTTGTTCGGTCCAACCAACTCTAATGAATGGCACTACAGTTCTGAGTTTTCACGCCTCATTGACGCCCGGCAATTCACCGACAGCCCCGCCCCCGGAACCGATGTAATTCCGGTCGACGCGGTTTGCGCAACGGCTCTGAGCCTTTCGAAGGCCGCCAAAGCTGCAAACTGGGTTCCGAAGGAGCCTGTGTTTACGCCTCCAAGCGATTCAGCATCTCCTAGTCCCCGTCGGCGCCGAATTCTTTACGTGTACAGCGGTAAGGCCAACCCGACGAAAGCTGGATTAGACTTTGTTGCACTGCAGCAACTAAAAGCGCTGACTGATGCTGGATACATGGTGACTTTCGTCTCCCGCGGCCGGTACGAGCATAAAAATGTCGAAAACGTGAGCCTCCCTCTCACCCCAGCAAACATGCTTTTTTTTTTGCCCGCGAGATACTACCACAGCTTGCAGCACCGCTTTTTTTCTAAACTTGGTGCGTCAATCGTTCGGCACAATCAGTTTGATGCAGTCATCGGATGGGAGGGTGGAAGCAAAGCATTGTTCTACGCTGGACGCTTACGAAACATTCCGTGCCTCCTAAATTGCCCGATGATTCACGCAAGTGGGCTCAGACAGCGTGCAATAGCAAGTGAACATGGATGGCCTGTTATCGAGGCATCAGATTTAGCGGATGAATACCGTGCAGCCACCCTTCTCATGACGGCCTCCGATCATGCGGCAAAAGGCTTTATTGAATCAGGGGTTTCAGAAAACAAGGTCATCAGTATCACCCGCGGGGCAGACATCGCTCGGTTCTCGCGCCGAGTGGCAGACAATGAAGCGGACGCGAAAGGACCATTCAGGGTGGTGTTCTATGGCCGTCTATGCAACCGGAAGGGTATTCTGCAAACTCTTGAAGCGTGGCGAAAAGCCGACCTTTCGAACGCAGAACTGTGGATCCTCGGAGCGATGGATCGAGAAATAAAAGATGCCTTCCACGCATGCCTTACCCCGAACGTGAGATACTTCGGTTATGTGCGTGACGCGGAAAAGTTCCTGCCCGAATGCCATGTCCAAATTCTCCCGACCGAAGCCGAAGGCATGGCAAAAACGCTGATCGAAGGGGCCTCGTGCGGTTGCGTAAGCCTCACGACAAAAGAATCAGGTTTCCCGATCGTCGAAGGCAAAACCGGATTCTACATCGAGCGTGAAAATATCGAAATGATTGCCGCAACTCTCAGGTTTTTGGCATCGGAAGCCTGTGATTTGGCCACGATGCGGGAAGCCTCATCCGATTTCGTCCAAAAAAATCTGACCTGGGTTCATTTTGCTGAAAGATTTTTACGCGTCGTGAATCAGGCGATTGAGAACGCCTCCTCCTGTTCCTCTTGAAGGCTGTTCACATCGGCATCATCAAATGCGCCCGATCAAATGCATTCCAATACTTTTCTGGAGCCCCCGCACACTTGATTAGATCTTCTGCGCCAACAGCTGAACCAAATGCTTACCTCTTTTTTCGTGCACCGAAGGAGTACCCCTTAAGCGTCCTTCCACCCCGGGCTGCACCGCCTTGAGGAATCGAATTCTCGTTGAAAAGTGCAGTGTAAAGATATTGAAACCCCTCAAGCTTTTGCCTGGGAATACTCACATTAATGTACCGCTCGATTGCCCGTACCGCATCCAACTCCTCAGCCGTGAACAGAGTGAATGCATCGCCTTCCTGCTGGGCACGGCCCGTGCGTCCGATCCGGTGCACATAGTCCTCGGGATGGCCTGGCACATCAAAGTTGATCACGTGCGACACACTTGCGATGTCTAGTCCCCGAGCCGCCACATCGGTTGCCACGAGGACTTCGTACTTTCCCGACTTGAAGCCCTCCAACGCCTCCGTCCGCTCGGATTGGCTGCGATCGGCATGCATGCAGGCAACCGGGTGCTGCAAGTCAAGAAGACGGGCGGCCACCCTGTCAGCCATCACCTTTGTAGCCGTAAAAACGATCACACTGTGGTATTGAGTCTTTTCGAGAAGCGCTAGCAACAGCTCAAATTTTTGGTCTTTAGCCACGGGATACAGCGCATGCGTCACGGTTTCTGCCGGCGAACGCCTCTCTCCAATCGATATAATCTCCGGATCCTTTAACACCCACTTGGTGAGGCCTTCGATCTCGGGAGGAAGGGTTGCGGAGAAAAAAAGCGTCTGTCGTTGTTTGGGACATTTTTCGACAATCCGCCGGACTTGCGGAAGAAATCCCATGTCCAGCATTCGATCGACCTCGTCCAAGACGAGATATTCGATGCTCGATAGGTCCACCACGCCTTCTTCCATAAAATCCAATAATCTGCCTGGGGTAGCAACCAAGACATCCACACCTTTTTGAAGCATCTGTTTTTGAGCCCCGAAGCCAACGCCCCCCTGAATCATGCCGATCTCCACGTCAAAAAAACGGGCATAATCCTTAAACGCTATTTCGACTTGGGCAGCCAGTTCTCGAGTCGGCTCCAACACAAGGCAACGCAGCCTCCCGTGCGATTTAAGCAGCGACAATAGCGGGAGTGCAAAAGCCGCAGTTTTACCAGTGCCGGTCTGAGCTGATCCCATGAGATCGCGCCCCCCGAGTACTGAAGGAATAGCCCTTGATTGAATTGGGGTGGGCTCTGAATACCCCATCGACTGTACTCCGTGCACGACGGCCTCCAGCAGGCCAAAATTCTGAAAATCCATGTTTATAAGTTTATTCTACCGCGGGGAGCGCCAAGGTTAGGAGGGTGTCAGGCTTTGGCTGATGAGCAGGTTGATCTGTGCCGCCGCATAAGCAGCACCAAAGCCATTATCAATATTCACCACCGTCACACCGCTTCCACAGCTATTGAGCATTCCCAAGAGGGCCGCTAACCCCCCGAAATTGGCACCATAACCCACACTGGTGGGAACCGCTATCACTGGTTTTGAAGTCAAGCCAGAGACCGCGCTCGGCAGCGCTCCCTCCATGCCCGCCACCACAATCAAAATGCTACATTTATCTATCTTATCCTGAACTGCTAACAATCTGTGAATTCCAGCCACCCCAATGTCTGAAATACGCATCACCGGGTTGCCAAATATTTCCAACGTCACCGCCGCTTCATCTGCGACGGGAAGATCAGAAGTGCCGGCGCACAACACCCCAACCAATCCCTGCTGCCGCTTCAGCGGGCTGCGTTCCACAGTTATGCAACCAGCTCTGCCGTGCCACTTAGCGTCAGGGAATTGAGCCTGAACGGCTGAATAGTGATCCACAGTCACGCGGGTTGCCAAGAGCAAGCCGTGGCGCTCTACAAGCACAGCCGCGATTGAAGCAACTTCCTCCGGTGTTTTACCCGCCCCAAAAATTACCTCTGGGAACCCGCAACGCCGTTGCCGGTCGGTATCGACTCTCGCAAAATCAAGATTCACGAAGCTCATGCAATTATAAAATTAGGCGAAGAAAAATCGCCTCCCTCAGAAAGCAGCCTATCGGGGAGCATGAGTTGCACAGTCTTCCGACAACACATACCTCATCGGAAGCATGGCGGATTCAAAAAAGCCGTGTCGCTTGTAAAACCTTTGAGCATCTTCGTTGATCCTGTCGGTTAACAGGGTGATCCGCTTAAAATCCTTACTTTTCGCATAGCTAAGCGCATGCTTGAGAAGCTTGCTTCCCAATCCGTGCCCCCGGAAATCCTGATGAATAATCAAGTCCTCAAGTAAGATCACCACTCCTCCCTCCGCCGTTGAGATGGTGAACAGGAGGTTAATCATCCCGAGAATGCGGCCGTTCTGCTTCAAAACAAAAATTCTGCCACGAATCGGCTGCTCTAGGAGCAGCCTCAACCCCCGCATCTGCCTCACAGGGTCTGGAGTAAAATCCCCCTCCTGCGAGAACAGATCCGTCAACAACTCGGTGAGTTGCGGTAAATCCTCGAGAGTGGCTTGTTCAATTGCGGGCCCTTCCATGGAACTCTACCAAAGCAGGGAGCAGGCCCACCCGCAAGCTAAGGAGGGCGCTTTACGGGAAAATTAGGTTCTCCAATATCCAACTCTGAAAATTTGTATGATGGCGTGGTGAATAAGAATAGCGTCAGCTCGAGCTTCAATAAAAGTTACTGAAACGGCTTGCGCGATTTTTAAGGGGAGATCATTCTTCCCGTCCCCTTTCAACAGATAAGCTCGGGTGGTGAAATGGCAGACACGTGCGTTTGAGGGGCGCATGCCGCAAGGCGTGGGGGTTCAAGTCCCCCCCCGAGCACTCTATTCGAGGAGTCTTTCAAAGAATATACCTCCGGCGCTCATCGCCGAAAACAATTAAGCCGGACGAAAAACTGCCCCTCCCGTGCCCGATTCGCCGCAAGTGAATGGCAAAAAACTGCGCGGCGTGGACGAGCGCTTACCTTCGGAAACAACTGAACGTTCCGTTATGTGCCTTCGCCTCCGTACTCTTTGCAAAACCAGCATCACAGTGTTGGTTTGCCTGATTGCGTTGACCAATTCGCCAATGGCATCAACCGATGCAACCACTCGATTTGCTTCGGGTGACGCAGCTATCTCTCAGGGCCGTTATGAGGATGCCCGCCGGGAGTTTTCAAGAATCATCACCGCGACTTCCGAAAGCTCGGCTAAATTTGAGGCGTTCCTCCGGATGGGATTGTCATTTCCGGCTGAAGATGAGGTTCCAAAAGCGAGGGCACAGTTCGAACAGGCGCTCAAGGTCGAGGGTATTTCGGGGGAACAAATCGCAAGGGTTGAAGTCAAAATCGGAGAGACGCACGTCAAAGAGATGAACTACGACGTTGCGAATGCACTGTTGGAAAAAGTTTTATGCTCCGACGCTGCATCTCTTGAGAGCAAGATTGAGGCGCGCCTACTCATAGGAAAAATTTTCTCAAACTACGGAAGCGTTGCAGCATGGACGAAGGTCAGAGACGCATGCGCCGGTGTGATCGCAGTGGAATCTGCGCCTGAAAAGGCTCGTATCGCCGCTCATTCAGCGATCGTTCCTGCGTTGATTTCCCTGCGGGAGTTTAGAAAGGCGAGACTCTCACTGGAGTTCCTCTCGGAACATTCTGGGATTCCCATTGGTGAACGCTTTGATTTTCAGATCGAACTGGCCCGCACCCTCTGGCTCGAGAGGCTCCTTCCCCAGACGCGTTCCGAGCTTACGAAAGCAGCTTCAATGGTCGCGGAGGCAAAATTCTCCGGGAATCGCCTTCATGCCGCGGAAGCTGAGATCCAACTTCTGCTTGGGCTGACTTTTTATGATGAAAAAGACTTTAAGCGGGCAAAAATCGAGCTAACCAAAGTCCTCTCACTACCCGGCCAGAATCCCACGCAAAAGCATTGGCGTGAAGCATATTTGCGTCTTCGTCTTAGGAACCTCATCGCCTCGAATGAGAAGGAGTTGAAAGTTTTTTTTATTGGCTCCAGCCACACACTGCTCGGGAATGTCCCCCTTTTGGTAGAACAACTCGCATCCTCGGCTCCCGCTGGCACGCCTCGGATTATCTCGGGAGACCATGCACGCATGGGCACGGGCATGCGGGCTTTTTGGAGCCA
>JBILKY010000051.1:0-15868 GCA_044376395.1 Chthoniobacteraceae bacterium | reverse complement strand
TCGAGGGTTCGCCGCCTCCGACCGCCAGCGTCTGACTGTCCGGACTGAAACGAACCGCATTCACGCGGTCGGCGAACACGTCGCCCTTCTCGCCACCAAGCGTCCGCGCCAGAACCCATCCCCCGCGAGACGCCGGTTCGAAGACGACTCCGGTTGAACCCACCGCAACCAGCCGCCCGTCCGCGCGGTAATCCAAGCGGCCTCGCTGCAACGGCGCCTCGGACACCATCCCACTCGCGGTCGATAACCCTGTCGCGAGCGACCATTCCCGCACCCGCCCATCGGAACCCAGCGCCGCAACTTTTTGACCGTCGGGACTGAACGCAACGCGGAGAGCGGAATGGGGCTTTTCATGCGGAGCCTTTTTCAAGGCAGCCAATCTTTCCGAAGCCTTCGCCTGGGCCTCCTTGGATGCGTTCAACTTCGCGTTCATTTCGGAAAGCCCGTGGTTGTTGGCTTCTTTAGAAGTACGGATTCGGGCGATCTCGGCGTTTGCATCGGAGACCTGATGCTCCGCCGCTGTCACCGCAAACACCGCCGTGTTCTCCGCCTTGAGTGCTGCTGCCAATTTGTCCTGCGCGTCCTTTTCCTGTTTCTTTAAAGCCGCGTCAGGCATTCCGTTCGGTGCCGCTTTGACCAGCGCATCAACCCGCTCCACCTCCTTTTGCGCGGCTTCTCGGCTCTCCTGCGCTGGACCCACCGCTTTTTGTTTTTCGGGAATCGTCTTCTTCGCGGAATCAATAGTCTGTTCAGCTTTCTTTGAAAGCTCGTCCAGCGCCTTGTTCTCGCCCTCCACGCGAGCGATCTCCTTGGTAAGATGCCCCACCTCCAAGCCGTGCCGGCCCGCTTCAAGTGTTGCTTCGTCGATACGCTTGGCTTCCGCCCAACCCAACCGGAATTCACCAGTATCTTTGCCCGACTCCATATCGAGCACCCGCGCCACCCCGTCACCGCAACCCGAGACGAATTTCTTTCCATCACGCGAAAACGCAGCCGTCACCACACCCGCCACGCTGAACTCCTTGACCAACTTCCCATCCGCCGCGCTCCAAAGCCGCACCTTGCCGTCCTCGCCGGACCCCAGTAAACGCTGGCCGCCCGCGTCCCAGCTCAAATCCACAACACCCGCAACAGCGCTCCATTCGCCAGTCTTGATCCAGTCCGTCCCGGAAGCTGTCTGGGGAGCCTGGATCTGAGGCCGCTTCCAAATCCGGACAACCTTGTCCGCGCCGACCACGGCCACGCACTGGCCATCCGGAGACCAACGCCCAAGCCCGCCTTCCATAAAATCCCGAGCACCCAGCCACAGGGATTCACTCAGACTCCAAACGCCGCTCTTGCCACCTTCCCATCCGACCCACACGCACGAACCATCCGGCGCCGGCTCCAGCGATTTGGCACCGGCCACGATCCCCGCCCAGCGGCCCGTTTCCTTTCCAGAGCCCACCTCGACGCGAACCAAGTCACCCGCAGCGGTCGCGCCCAACACCTCACGTCCGCCGTTTAGTCCGACAGTCATCGCCAGCCCCATGGCAGGGTCTGGGATCCAACGCGCATCCACGGCCTCCTGCTTTTTCCAGAGCTTCACCTCGCGAAAACCGGCACTCGCCATCCACTTTCCATCGGGGCTGCACGCCACCGACTGGATGCTGGAACGATGAGCGGGCTGGCTGCCCTCGCCAACCGCGCCGACAAAACTCCGCGTGGTGAGATCATACAGATGCAGCTCGTTCGCCCTGCTGCACACCACGGCGCGCCCCTCGTCCACGAGCGCCACCGAATAAATCGGGCTGACAATCTTTGGGATTCCCCGAAATGCCACCGAACGCGCCTGCTGCACCGAGTCCTTCGCGCCCTCGTTAATCCAGCTAATCAGCACCTCGATCTGCTCCGCCGTGAGATCGACGGCACCCGACTTGTTGTTCTTCGGAGGCATCACTTCCTCCTCCAAATGCTGTGCGAACCGCACAAGCGGACTTTCAGCGCCTTTGCCGGGAATCACCGCCGGACCGGATTCGCCGCCCTTGCGCAACAATTGCGGCGTCTCCATGTTCAATCCCGCTTTGGTGGTGGTCTTGTTGTGGCAGGCCACGCAATTACTCCTCAGGAACGGATACACATCGCGGAAATAATCCTTCTCCGCGCGCACCGTCGGAGCGGTGCAAACCCCCAAAAAAGCCATCCCTAAAAACCATCGGTAAACGCGCATGTTCCTCATGGTGATCGGCGGGTTTTCGGCGTTTTGATGATCCAGACGAGAGCGGCTTCCCTGACGGCCCTCGCGTTGCTCGCGGATGAGAAGGCCATTGTTCAATGGTTGTAGAAAAACTCCTTGGCGTTCATGAGGGCCCAGATCAGATCCTCGACCGAAGTGCGCTTCGCCTTGAGAGGATCCAACGGCTCGCCCCGCGCGTCCGTCAACGGACGCTTCAAATATTCCTCGGCTTCGCGAACCTCCTCGGCGGACGGAGACCTCGCAAACGCGGTGAGGTACAGGCTCCGGATTTTTTCCGCATCCGTCCCGCCCGCCTTCACAAGCTTCTCGGCGCGCCCGCCGGCACCGGACAGCTTGCCCTTGATGTCGGCCGAATTCAACAGGTGCAAACTCTGCGCAAGGCTCGCCGAGTCCACGCGCTCGCACTCGCAGACGCTGAGGCCCTCGGGCCTCCCGAAAACCTTCAGCAATGCCGTAGTCCGGTTGTAGCTGTTGTCCGGAAGCGAGATTGCGCGCGTGCCCGGAGGCAGATCCGGAAAGTTCGTGGGCGAGCCCGTCAATCCGTCAATCGCATCGAGCAGAACCTCGGCGGGGAGACGGCGCGGATAATAGCGGGAGAAATTCTGCTGGTCGATCCCGTTGTGCTCGTTCGGCACCGAACTGAGCTGGTAGGTGGTCGACTGCGTGATCGTGCGAATCAACTCCTTCAAGTCATAGCCGCTTTGCACAAACTTGGACGCCAGCGCGTCGAGGAGCTCCGGATTGGAAGGCGGGTTGGTGTCCCGAATATCGTCCTCGGGATCGACCAGGCCGCGCCGGAAAAAATGTTTCCAGTAACGGTTCACCAGCGCCTTTGCAAAAAAGGGATTCGTCTTTTCCCGCATCCATTCTGCAAGCCGCAACCGCGGGTCTTCTTCCTGCGCAATCTCAAACGGCCCGCTGCCCAAGCCCGCCGGACGGACCTGCTGCCTGGTCTTTTTGTTTTCAGCCTGCGCGATGCCGCGTTTGTGGAAGATGGTCTCCTCCTCGGGTGTGCTCGAAAGCTTGCGTCCGATCTGGCTGAAAAACGCCGCGAGGCTGTAGTAGTCCTGCTGTCCCCATCGTTCAAACGGATGATGGTGGCATTGGGCGCACTGCATGCGCACCCCAAGGAAAAGTTGGGCCACGTCTTCCAGCTGTTGCTTCGGCTCTTTGACACGCTTGAGCCATGCCACCGCAGGGTTGGTCGCGATTTCACCCGTGGCGCCGAGAAGATTCCGCACGATGACATCGTACGGAGTGTTCGCCAGCAGGTTGTCGCGGATCCACGAATGGAATGCAAAGTTCGACACCGTGTCGCTCGCGAGATCCCGCTTGTTGTGCAGCAAAAGCGCCCACTTGCCCGCAAAGAAATCCGCGTATCCGGAACTGCGCAAAAGGCCCTCGATCACCGCATCGCGCTTCCCGGGCGCTTGGTTCTGAAGAAACGCGAGCGCCTCCTCCTCGGTGGGCAAACGCCCGGCAATATCCAGCGAGACCCGCCGCAGAAACGTCGAGTCATCGCATATCCCGGAGGGCGGTATCCCGACCCGCTTCAGGTTCGCAAAAACAAGCTCGTCGATGAAGTTTCTGGAGGGAGGGAGCTGCTCGACCGGCGCGCCGAGCGGAACGGAGATGCTGCACACCGACACCAATCCCGCATAGCGCACCATCACAGCGACGTTCCCCGGAAGGCCGTGCAACGAAACAAGCCCCTCCTCCGAGGCTTCCGCCATGCTCTTGTCGTTCGCCTCGTAGAGCGCGGTTCGCGAAACGTCGCGCACACTTCCATCCGAGTAGCGGGCCCGTACTTTCAACTGCTGCTGGCTTTTCGCTTTCAACGAAATCCGAGCCGGCTCCACTTCCACGGATACGATCTTCGGATCGGACGCCCGCTCGTACACCATCCCCTCGCTGATCCAGCGGACCACGGTTTGAAATTCCTCCGAAGCCGGATCGAGCCTCTTGCCCCCGCCGTGGGGCACGATATTCGCGGCCTTCAACAGCAGCAGGCTTTGATCCGGTGCGGCTGGGAAAACCCGCCGTCCTTTGCCCTCCTTCACGATGTGCTCGTAATCCTCCTGCGGCTCGAATCCGAGAACCGACAGCCGGAAACCGCGCTGGCCAATCCCCGCTTTCGCATGGCAGCCCCCGGAATTGCAGCTCGCCTTTGTGAGGATGGGTTCGATGTCATTGACGAAATTCAACGCGCTTGCCGCCTCCGCCCCGAGGGCTTCGCCGGCGCCGCCGATCCAGCAAGCCGCCAAAATGGAAGCGGCCGCCAAACCGGAGGCGCAACGGGATAAGATTGGGTAAGACGGCTTCATTTGGATGGCAGAGCTGCAGGCGCTGAGGGCGCGAGTCCCGCCGCGCCGGGCGTCGTGGGGGACGGAGCCTGTGCAACGGGAGCCGTTTTCACCGAAACCCGGATCGGATCGGAGACAATAAAATCCAGGATATCCTTCGTCACCGCCGCATCCGTGAGCGCCTTGAGACGCTTTGCGGATTCAGCCAGGGCAGCCTCGGCGGTTTTGTGTTTCTCGGTTGCTGCTTTCGCAGCCTTTGTTGCCTCGCCCTTTTCCTCCGCAAGAGCAGTACCCGCTTTTTCGTTCTGCGCTTTCGCCGCGGCAGCAAGGACAGCAACTTCCTCGGTAGCGCGCCTCTGCTGCTCTTCCGCGGCTTTCACGTCATCCTGGTTTGGCCGGTGTTTGGTCACGCCGATGCCGCTAAACGCGAGCGTATAATCGCCCGGAGGCGTTTTCAGCGCGGCAAGATCCAGAACAGCCTCCGAGGTTGCCGCTTTGATTGGCAGGTCGATTTCTTTCACCGCTCCAAACACCGTTCCATACGGCTTGAGCTTGAGGGAAGCGCCGTTGAATTCACTGCGCCAGGCGACCCGGAGCGGAATCTTCAACGTCTCACCGACGTTCACTTCCCAGCTGGTTTTCCCCTCCGCAATGATGGAAGCGGGCGCTTTTTCAAAATCGGTGACAGACACAGGCACATCCGCCATGAGGCGCGACTTTGGCAGTTCGGTGGGAGCGTATTCCACCGGCCAAAGCACCGAGGCAAGGCGGCATGGACGCGTCACCGCGTTTCCATTCACCGTGGCGCGCCCAAGCATTTTGGCGATCGAGAATGCCGCCGTGGCGGACTCCGACGCCGAGACGAAAAACATCCCCTGCGCTTTGCCAGCCGGAATTTTCAGTCCGCCGGAAGTGACTCCGGGAGGCAGGTCTTCCATGAACAGCTCGATGTCGCCATCAAAACCATCACGCCGCACGGTCACGACTTCGAATGCCATCGTTGCACCGGCCCGCAGTGCGATGGGCTTTGGGATCGTTCCAAAATCGTTTTGACGCAGCCTTTGATGCGCCGCCCACGCGACCAGCGTAAAATCGGGCTGGGCCTTCCGCACAATCAATCGGTAGCTGTTCTCCGACTGGCTGCGCGCGTCACGGTTCAAGTCCCGCAACTGAAGCCGGTACAGACCGTCTTCTTTCACCTCGAACTTACCCAGCACATCGGGGGATCCAGCCTGATAAGCCGGCCCCGTGTAGGAACTGGCCGGCACATAGGTGCCCATTTTCATCGGCGCGGTGATATCGTCCAATTCGGCGACATCGGTCACCGTCTCGCCCTCCTTTTCACCCGCTTTGACAACCCGCTGGACCAAAACTGCCGGATCCGTGTTCAGCCCGAGCCGCTCCGACGCCACTTCAACCCACCAGACCTCGCCCTTCTTGGCCTGAAACTCAAAAATATCCAGATCGTCGGCCGAAGCAAAGCTGCCCGAAAAGTCGCACGGCAGCGTGATCTTCTGCGCTTGCGAAGGTTGGTTGTTCGGCTCCAGTTCGCTGCCCGGCGCAACGGTCGGAAGACCCTCGGGCGGCCAGGAGAATGAGCTCACCCGCGCGGTTGTTTCCTGACGCGGGACCGGCCCCGACCCGGGCCCATCCCGAAACGCCAAGCGGTAAAAATACTCCGTGCCGCCCTGAAAGGTGAGGTCATGAATCTTGATGAGATAAGTCCCGTCGCTGGGCGGCGTGAAGTCGAGCATCCCGCTGATGCGGTTTACGAGCAGGTCGTCTCCTTTTGCATCGGCAAGAATCACCACGGGCGCGAGCTTCGAGTCGATCCGAGCCGCGTTGCAATCCACTACCACCCGCCGGTCCTTGACGCCTTGGAAGGAGTAGAAGTCGACCCCCCGCTTGCTCGTCGCAGCGTTGCAGACGGAGTTCGCCTGCAAAACCCAAGCGGTCTCCGGCGACTGATTGGCCTTCGCGCGGATCACCTCCGGGAGAGCGCCCACCGAAAACGCGCGCCCGGCCGAAACGCCCAGCCTCGAACGCAGCCGGGCATCGTGCACGCCGACCGGTGCGTCCGGCGGGATCGTGACCAGAAACCGGTTGGGCACCTCCTTGCCGTCCTCACCCAAGAAGGGCTTTGCAGTGATCTTGGGCGAGGAGAACAAAAGCTCCCGGGGCCCTTCGCAATTCTGGTGTGTGACGGTGACATCCACCGTTGTGCCGATCTGTCCGCCCATCGGCGTGACGGTGAGCAGCCGCGGCGCGGGCAGGCACACCTGCTGCGCGATAGCCGAGGTCGCAAGACACAAGCCCATCAGGCATGCGGCGGAAAAAGGGGCGGGTTCTCGGATCATGGGTGTGGGGACAACGGCTCGCGCCACGCGTCTTTTACAACTCGTTCCGAAAAGGGGTGCGCAATGGTTGCGGGGACGACGCCGTGCGCAACACTAAGCGGATGCCGGGGAAAATGCGGGAAGAGATCATCGCAAAGACAATCCCCCCGGAATGGATTTCTTATGTCCGGATTGCCGAACCCGGCGGACTATGCCGAAGGATTGCCGAGGCTGTCTTGCTTCAAATCGGACACCGCGCGCAGATAGGGATCGTTTTGAGGAGGCGGCACCTGTGGCGCGAACCACCGACGGAACCCCGACACCAGCGCCTCGACCGCCAAGATCGAAACCATAAAAACGACAACCCATCCCGCAAACGTCTTGAAACCCTCGCGAAAACTGAATGGCTCCGAAGGCACGTCCAACAAATAGCCGACCGCCTTCGTCAGCAGATTCGCCGCGAGGACGCACAAAACATTCGTCCACCAGTTCCTGCCATTTTTGCGCGGATTCATTGCGGCATGTTTCGGGATTCCAGCGCCGGATCAATCGTAAAAATTCGTCGCATTTATGCGCGCTTCGCGCCATCGGGATTTGCCGTGCCTCTCGCAAGACGTTCACACGGCCACTCTGATCGGGCGGGTGCGCGCGCGATTGCTCAGCGCTTCGGCTGCTGGTTCATCTCGCAATCTGCGTCCATCGGCACGGCAGACCCCGTTTGATCCACGGGATGCGTGAAAAGATACCGGAATACCGGTTCGTAAACCCACTCGCCGATTGCGTCCTTGCCGGAGGGAACCACGATGGTGTGCGCCCGCGCACTGTTGTTCTGAACATCGATGTTGGTGATCAGCCGGCGCGTGTTTCCATACGGAGGTTTCGCCGTGTCAATATTCACGACCGGGCCGTGTTCGTGCATTTTCAAGAGTTGCCAGGAGCGGCAATAATGGTCCGCAACCCAACCGCCATCGAGCACATGACTGAAGCCGAAGAAACGGTTCGACGGCGTAGCGGACGATCCTCCCTGCCATGTTTCCGTGTTGTCTCGCGGTCCGGAAAACATCACGACACGGTCCACCCGTTGGTGCATCGCAAAGCGGGCGGCGGTGGTGCTGCCGTGGGAAATGCCGCTCATGATGACTTTGTCCCAACGCAATCCGCCGCCGTCCGGAGTGAGGAACTGCCCCCAATTTCCCTCGGGGTTTTCCTTCGCAAGCCACTTCACGAATTGCAGCGAACGCTCCATCAGCCCATCGGGTTTCGGGATATCCACGAGCGGGCTGAAATCCTCGCCTGTGGCGGCTTCGAGCCGGATTTTACCCAGCACGGTGCCGTCGCTGTTTTCGTATTGCGATTTGGCCACGCCGGCAAACCAACCGTTTGAGTAATGAGGTTGGATTCCATGATAACCCTAGCTGGAAATGCGCTCAAACAAGCCCTGATTGTGAGCCATGAGCCAGATCACCAGTTTTCCCTGCAGCGACACGCGCGTGTCGACCACCGCGTGCTGGAGATCCGTAGGCTTCCCTTTTTCATCCGTGAAAGTGAACTTGATCGCGGGATGCTCTTTGGCCCGGGAATCGATCTCATTCGCGCGCTTGGCGAGATCAAACCTCTTGGGTTCTGCCGCACCGAGTGTGCCGCAAAGAAGGAGCGCAGCCGCAATGAGGTTTTTCGTGGGGGGCAGACTGACACAGCCGAGAGCCGGCTGAAACGTTTTTGGAGCGTCCATGATTCGAGACGCTTTAGAAAACCGAACGCGCAAGCGCTCGGGGACCGCAATCCCGCGGGGCTTTTCCGCGTTCCGCTACTTCAGGCTTATTCGCTTCGCGGTGACGCGTGTGCGGTTGTCCTCCCTGAGCATGCTTAGGTGTTCCGGATCGGCAGAGTATGTGACTTTGACGATATCGGCGCCTCCTTTAAACACGCACTGGTACGCCGGCGGGGTGAGGTCGCTCATTTTCTGCCATTTGCCCTTTTCATGCCCCAGCTTGCTGATTCTCTCGAGACTTTGGTTTGCGTGGAATGTCCAGACGACATCCCCCTTCGGATGTTCTATTTTCCATTTTCCAACAACCGGATCCGAGGAAACCGCAGCGGATGGCTCGGGTTTTTTTGGGCGCTCTGCGAAAACATTGGCAGCAGCGGTGAGCAATACGAGGGCGAACGTGAAGTGCTTCATGGTAAAACGCAATGCATGCATAACATCTCTCATCAAGCACTTGTTTCTATCGGTTAGCAATATTTATCCCTTGGATGTTCGACGCTGCAGACTCCGTCGCTCGAAAGCACTGCCTCACGCAAACTCCGAACCGCTCCAGCCCCCCGGTGGCAGTCTTTAGCGCTTGCGGTTTCTGAACCAGCCCGGCAACCGTCCGTGCTCAAGCAACGTACGAATTCCGCAGCGAAGCCAGCACGGTAGACAAGGATGTCCGGCAGTATTGCTGCCAAGATTTCTTAGGCTGTGAGCTCCGAGACCGTGCCGGTACTGTCGCCGTGGCGCACGACATTTACGCCAACGCCGTGGAGCATGGTGAGCCACGCGTTGCAGAGCGGGGTATCCTTGGGAGCGACGATGCTGTGGCCGAGTTTCAGGCCAGCGCCGCGTCCGGTGATGATCGTCGGGCAGTTGGAAAGCTCGTGGCCGGTGCGGATGTTGCTGCCGTAAGCGAGGGCGATGTTGTCGAAAAGTGTGCTGCCGTCCGCTTCCTTGGTGGCTTTGAGTTTGTCGAGGAATCCGGCGAGCAATTCGCTCTGCGCAATGTCGCGACGCTGGGAGGCGTCGAGTTTCTCGCCAAGCGTGGTGTGATAGTGGCTCATGTCGTGCGGATGCACTTTGATGTCCATGGCGGTGAGCAGCGTGGCGACGGGTTGGCGGAAGGTCATCACGCGCGTGCTGTCCGTCTGCATGGCAGCGATCATGATATCGTAAATGAGCCTGATCTCCTCGCGGCCATTTCCATTGGCCGTGGCCGCAGGCTCTTTGAGTGGGGCATTGGGGCGCGGCACTTCCATCCACTGCTCCTCCTTCAAGAGGCGCGTTTCGATATCGCGGATGCCCTGGAAGTATTCTTCGAGCTTGGCGTTGTCGTTTTTTGCGAGGCCGCGCTGGAGCGACTTCGCGTTATCGATCACGGTATCGAGCACGCTGCGCTTCTGCGCGAGCATCGACTTCTGCTGAGCGAGGGGCGTGCTGTCTTTGGCAAAGAGACGGTGGAACGCCGCAACGGGGCCATTTTGGCCGCCGACGGGCTTTCCGCTCACGTCCCAAGCCATTGACAGACCGGGGCCGTGGCCGCTCATGTCGCCGGATTCGCTACTGTTGAACTGAAGCGACGCAAAGCGGGTCTGAAGGCCGAGTTGAGCCGCGGCAACTTGATCCGCACTGATGCTGTTGTGAAAGCTCTGGCCGGGCTGCGCATAGCGGTTCGCCCCGGTGAGCCACATGGTGCTGCCCCAGTGGCCTTCGTTGCTGTATTTGTTCCAAAGCCCCTGCACGACGCTGAAATCCGCCTTGTGCCGCTCCAACGGTTTAAGGCCAAGGGGCAGTTCATAATCCGCGCCGGGTTTTTTGATGTCAGGATACCACGTCGGCTCCGTAATGCCCCAGCCGAAGCCTAGGAAGACGAGACGCTTTGGCGGAGCCACAGAGGTTGCTGCCGAGGCAAAGCGCCGAAAGCCGAGAGAGTCGAGCACCGGCAGCGCTATCAATGCGGTGGAGGATTGTAGAAAATGGCGGCGAGTTTTCATGAGTGTCGGATAAGTGGACTGATCATTTTTTTGGCTGCTGATTCATTTCGCAATCAGCGTCCATGGGCACGGCTGGGCCGTTTTGATCGACTGGATGGGTGAAAAGGTATTTGAAAACATCATCATAAACCCACTGGCCCATCGCGTCCTTTCCACCTGGCACCACAATCGTGTGGGCGCGGCCCGCATTGCCCTTCACGTCGATGTTAGTGATCAAACGGCGCGTGTTGCCGTAGGGCGGCTTGGCGTCGTCGATGTTCACGATGGGGCCGTGGTTGTGCAGCTTGAGCAATTGCCACGAGCGGCAGTAATGATCCGCGACCCAGCCGCCATCGAGCACGTGGGAGAAACCGAAAAAGCGGTTCGATGGCGTTGCGGAAGCTCCGCCCTGCCAGGTCTCGGTGTTGTCGCGCGGTCCGGAGAACATCACCACGCGGTCGACTTTCTGATGCATGGCAAAACGAGCGGCAGTGGTGCTGCCATGCGAAATGCCGCTCATGATGACTTTTTCCCAACGCAGGTCCTTGCCGTCGTCGGTGATGAACTGCCCCCATTTTCCAACCGGATTCTCTTTCGCCAGCCACTTCACGAACTGCAACGCTCGTTCCTTCATGCCATCAGGCTTCGGGATGTTCACGAGAGGACTGAAGTCCTCTCCCGTGGCTGCTTCGAGGCGGACCTTCCCTATCGCCGTGCCGCTGCCGTCCTCGTATTGCGACTTTGTGAGGCCTGCGAACCAGCCGTTTGAGTAATGAGGCTGGATGCCGTGATAACCATAGCTGGAGATGCGCTCAAACAGCCCTTGATTATGAGCCATAAGCCAGATCACGAGCTTCCCCTGCGAAGGCACTCGAGTGTCCACCACAGCATGCTGGAGGTCCGCTGGTTTGCCTTTGTCATCCGTGAAAGTGAATTTGATTTCCGGGTGCTCCTGTGCGCGCGGATCGATTTCGCTGGCGCGTTTACTCAAATCAAAGCGCTGATCGGCGGCGGCGACGAGTTGGCTGCCGAGGAAGATGAAGGGTATCAGGCGTAGTTTCATAAAAATGGGGGGCATGCTTAATTTTGATTTGCAGTTCACTTTGTGTGGAACTCCCTGCTGCTGACCAGCGCCTTCACAAAGGCACGCACGCCGAGTTTATCCTTCTTGGCCGCGGTTACCATGTCCTCGATGAGCGGCTCATCGCGAAAGCCAATCGAGCGTCCAAGTCCATACTCAATGAGGGCGGTGCTGAAGCCTTTGGCAAAGACATCCGAACGTGAAGCGATGATTTCTCGCAGCGCGAAGAAGTCTGCGAAGGCTGGACCTTTGTGCAAAGTGGCGCCGGCTTCGATTTGCCAGGTCTTGCTCTCTCCTTTGACCGGTTTGCCCTGTTCGTCTTTGACCTGATAGCTGTCCTCCGTGCGCCACAGACCAACAGCGTCGAAGTTCTCAAGGCCGAAGCCGACGGGGTCGATCTTACGATGGCAACTCGCGCATTGCGCGTCCTCCTGATGCATTTGGAGACGCTCGCGTGTGGTGAGCACCTTGCCTGCCAGCCGGGCGATCTGCGGCACATTAGCTGGCGCGGGAGGCGGCGCTTCATTCATGAGTTTGCGCAGCACCCATGCACCACGCTCGACAGGGCTTGTGCGCTCGCCATTGCCTCCCATGAAATGAATGGCCGCCATGCCGAGCAATCCGCCGCGCGGGGAATTTGCTGGAAGACTCACTTTTTGAAAAGCATCCCCCTTCACGCCCTCGATGCCGTAAAAGTCAGCCAGCAAGTGATTGATGATGGCATAGTCGGCTTTCAACAAGTCACTCAGCGGCCCGTTGTGCCTCAGCAGATGGGCAAAGGTGGCGAAGACCTCTTTCTTGGCGTTCAGCTTCGTGCTGTCGTCGAAACGCGGATGCATCGCACGATTCACCTGGAAGAAATCGATGCGATCCAAGCCGAGCCACTGATGAACAAAACCGTGCACGAGTTCCTGCGAGCGATCATCGTCGAGCATCCGCGCCGTTTGCGCGGCAAGCACCTCCGGCTTGTTCAGATCCGCCTTAAGCAGTTCTGCGTCCGGCGGCGCACTCCAAATAAAATAAGACAGGCGGTTGGCGAGTTCGGTATGGGTCAATGAATTGCGTTTTGCTTCGTGCGATGGCTCCGCCAGATACAAAAACATCGGCGAAGCGAGCACCACAGACAATGTCTCCTTAAGAGCAGCGCTGTGCTTCACGCCCGCTTTGCGCTGCGTCTCGTAGATGTCAGTGAGCTTGTCCGCGAAGTTTGCAGGCGGCTCGATGCCCCGGAAAGCGGCGGCGCAGAATGATTGCAGCGCGGGTTTCACCTCCGTGACTGTGCTGGCATCATCGATTGGAATGCCGAGCACCGCCAAGCCGGGTGCGGCGCCAGCAGGTTCGCTCACACGTTCGATTTCCATGTAATCAATCCACAGCACCGCTTCGGGGCCGATGCCGTTGCGTTTCACAGCTTCCTGCCGTTTGCGACCACCTTCCTCGTTGTTGTCCCAGGCGCCTTTCTCGCGGATGAAAAGCGTGCGGTCGCCGCTGTCAGTCACCGCTTTGGTCAGCGTGAAGGGCATCTCGACAATCTGTGGTTTGTCCATGGTGCCGGTGATTTCAAAAGTGGCGCGGACCATTCCGTTGCGCGGATGCATTCCCATTTCGAGGAACTTCTGCTCCGGCCTGGCATCCTTCGCAGCCGCGAGGCGCACGCGGAAGATGTAGTTGCCACTAGTCCATTCGCCCGGCACGGGGAGTTGCATAAAGCCGAGCGCCATCACAGCCGGATGCATCGTCGGGGTGCCGAGGTAAGCCCCTTGGTCGAGGTGCGAGCGGCTCAGGTAGTATTCGTGATACTTCTGCCAGTTTTCAGCCAGAGCTGAGTTGGCCTTGTCCGCGTTGTTCTCCGTTGTCTTGAAACCGAAACTCTCGGGTGAAGGTGCTCCTTTGAGCTTGTCCCATGAGCGGCGAAAAATGGCCTCATTCTTCGAGTCTTTGCGAATTTCCGCGACCACGGTTGCATTTTCCGGATTCGCCGCAGCTTCGTTCACGGCGTGGACCCACGCGTTTGCATTCGCCCTCGCGTCGATCTGCTCTTTCACATACTTGCTGACCTTCTCGTTCGCCGTCTCGCACTCGAAACGCACCTTGTTGACGCCTTTGGCGGTCACGCTGCCAACTTGCCGGTTGTCGCCGATGCCAAACTTCACCAACTCCGGCTCCTTGGGCTTCTTGTTCGCCGTTTTGCGCTCAATCTCGAACCAATCGACCCAAATCGCGAGTTCTGGGCCGCGTCCGTTCTTTGCCTTCCCGGCGTTAAAGATGCGCCGCGTCTGCTCATAGTGGTCGTTGGTGCCTTTTTCGCGAAGGAAGATTGTGCGGTCGAGGTTCGTGCTGTGCTCCTTTGTGATCGTGAGCGGCATTTCGATGATCTCCGGTTGCTCGATGGTGCCTGCGACGGCGTGCGTGCTCAACGGCCTGCCGTTGCGCGGGTTCGTGCCGAACTCGATGTAGCGCTGTTCCGGCGCGGACTCCGGCGTATGGCCTAGGCGCACCCGGACGATGTAATCGCCCGCCGGCCACTTGTAGGGGATGAGCCACTGCAGACTGTCATTACCCAGATCACCCACACTGACGGTCAAATACGCGCCCGTGTCGAGATGCGGCTTTTTTAGGTAGTGCTCATGATACGGCCGCGTGAAGCCAGTACCCATTTTTGTGCCGTAGCCGAGCGCGCGGGTCGCCTTGTCCGCATTGTTCTCCTTCGTGTTAAAACCAAAGCTCTCCGGCGCGGGCGCGCCTTTGATCTTTGCCCACTCGCGGAGGAAAAGATCTTGGTTCTTCGCCGCGTTGCGCAGTTCGGCAACCACGATGGCATTCTCCGGGCTCGCCGCAGCTTCCTCCACGGCCTTCGCCCACTCCGTCGCGTGTTCAAGAGCGTTGAGCTGGTCCTGATAGTTCTTGCGGATGCGCACATTGTTGTCCTCGGCCTCGATGTGCAGCTTCAGTTCCTCCCCGCTTGCCGCAAAACGCGTGAAAGCCTCGTCCAGCGCCTGAAGGCCGAGTGATTGATACTGTTCGAACTGATTGGCCGACATGAAGAGGTTCGAGCCGAAGGTGTCGAACCCGCCCGTGCCCGTGTCGCTTGGCAGTTCGGCTACATTGATCTCCACACCGAGCAGCTCGCGCAGCGTGTTCTTGTATTCGCGGCGATTCAGCCGCCGCATGGTGATGACTCCATGCTGGTCATTCAACGCGCGCCGTGCCGCGACCATCGCATTTGCGAGATCGTCGAGAAAATCCGCCTTCGCCTCAGTCGGCGGCTGTTTTTCCTCCTCCGGCGGCATTTCACCGGAGTTAAGGCTGTTGAGGATCTTCTGCCAGCGCTCCGCGTTTTGGAGGTCCTCGATGACGAAGGGCAGGTCGTCGACACGGAACTTGCCCTTCTGCTTTTCAGGTCCATGGCACTGCTTGCAATGCTCCTCGAGGAAAACCCGGTGTTTGGCATGCATCTCGGCCCGCGGCGGCGCTGGTGGAACCTCGGCGGCAAACGCTCCGGAAGCCGCACATAAAACGCGCAGGGAAATAGCGAGGAGGGCGAGGAATGGACGACAAGCCATGCGTGACGGCGGCTGAGGTGGATTGAAACGAGGTTGCGGCACAGAATTTACCCGCAGAGAGGGGGGTTCTTAGGGGTGGGGTGGAGTTTTGCTGCGGGTTGGACCCTGCAGCAAGCATAAGAAGCGCTGCAGCTTCCCCCGGGGGCCTCGGGTGCGTTTTTGACGCGGTAGCCTATCGGAACATGAAATACACCGCACCCACCATGCACATGGAAGACCACACGAAATCCAGTTTCATGGGCTGCTGCAGGTAGAGAACGGAAAATGGAATGAACAATGTAAGGCTGATGACCTCCTGCAAAACCTTCAACTGCGCCACAGAATAAGCCGTGTTCCCGATGCGATTTGCCGGGATCATGAAAAGATATTCCAGCAACGCCACACTCCAGCTCGCCACGGCAACGACGTACCACTTGCGGTCCGCTTGGTTTTTGAGGTGCGCATACCATGCGAACATCATGAAGACATTTGAGACCGATAACAAAAGGGCGGATTGCAGCAGGACGGGCATGGGTGGTAAATGGATCTGTGCGATTTTTTGCGCTGTTGAGCGCCAAGCGCACGCCCTATTTCCTCATGCTGGGCCGAGTCCGGCTTGCTTGCGGCCCACGGAACATCCG
>JBILKY010000257.1:0-5444 GCA_044376395.1 Chthoniobacteraceae bacterium | reverse complement strand
AATGCCAGTTCGCATCAAACTTGACCTGAGCGATTTCCAAAATCCGAAGGGAACTGCCGGGCCCCGGTTCCACGCGCTCAAACTTCGCTTGCACCCCCTCTTTATTGCTCGCTTTTGCTGAAAATACGATGCTTTTGTCAACCAATGCACAGAATCTGCGCATAGAAGCGGAGACCGCCCTCATCAATTTCGGGAAACTACAAATATGAGCGCTCCCAACCTGACGACCACCTACAGCCCGCCCCGCGGCATCCCAGCCCTCGCCGGAATCGCGACGTTCGAGCAGGCGGAAAAAGCCGGATTGTCCGTGGAAAACTGCGTGAACCGCCTCAAGCGGCTCCATTGGGCCTTCCGGCGAATCCACCAAATCCTCGTACACCGTCTGGTCTCCGAACCCGTCTACGAGTTGAAGATGGGGTTCAGCTTGCACGCACACTACTGCGCCGAACACGCCGCCGCCTTTCGCAAGCGGATTGCCGAGATGCGCGAGCCCCCCCTCGGGCTCGATGTGATTCCAGACGCCGCATTGGACATTTTTTTTGACGAAATCCTTAGTGCACTCGATTCGCCAAGCCTGCTCATCGGAATCTATGGAGAAGCCCTGCCGGCACTCGAGCGCGCACTCGCCCATTACATCGAAACAACGCACCCTCTGGTGGATCACCCCTCGATACGGGTCTGCAAATTCGCTCTGATGGAGGCGCGAGAAATGTTGGCATACGGTCAGGCCGTGCTTTCAAATCTCGACTACTTGCACACCGATGATTCTGCACAGTGGCGAGCAAATCTTTGCACGCTTCTCGGGCTTGCCGGCGGCCTGGACGGACACCTGCCCAAACCCGCAGGAACCCCCCATCGGCTGTCGTCCGCCGCCCCCTACACCTTTGATCCCGAGCCGAAACGCGATCCGCGATTCACGGATCCCTACAACATGGGGGTGCACGCCGAGGCATTCCTGTACGACCCGGAGATGCCGGTGAACGCAAAGCCGCTCATGATGTTTTACAAACGGCTCCGGGAAATCGACGTGCCGGAGGTCATCGCATCCATCCTCGCGGAAACAAAAGACAAACCCTGGGAATACACCGTGGACATGACACGGCAGATGTGGGACGAAGCGCGCCACGCCATGATGGGCGAGGTCGGCTTCCTCCAAGCCGGCATCGACTGGCGGGAAAAAGTCCGCATCAACTTCACCTGGTCGCTCGCGTTAAATACCCAACTCAAACCCATCGAACGCCATGCCGTGCTGTATTTCATTGAGCAAGGTTTGATGCCTAAAACCGGTAAGCGCTTCGAGTGGGAGGTCGGCATCGCCTCCGGAAACGAATTCTCGGCCCTCGCCCAGGATTTTGACTGGGCCGACGAAGTGCTCCACGCGCGTATCGGCCGGGACTGGTACGTGAAGGCAATCGGCGACTCCAAAAGCGCCACGGCTTACGGTGATGAATGCTGGTCACGCGTTTTGATTGATTGGGAAAAGTACAAGGCGCAGGGCCTCACCTCTCACGAAAACTGGTGGCAACGCCTTTACTCTGACTGGTGCGATGCGCGTCAAATCGAGCCGCATCCGAAGGCGCTTTCATTCGACACTTCCTACGCAGCAAAACGCGCTGATCTCCGTGATTTGAGCGCGTCGGCATGACCAATACCCATCCAATGAAACTCACACATCTCTGCGCCGTGATCACAGGCGCCGCGCGCGGCATCGGCTTCGCCACGGCATCGCGCCTTATCAGAGAGGGCGCGCGCGTTGTTCTGGCCGACATCGACGAAGCGACTCTCAACACCGCGCTCGAACGGCTCAACTCACCCCTTGCAACCGCCGCCATCGCGGACGTCGCAAAGCCGCAGGACTGTTCAAACCTTGTCGCCATCGCGCAGTCGAGCGGCATGCATCTGAACTTGTGGATTAACAATGCGGGACTCGCCAGGCACCGGCCCATTTGCGAATACTCGGAACATGAGATTGACCTCATGCTTTCGGTGAACCTCAAAGGCACGATTCTTGGAAGCCAGGCCGCTCTGCGAGCAATGAGCGCGAACCGCGCAGGCCACATCATCAATGTGATCTCAACCGCAAGTTTGCGCGGCATCCCAACCGAGACCGTCTACTGCGCGGCGAAATGGGGCGCCCGGGGTTTCACTCAGGGACTGAGGGAGGAAGCCGCAGCTTCGGGGGTTCGGGTCACCGCTTTGCTGCCTGGTGGAGTGGATACGCCCTTCTGGAAAGACGCAGTTTCACGCCAGATGCCCACTCAAGATTTTCTCACCGCGGAACAAGTTGCCGACTCGATTGTCTCACTCGCAGCGATGGATCCCTCCATCGTCCCGCAGGAGCTTGTCCTCCGCGCGATCAACGACCGTGATTTCGCACAAAGCTAAACCGGATACGCCCCCCGCACATTGAAATCCCCATTCAGAACATTCGAGATTTCGGATCCGCGTTTTGAAAAGGACGGAGTCCGGCTAGTGACACTCAAGAGCCCCGCTCTCGGGCAGCGCTGCGACATCTCCCTCCACACACCAAGCGGCACCTCCGACACCCCAAACCTTCCGATTGTCATCCTGCTGCACGGGGTGTACGGCAGCCACTGGGCTTGGACACTCAAGGGCGGCGCGCACATCACCAACGAACGGCTGCATACCCTCGGGGAAATCCCGCCCATGGCGCTGATCATGCCGAGCGACGGCCTCTGGGGCGATGGGAGCGGCTATCTCCCCCACCGCTCCCAAGACTTTGAGCGCTGGATTGCGGAGGAAGTCCCTGCCGCAGCGAGGTACGCCATTCCGGGATGCTCGGAGGATTCCCCCCTGTTTATCGCCGGATTATCAATGGGGGGCTTTGGTGCCCTTCGGATCGCCGCGAAGTACCCCCGCAAATTCACCGCCGCCTCCGGGCACTCGGCGGTCACACATTTTGATCAAATGCGCGACTTTGTGGAAGAACACCCATCGAGCTTCACCGCTCTTGAAGAAGACCGCTCCGTGCTCGACCAGATCCTGCGGCATGCCGCACAAATGCCCCCGTTCCGATTCGACTGCGGCACCGAGGATCACCTCATCGAAGCAAACCGCAGCTTACACACCTCCCTGGACGCTCAGAAAATCCCGCATGTCTACACTGAGTTCCCCGGCGGACACACCTGGGAGTACTGGGAAGCCCACCTCGCAGATAGCCTCCGATTCTTTGCCCTGCAGCTCGCCAAATGACGCAGACTTACCGCCGGACAGTGCACAGCAAAGACTCGGGCGGCATGGCGCTCCTCAGCGACTGGCGGCGCGCATGAGAATTCTTTCCCTAAGCGAGGACTGTCACTAGGATTTCACTCAAGACATGAAAGCGATCCTCCCCACTCTTCTACTTGCCCTTCTTGCCATGACATCACCCGCTCCGGCTCAGAGTCAGTCCAGCCCGAAAGCAAAAATCACCTTTGGTGGAGGCTGCTTTTGGTGCATCGAAGCAGTTTTCCAGCGCATCAAGGGCGTGACCGCAGTAAGCAGCGGCTACGCAGGGGGCGCGATCGAGAATCCAACCTACAAGCAGGTGTGCGGCGGAGACACGGGACACGCTGAGGTGGTGCAGCTCGAATTCAATCCATCGGTGATTTCGCTCGAGAAACTCCTCGAGTTATTCTGGGCGGCGCATGACCCGACCACGCTGAACCGGCAGGGGGCGGACCGCGGCACGCAGTACAGATCCGTGATCTTTTACGAGAATGAGGAACAAAAACAGGCGGCTCAAAAATCCAAGACCGCTGCTCAAAAAGATTTCACCGACCCCATCGTCACCGAAATCTCGCCGTTGAAGGTGTACTACAAGGCGGAAGATTATCATCAGAACTATTACAACCTTAACGCCGGCAAAAACGGATACTGCGCGATGGTGATCACGCCAAAGCTTCAAAAGCTTCTTCAAAAAGGTTTGATCGAACAAACCCCTGCAAAATGAGCGAACCGTCCAGCACACTGACAGGCGCGCAAAAACGCGCACTTAAATCGCGGGCGCAGCTCCTCGAGGCGGTGATCCGCATCGGCCAGAGCGGAGTCACCGACGCACTTCTGCAAAGTTTGGACAACGCTTTGTCACAGCACGAACTCGTCAAAGTGCGATTTGCTGATTTTAAAGAAGAACGAAAAACCCTCGCGCCCCAGCTTGCCGAACGCACCTCAAGCGCGCTCATCCAGCAGGTAGGAAACGTCGCCGTTTTTTTTCGCAGAAGAGCAGCCTGAAGCGACGAGTGTCGCCTCCCTTGCGCTGCCACTGATCCAAGCCCAGGCCTTCCTCACCCACCCATCGAGAGCCGTTGAGCAAGCTCTCGAAGCACCGCACGCTCAGCGCGAGACAATCTGAAAAACAGACAGGCCCGCACCGCCATAGTTCCCGAACTTGTCCGAGATCGATCTTCCAAAAACCACAGCCATGAATCTGCGCACCTTCCGCCGTCTCTCCGCACTAGCATTCGCCTGCCTCGCGCCAACTATGATGGCGGCCGAAAAGCGTGAAATCCGGTTCAACCGCGACATCCGCCCCATCCTTTCAGACAACTGCTTTCAGTGCCACGGCTTTGACGAAAAAACACGCAAAGCGGACAGGCGTCTAGATATTCGCGAGGGCGCGCTGCTCGAAAAAGAAGGAATCAAAGCGATCGTTCCCGGCGATCTTCGCTCCAGCGAGATGCACAAACGCATCCACTCGGAAGACACCGAAGAAGTGATGCCGCCTCCAAAAAACGGGAAACGTATTTCTAAAGAACAGCGTGCGCTCCTTGATGAATGGATCCGCCAGGGCGCGCCGTATGAACCGCACTGGGCTTACACGCCTCCATCGAAAATAGCAGTCCCCGCGAACACGCACCCCGTCGATCACCTCATCCAATCCCGCCTTGCCACACTCGGCCTCCGTCCATCTCCGGAGGCTGACAAACGCACACTGGCCCGCCGCGCGCATGCTGATCTCACGGGACTGCCACCCACACCGGAGAACGTGAGGTCTTTTGACGAAGACAAATCTCCCGAGGCATTCGAGCGACTCGTCGACTCGCTCATGGCGTCGCCGCATTTTGGAGAACGAATGGCGATTCCATGGCTGGATGTGGTCCGCTTCGCGGACACCATCGGCTATCATTCGGACAATCCCCGCAACGTCTGGCCGTACCGCGACTACGTCATTAAATCATTCACCGAGAACAAGCGGTTTGATCAATTCACCATTGAACAACTTGCCGGCGACCTGCTCCCTAACAGCACCCTCGAACAAAAAGTCGCCTCTGCATTCAACCGCCTACTCCTGACAACCGAGGAGGGCGGCGCCCAAGCCAAGGATTACGAAGCGAGAATGCTCACCGACCGCGTGCGTGCAGTCGGCACGGTATGGCTTGCACAAACCATCGGGTGCGCCCAGTGCCACGACCACAAGTTTGATCCGATCTCCACACGCGACT
>JBILKY010000256.1:0-5453 GCA_044376395.1 Chthoniobacteraceae bacterium | reverse complement strand
GCTCGGGCTGTGGAGCGCATTCGGCAGTGGGTTGAAGGCTGTTCTTTTTTGCGATGGAATGGAATTGTTGAGTCCCCCATACGGGGAGGTGATGGCAACGTAGAATTCTTAGCATGGATTGGAAAACGGTCGGAATAATTGCGAATGTATCAAAGCCGGGTGCTTTGGAGTTGTTGCGCGCAGTCAAAGGAGAGTTTGAAAGACTCGGCAGCGAAGTTCTCCTTGAGAAGGCCACCGCGGAGTGCATGGGGGAACCCGCGGTGAAACCTGCGGGTGATCTGTTCGCAAAAAGTGACCTTTTGGTTGTTCTCGGTGGTGACGGGACCTTGCTTGAGGTGATTAGGGACGCGTCTTTTCCAATGCCACCGATTTTAGCGGTCAACCTCGGCACGCTGGGATTTCTGACGGGGGCCGGCCCTTCCGATTTCCAGTTGGTACTGGCAGAAATGAGGTCCGGCAAGATCAGCCTGAGTGAGCGCACGCTTCTGAACTTGCGCGTATTCCGTGAAGGTAAGGAATGGTGGACTGGGCGGGCTTTGAACGAGGTGGTCGTGTCGAGGGGGGAACGCTCACGCTTGATCCGCTTGGGGGTTGAAATCGATGGAGAGGACCTAACTGAATATAACGCAGATGGTCTGATTGTTGCCACGCCCACTGGCTCGACGGCTTATTCTTTGAGCGCGGGTGGCCCAGTGCTTTCGCCAGACTCGGGGGTTTTTGTGATTACTCCGATTTGCCCGCACGTGCTTACCAATCGCAGCCTAATTGTGAATGACCGATCGATTGTGACGATCTCGTCCTTGGTTCAGCAGCAGGGGGTCTGTTTAACCGTAGATGGACGGGAACCGCTCCTGCTTGAATGGGGTGATGAATTGCGGGTGGGAAGGTCAGTTGAGACCGTCCGTTTGGTATTCCCAAAGACGCTGCCGTTTTTTGAAGTTCTGCGGCAAAAGCTGAGGTGGAGTGGAAAAGTTGTTTAGGTCTTTGAGTCTATTTTCGGCCGGGTTTTGACCCCACATCGTTGTTTTTGGGACTGGGAAAATCAAAAGCCCCTAATCACCTCCAGAGCACTCGCCTCAAACTGCGAATGCCACTCGGGAGCCAGTAGAGTGTCGCAATCTTCCTGTGCGTAGCCTGTGTTTTGGAGTTGGGCCGCGGTGGGCGCGTAATACAGGTAGCCGTTTGTGTATCCCGCGACAAACACCCGTTTTGGACCTGCCTTCTTTTTGATCTCTAAGCCGACCTCGACTGTGAGCTCGCCCGGGAAAGTAATAAGTCGAAATTCACCCACGCGCAGGCTACAGATTTCCGCAGCCAAGCTTTTTTCGGGGAGTGCTTGGACCTGTTTTTGGTGTTTTTTGAGTAGGGCTAGATTTGCATTGAGCCGAGTCAGCTTTTCCATTGCCTCGATGTTGGCGAGATACCCTTCAATGGCTTTTTTATTGTCTGCGTCTTGCTGTTTGAGGGGTGTCCGGCCTTGAGACTGATCGTGCAAGTAACTCTGAATGTGGCGGCTTGGTGCGTCCGGCCAGATTCCGTGCTGGATGAACAAGGGCACGAACGATTTGAAGTTGATGTTTGTGGGGATGAGTGAACTCAAGAGCGACTGGCGCTCCGCTTCGATCAGCTTGATTCGACTTTCGTAGTTTCGCGCCGTCGGTACCCGAAGTTGGCGGCTGCTCATTTCGAGAGTTGGATTCGCCTCTGTTTGGATTGTATGAAGGGATTTGAGAACGGTGGATGCAAGCATCACGCCGAGAGGCTCCGCATCAGGCGTGTGGCTCGCCTCTTTGTAGCGAATGGGGTTGATGTCGCCGGCACAGCCCTGAACGAAGAAGGCCATTGCAGCGTGGCCCAGGGTTTCTTCAATCAGGGCTGAGGAAAATCCAGGAAAATCTGCGGAGTTGCCTTTGCTTGGCGGGTTCATGATCGGGTGGCATGCGAAGTTGTACACTACGGCTAGCGGCGTGCCGTCGTGTCTTTCAATTTTTAAGATGCCAACTTCCGGGTCGATCGGGCCGGTGCGAGCAACGTCACCATCCTTTGGCATCGAGTATGCACGGCGCATGTCAGCCTCGCTCCCGTCGTGGAGAGTGACTCGGCGGTTTTCACTGATCCGAGTTTCATAGGCGACTCCCATTCCTGCTCTTGAGGGAGCCATTTGACTGCTTGCCTCTCTAACCGCCGCGAGCACGGGTGTTAGTAGATCCGGCTTTACAACCGCATGGCAGTGGCTTGCCGTAACCAGTACATTTGTGGGCTCGATGTTAAAATCGGCACGCAGTCTTTCGCGAAGCTCTGTAAGAAAATTTGCCGGCACTCTTCCGATCTCGCCGATAGCGACAGCGTCCAATGTCAGTAGAACAGTGGTTGTTCCGTCCCTGCGAAGAACTAATGCTTTTGCGAATGCAGGGTCATTGACCGGCCCGGCTCCGTGGTCTGTGATTTCTACCCTCGCCGTCCCACACTCAAGAGGCCCTGCAAGAATAGAGGTCATTAAGCCTGAGAGAATTGCGCATGCAACAAAGGTGGTGTTCACGGGTCTCGAGGGTTGAAAAGACGGCGGTCAGGGGTTTACCGCGTGCGACAACTGGTTACCTGCGAGATCCGAACTCGCTCAAGAACGCAGCCTCACTCCGCTTCCATTCAGAATCTTCGGAACTTTTTAAGCCGAAGGAAGAATGGACGACGTGGATGGGATACACTCCGGCTCTCATCCCCATGCGCTTTGCATCGATACATGATGCTAGGTCGTAATGGTGGAATCGGTAATGCGTGTTGAATCGCCAGCCGGTCGCCTTTATCGCAGCAACGTTCACGGCGATAAATAGGCCATCGACGATATCCACGGGAGCTGGGCTCTTTCCATAGACGTTCATCGCAAGAGAACTGCCGTCAAAAGTAGGATGGGTTACTGCTCCGCGGTGGGTTTTCTTCTCGCACATCAGATGCCACAAGGTTGGAGAACCAACCAGTGGGGAGGACCCTCCAGCGAGGCCCACAATATCAAAGCCGAATTGGATTCGCGCCGAATGGAGTTTTGTGGCGATTTGATGGTCATCTAAGTAAACATCGTCATGGCAGAAGACTAGGAAGGTGAAGTCATCGCTCAAATATTGATCGATTTTTTGGTTGTACAGCTCTGCGAGACCAAGCTTGTTTTGGTAGGTGATATCAAGACTCAACAAACTCTTCTGGTTCCCACGTCTGAGTGATTTGAAAGATCTGTGAAGCATCATGCTGTCGCGATCCATTTCCGATTTCGCTGACGCAGAGATTAGCAGTACTTTTCCGGGTGCCTCTTGCAAACAGGGATAGAAGGTCCTTAGCGACGAGAGCACTTCATTGAGAACTGGACTTGGAGCTGGTTTTACAGGGTTCTTTTCTTTATTTTCCTTTAAAGCTTCCAACACTTTTCCAATCAAAGGTTCTCGATCTGCGTGCGCTTTGAGATCGGAAACGATGTCAGTGCTGCAGTTTTTAAACAGAGTCCGAGCAGCTCGCTCTGCTGCGCGCACCTCTGGATCGCCAAAAATGTCTGCCAGACTGAGCGGCGTTGAGTGTGCGTCTTGTTTCGGCCAGCCAAAGGCGCTCCCCATAGTCTCCGGAGATATTCGGAGGCTTTCGCCGAGCATGGCAGCACCTAGGGATTCATTTTTCCATGTGCCGTTCCTGCGGCGGGGAATTTTGATGTCCGCAAATAGACTGGGTTCTTTACTGTTTTTTTTGAGTGCGATGTGACATCCCCGCCACGCGGCATGTGCGATTGCTTGTCGAGGATGATCAGCAGCGACAGTTTCAAAGCGATGGAACAACGTGTCTAGATCATAGAGACCCCTGCTGGAAAAGTTGGACGAGTTGTATTGGATTACTGGAACTCCCTGTCTCCAGAGTGTTTTTGCAACTTCCTTGTCAGAATCGGAAGGAGTTTCTGGAACTGCAATGACTGTACGGTATTCGCCGCGTTCGATTTGATATGACTTTAAAAATGAGGCTACATCCGTCATTTCCTGATCTAGTGCATCGACGAACAAAATTGTCGACTTAGGCGGCCGGTTTACTTTTTGAGGAGTCAAATAAACGGCTGGCATGCCGATGCATAAAGGGGCATTGCCTTGACGACTGTATCGCAGTGCCCTGTCGGGACAGCCTACCCATAGCGGACCCTCACCGTTTGGGGTTGAAAGCGGATTGAGATTACGAATTTCACAATCCCACTCGCCTTCGACTGGCGCTAAAGGAGTGATTGGAATTCCACAGTATGCGGCGAACAATGGGCCCAGGGAAAAACCGGGTTCGTTCCAAGTTGGAAGTTGTGTCTCGGGATGAATGAGCATGGCATGTAGCGGGTAGGTTTTTGAGCAAATAGAAGCAGCGTTCCAAGAGCCACTGGGTAGGTCAAATAAATCAATCAAGCGGGGAAATCGTGCACTAGCAGTGCGCCGTTCTGATGAGCGTAAGGGGGTTTCACTTTGGAACTGTCCTGCCTGTCACGGATGAGTTAAATGATTGTGGCGATTTTCTTTTCGCTTTCAACAGTATCCTCGAAATTGGAGAGTTGACTGGTGATTCGAAGTTACAGGACGGTATGGATTTCCGACGTTCACCTCGGGACGCGGGGCAGTCAAGCTGCGCGGCTTCTTGAGTTTCTCAGGGCATCGGAATGTGAAACCCTCTACATAGTGGGTGACTTTGTTGACGTTTGGTCGCTAAAGCGCGGAATTTACTGGCCGCAGCACCACAACGATGTGATTCAGAAAGTACTCCGAGCGGGGCGGAAAGGTACGCGTGTGGTGTATATCCCTGGGAATCATGACGAGTTTGTTGGTGGGTTTCTCGGTGACTACGGGGCTGTCTCGGTTCAGTCGCGTGCCGTTCATGAGACTGCAGACGGTCGCCGGCTTCTCGTCATCCATGGGCACGAATTGGACGCTGTTGTCCAAAACAGCAAGTGGCTGGCGCACGTAGGGGACATTGGTTACTCGATACTGCTGAGGTTGAATGCGCCGCTTAACTGGGTGCGGCGTCTCATGGGTCTTGGGTTTTGGTCGTTGAGTGCCGCGGCTAAGAGGTCCGTTAAAAACGCCGTCAACTATATCGGAGCCTTTGAGGATGCAGTCGTTCGGCTTGCGAAGCTGGAGGGCCGAATAGACGGGGTCGTTTGTGGGCACATTCACACGCCTTGTATCAGGCAGATCCGCGACCTTACGTACTATAACTCGGGCGATTGGGTCGAAAGTTTGTCAGCCCTTGTGGAGCACGCCGACGGATCCATTGAGTTGCTGCATGCGCCGGTTGAGCTTCCAGCGCCCCTCGCCGTGGTCACCGAGGAAACAGTTCCATTCAGTGCGTAGCTTTTTGTCTTGAATCTACGGGTGCTTGGCGGCGAAGCCTATTGAGATGAGCGTCAAACCCCAATACTGGATCGTTAAACAGGAACCCACTGCGTACGC
>JBILKY010000255.1:0-5462 GCA_044376395.1 Chthoniobacteraceae bacterium | reverse complement strand
ATGTCGAGCCAGTCGGCCATCGACGGGTCGCGCATCATGGGAAGTTACATCATCGTGCGCGCATTCCTGTGGGCGATCCCGCTGCTGGGCTTCATCGGAACGGTCGTGGGTCTCTCGCACGCGATCAGCGGCATGAGTTTCTCGAACGTGGAGGACGTCAGCAAAATCGTGGGTTCCATCAACAACGTGACGAGCGGCCTGGGCACCGCGTTCGACGCGACGCTGCTGGGCTTGGTGTTCGCGGTCGTGCTGAACTTTCCGTTGAACTCGCTGGCGAAGCACGAGGAGGAAGCGCTTAACGACATTGACGCGTATTGCAACGAGGTGCTGCTACCGCGGCTCGACGACGGCGCCGCTGGTGCCGCCACTGAAGAAAAGGAAAAGACAAAACACACCACGGACTTCAACGACCTCGGCGCGGTGGCGGATGCGATGGTGCAGGCTCTGACAGGCGCGCAGCAACAGTTCCTCACGCATCTCGACGAACTCTCAGGCCGGATGTTGAACTACGCAAACAGCATCGAAGAACGCAACGAACAGTACCAGCAGGCGGCACTGCAGCATTTGAGCGATCAGATGCACGTTCTGAACACGAACGCACAGGAGCACATGGCTCTGGTGCGCCAGCAGCAGGATACCGCGCTGAGTTCGTTTGCGGAGACGGTGGCCAATCTGGATCAATCCACCCGCAGCGTTTACGAGTCGATGGTCCAGGGGCACAACACCGTGGTGTCCCAGTTCACAGAAAAGCTGGACTCCATCTCCACCGGTCTGGACACCGCGCTTTCCACGTCCGTAAAGGTCAACGAAAAAGCCGTGAGCGCCCTCGGCGAGCACGTGGGCAAGCTGGAATCCGCTTCCAAGGAATACCACCAGTCCGTCAAGGCCGCGCACGAGGGTGCGGTGAAGTTGCTGGCGGAAAAAGTCGGTGACCTGAGCACAGGCATCGAACAGTCGCTCAAATCGACTCTGGATCAGACGCAAAAGACCGTCGGCAGCCTGGAGTCGAGCATGCGCAGCCTGAACACCATCCTCACGGATCTGGGCAGCAAACAGGTGGTGGTCCAGCAGGTGAAGAAAAAGGGCTGGTTCAGCCGCGGCGAATAAAGTTTCGCGGCCAGCACTCCGCATCCTGAAGCACAACCCGAAAAAACCGGCACATGGTCAAACGTCAGAAACATCGCTCGGACGAGCTCATGTTGATTCCGTTTCTGGACATCCTGTGTTCGCTCATCGGAGTTCTGGTGCTGATCATCGTGGTTCTGGTGGTGGCGCAGACGCAGCGCATCAACGGCCGCACGCCCGAGGAATTGCGCCGCGCAGAGGACTACCTGCGGATGCTCAGACTCAAGAAAGACTTCGCTGCAAAGTACGCCGGCATCAACGACAAGCTGGAGAAACTCAAACAGCTGCAGGATAAAACGCAGCAGACAGGCCAGCAGGCCGCGAAGCTTAAGGATTTGATCAACAACTCCGAGGTGAACCGCGCCAAAAATATGGAAGCCGCGGCAAAACTCGAGGCAGAGCTCGAAAAATTAGTCGTGGAACTGCGCGGACTCACATCGCAAGAACCCTCGCTGAAATCAAAATGGACGGAACTCCTCGCGGAAGTCGAAAAAGTCAAACCGCCGGAAAAAAAGGACGCCACCGTTCAGGTGAATCCGCAGGGATCGGGTGTCGCTATCGGGCAATCCGTTTTCTTCATCGATGCCGGAGAGGGCAAGCTGACCTGTTTCTGGAATGAGAAAGAGCGTTCGATGGTCAGCGCCACGCCGGACACCATCGTGCAGGACGAAGGGTTCAATGCGTTCCTCGACGCTGTGAGAAAAGTGCCGCAGAGCAAGATCATCTTCCTCATCCGCGATGACGGGATGAATGCATACCGGTTGGGCGCAGGCTGGGCGCAAGAGCACTACGGATACGGCGTGGAGAAGATCGCTAAGCTTCCCGTACCGGGGCACGGGGAGATGGACTTGAAACTGTTTGGAAAAGCGCTGGGCAGCCTTCCGATGCCCGCGATCGCTGCGCCCCCACCACCTCCTCCGCCACCAGCACCAGCACCAGCACCAGGCATGGCGCCCGCACCGGGCATGGCACCCGCGGGAGCGCCGGCACCCGCCCAGAACGCCCCGAAACCAGCACCGCCTCAAAACCCTCCCGCACCAGCAGCGCCCGCGCCGCCGAAATAACTTTCCCAACCTCCCGCCATGGCACGCAAAGCTAAACCCCACGACGAGGAACTTCCGTTTGTCGCATTGATGGACACGATGACCAACGTGGTCGGTGTGTTGATCATCGTGCTCGTGATGATCGGGATTGGACTTGCGAAGTCGGTTCAGAAAGTTCTCTCAGACCTGCCGATGGTCAGTGTGGAGGAGCACAAAATCCTCAAAGATGAGATGGGGCAGTACGATGCCAAGCGCGACCCGGCCGAGGTGGAGCTCGAGATCGCCAAACTGCAGGGCGACCTCAAGAAAGTGGAGGACGAGGTGCATGCCTTGGAGGGCGAGAAATCGAAGAACCCAAACGCGATGGTGGATTTGGACAAGCTCACCAAAGAGCTTGAAGCGAAGCACAAAGAGCGGGACCAACACAAGGTTGCCGTTCAGAAGATGCTGGAGGATATCGAGAAACTGAAGATCCAACTGGACAATACCCCTCGCTACCAGCCGCCTCCTCCCATGACCATCCGGCTCCCAAGCCCTAGGCCGTTGCCTCCCAATGCGAACATCAACCGGATCTTTGTGTCAGAGGGCAAATTGTTTTATCTAAACAACGACCCTTTGTTCCATCTGATTGAGGATAAATTGAAGGACGACTTCGAGGGAACAAAAGTTGGTCTGCTAAAGCGCGAGAATCTTAAAGGGCCTGATGGAAAGCCGCTTACCAAGAAAAGCCCAACCGGCCAGACGATCCCCCAACGGCATTCCACCTTTGATCCCGTGAAACTGTCCGCCTACTTCGACGGCTTATTCAACCGCAGCAAGCCCAGCTACAAGAATCCCAACCATGATGTCATAGTGAAGGTCGTTGCCCCCTCACCCAATCAACCCACCATCCAGATGCAGCTCACGCCGCGTCCGGAGGCGGGCGAACTGCCAAACAGCCCGAACGCCCGCTTGAAGACTCTTGTGAGCGCTGTTGCAAAGGACCCTCAGAGCGTGATTTGGTTCCATGTGTCGCGCGACTCCATTGCCGCCTACCACATGGCTCGGGAAATCATCGGCATCATCGAGAAAAATTCGAAAGTTCAGATTCCCGTAGGCTGGGAGATCATGGACAAGCCGCTTTACACACAGAGTTTTTCTGGCGATTACATGGTGCCGTTTAAAGAACTGCCACCGGCACCACCGCCGCCGCCTGGAACTCCTGCGCCTACGAGAATTGCAGCACCAAAAGCGGCTCTCGACTAGCGGTCGGCCACTCTGCGAGGAAACGCTTGTCCGCCTCGGCAGATTGACGCATCAAAGCGGGCTCGCAACCATCTTATGCTAATCCACAACGTCTATTTCTGGCTTAAAAAAGACCTCTCCCCCGAACAGCGCTCACTATTTGAAACGGAGCTTCGGAAACTTGCGCAGATCCCGTATCTGGCGTCGGCAACGATCGGCAAGCCCGCGCCCACCGAAGAACGGCCGGTGACGGATCATTCCTTTGACTACACCAGCTCGCTGCACTTCAAGACGATGGCCGACCACGAGCATTATCAAGCTGGATGCGAGCACCACAGCCGGTTCGTGGAGCTGTGCAGGCCGATGTTTGAGCGGGTGATCGTGTACGATTACTCACCGCTGTAATCGTCGAAGCGATTGCGGCGCGGCACGCGCTACTTTTTTCTCCGCCCAGATTTGCCCGATTTACTTGGTTTACCGGGCCTCTGTGGGTCGGCTTGGGCATTCGGGGCGGGCATTGGCGCGCCGATCGTTTTGCGCCAAGCCACGAGTTTCGCATGCAGTTCGGCGGCCTTGTCCGGCAAGCGTTGCGCCAGGTTTGTGGTCTCGCCGATATCGTCCTTGAGGTTGTACAGCTCGAGGGTGTTGTGCTCGAGATACTCGAGGAGTTTCCAATCGCCGACCTCGATCAGGCTCACTGGGGTTGTCCGCCATTTACCGGGACCCATGCCCAAGTAGCCGGGAAAATGCTGGAAGATCGCTTCGCGCGCGACGCCGGCTGCCGGATCCTTCACAAGCGGTAGAAGGCTCGCTCCATCGAGCGGCTGATTTTTCGGGGCTGACGCCCCGGCGATCTCCAGAAGCGTCGGGAAAACATCCACATGAATGGCTGGCACGTCGTTGCTTGAGCCCGGCTTGGTGACGCCCGGCCACCGCATGATGAAGGGCACCCGCGTCCCGCCCTCGTACAGACTCCCCTTGCCGCTGCGCAACGGGGCGTTATCCGTGATGGATCCTTCGCCGCCCTTGGAAAGGCCCTCGCGCTCGTACCCCCCAACGCCGCCATTGTCGCTGCTGAACACAAACACCGTATCCTTGGCGATCTGGAGTTCATCGAGCAGCGTCATCAGGCGGCCAACGCTTTCGTCAACGCTCGCGATCATTCCTGCATAGACTGGATTCTTATGGCCGCCCTGGCCCTGCTTGGTCTTGAAATGCTCGATCCAGCTTGGCTTCGCCTCGTGTGGCGCGTGCACCCCGAAATGAGGAAGATAAAGGAAGAACGGCCCGTCCTTGTGCGTCCGAATGAATTGCTCCGCTTTGTCCGTTAGAAAATCCGCGAGGTACTGTCCTTTTGGGTAGTCGGTCTTTGGATTTGTCTGGAAATTAAAGTGCACGCCCATCGACACGATCGCCTCGTCAAAGCCGCGCTTGCCCGGGTGATGGGCGCCGTCCTCGCCGAGATGCCATTTCCCAAACATCCCCGTGGCATAGCCCGCCGTCTTGAGGGCCTGCGCAATGGTTGTTTTTTCCAAGGGAAGTTTGGTGACGTTCTCAACAGGCGCAAGCGGACGCGAGCGCCAGTCGAACCGGTCGATCCCGCCCACGGTGTACACACCCGTGCGCGCCCCGTACTGGCCGGTCATCAGCGCGGCGCGGGTGGGCTGGCAGTTCTGGCAATTGTGATAGCGCGTGAGCCGCGCGCCTTCCGCGGCGAGCTTGTCGATATTGGGGGTTTCGTAGTACCGGGAGCCCTGAACGCCGAGATCAGTCCACCCGAGGTCGTCCGCAAGGACGTAAATGATGTTGGGTTTGCGCTGGGAATCCGCCGCATGACCCAGCAGCGGCAAAAGCATGAGAAGGCAGGTGATGATCTTGGGAAGGTTCATGGGGGTGTTTTGTTGGCCGCCTTTTGTTGGCCGCCTTTTGTTGGCCGCCTTGATTGCGGTTTGCATATTCCGGTCATCGGATTTCAAACGTGCCGCTCAACGGGGCGGCCATTCTGCAAAGGATCAAACCCTTGCCGCCCTCATTGGTTGCGGTGCGCCAGTCGGACACTCTGGATAAAGG
>JBILKY010000254.1:0-5506 GCA_044376395.1 Chthoniobacteraceae bacterium | reverse complement strand
ACTGTCGATGTCGCCGTGAGTCAAAAGCACCTGCGCCACCTGCAGGTCGTGTGGCTTGAAGCTTTCCGAATACTTCTGCATGAGCTTCGACTGGCCCACGGCGGCGCACGCCTGGCGCGAAGGCAGGTCCTCCGGGCGCGCCGTAAAACCGAGGGCTCCCAATCCGGCGGCCACCGCGCCGCTGGAAACCACAATGCACTCGTGACCGTCGTCGACGAGGGCTGCAATTTCCTTAGCTAATCGGAGAAACTGCTTCGAATCCAGTGTGTTGCCACGCTGGGTTGCCAGGATTCCCGAGCCTAATTTAAGAACAATGCGCATTTGGGTATAGATATGCTGAATAGTGCCATGCGAATCCAGCTTTCAGATTCCGTGCGCCCCTCCGATTCAGGTTCCCGCGGGGTGGATTCCGAGCTTCTCGGTGCGGCTCAGGGCTGCCGGAGGGTTGCGTGGGAGCGGAACTTCACCTTGTTCCAAGGCTGCCTCACTCGGCGTCCTTCGTGATCATGCCGGTGGACTCCAGAAACCGCCGGAATTCAGGAGTGTACAAAGAGACCGCCTGGAGCCACATGCCTGTCTGCTCCCGGGTCCACCAAGCACCGTCCTTGGCGCCTATCGGCGCGAATTGATAGCGGTACAAAACCGCTCGCACGTACCGCGGCGGCGCGTCAGGGAAGGGGTTGTTCGCCAAAAGACTCAAGGTACCCGGATGGTTGTGAAGGAGCTTCCAGACGAAATGCACCACCCAAGGATAATGCTGCGGGGTGGGCATCGTCCGCATGTCGTAGTGGACGCCCGGGATCGCCGCGAACCAGATCTGCCAGTCCAGTCTGTAGTGGTATGGACTGATAAACGACGGACGCCTTCCAGTGGCCCCCGGTTTAACCTTGAACTCGTACGCACGCCAAACCGCAGCCTCGCTCGGGACGCGGTCCTCCGTGCCCTCAAACACGATCTCGTAACGCTCGCGTCCGACACTGCCGAACGCACCGTAGGTGTTCACGAGGTGCAGCATGTCGAAGGAGGCGTTCATCGCCTGCTGTGGAGAGATCAAGTTCTGCACAGGCTTAATGCTCAGCCATGCT
The DNA here is from genome assembly GCA_044376395.1 of Chthoniobacteraceae bacterium. Classification (GTDB taxonomy): domain Bacteria; phylum Verrucomicrobiota; class Verrucomicrobiia; order Chthoniobacterales; family Chthoniobacteraceae; genus Chth-196. The sequence continues at coordinate 4,421 of JBILKY010000254.1, read as the reverse complement.
ACAACCAGTGCGAAGATTCCGCTCGCGAACATGGGCAACCGCGAGTGCCGCGCGCTCAATTGCGCGTTCTGCGCCCGCCGGACGAGCGTCGAGGGAAGGATGCGTTGCCAGAACGAATCATCAAGGCAGGCCAAACACGGAACGATGGTGAGCCAGTTTAAGAACGAGAGGTTCCCGCTGAAAATCAGCACCCCCATGAATCCCGCCATGAGAAGGCCCGCGGCGTTGCGGGCGAGTTTTGGTCCAAATGCAAACCAGGGCACGACAAGCTCCACGAAATGATTCCACATCACCCCGAACCGATGAAACCAAGCAGGTGCAAAATGCAGGAATCGGCTGACTGGGTTTGGGACGGGCTGCGTTTCGTAGTGGTAGAGCAACGCTGTAAAGTCGCGCCAGCATTCGTCACCGCGGATTTTGATAAGACCCGCCCCTAGCATGATTCGAAAAATCAGCCAGCGGTATAACCAGAGCGTCGTGAGCGGCGGCGGCATTCTCGGAAACGGACGCGGGTCGAGAAGCGGGCATAGAAATACAGCGATGAACCCGGTCTCTAACAGCTGTGTTTCCCATCCATACGAGTACCAGAGCTGGCCCACGTGCACGAACGACATGTAAAGCGCCCAAAGCACGAGCATGATGATCGAGTTCGCGTATCCGCACACCACCACGGCGGAAAGCGCGACGCCCACCCACGCTGTGTTTGCAAGGCACGCGTCGCTCACATTCCACCAAAAGATGCTCGGGATTTGACGGAACCCCGCGTCCCGCGAGCCGAAGTAAAGCGCCACCTTCTCGAGAAACGCATCCGCAGGAAGCAGCCCCTCGTGGCCAATCAGCGGTACGGCTTGGTTCGCCGCGACGAGAAAGGCAGTCAAATACACGACTCCCAGAAAACGCAGCAGCACAAACCTACTCAACCAGTACGCGGAGGGATTCCTCTTCCTTTGCTCAAGGATCGCAGACTCTTCGTTTTGGGTGGTTTCACTACTCATGAATCGACTCGCGAATAAAATTGGCGTCCCGCGACCGTCGCTAGGCAGGGTGGGGCGGGGCGGTGGAATGCGCACTTTCGCGAGCAGCATGCACTGCTCCGCAACCTTGCGTCACGCAGGAGTACCATCGCAGTGCAAAACTTGCCAACCGGCGCACGCGGTTGCTACGCGGCAGATCGGTCCCTTTTAACGCACGGTCATTTTTGCGCCGTACGCTTCCGCCCCGCGCGCCGAACCCATCAATTTTGGACCAAACTGCGCAGGCGCCGCGCAGGCGCCCCCGAGCACGAGAAACCCCGACTGATGCCAGGCCATGGTGTACGCGTTGTCACCTTTTTCAGACCCGCAACGCTCCACCCATTCGAGGCGGCCCTCCGAATCGAATGCAGCGACAAAAATGTCCGTTGCGCCTGCGCTGTGCAGTGTGGCATCCGAGAGCAAAGCGTCCCCGGTGAATTCGCCGGTGAAAAACCCGCGCCCGTTTCCGTCGGTTGCAACACCCAAGCAGTAATCCACACCTTCCCCGTGCAGCGCGTTCACCCACCGGACTTTCAAGTCCCGGTCGAGGGACGCGCAGAAGCCGTCGCTGTTCGTGGCGCTGGAGCTGGTGAGGGAATGGGTCCCGATCTGCATGCTTTGCTTGTACATGCCGGCGATCCAAACACGCCCTTCGCGGTCCACCGCGATTTCGTGGATCGTCGGCGCGATGCCAGGGAACGCCGCCGCGCTGGCAGCTGTACCATCCGCCGCGAGTTTTAGCACAAAACCGCACGACCCTTTCTCTGCATGCATCGGAACCGAATCAAACGTCCCCTGGCCGGAAAACGATCCGCCCACGTAAATCTGATCGCGGGCGTCTACTCCGATTCCGTGCCCGCTTCCGCTGACGCCTGTGCTGCACTTGGCCCATTTCAAATCACCCTGAGCCGAGTATTTCGCGACAAAAACGGGCCGTTCCTTTGCTCCCGCGTTCACGGAGGTTGCGCCAAAGCGTGCCTCACCGACAACGGCCCCGGAAACCACCACATCGCCTTTGCTATCGAGCGCAACCGCATGTGCGTAATCGTATCCAGCGCCGCCCGCTGTTTTTCCCCAGAGCAGGTCTCCGGCACCATTGAGCTTCAGCACGAACAAATCGTAATCTCCGTTGTTTGCCTGCAAAACCCCGTTGAGCTTCATGTCTGCGCTCTGAAAATGACCGACCACATACACGTTACCCTCCGCGTCCGGAACTACCCCATAGGCCCGGTCGGTTTCCGATCCGCCAAAAGATTTCGCCCACAAAAACTCGCCTGTTGCGGAGAGTTTGGCAACGAACACGTCCATCTTGCCCGCCGATCCCACCGAATGCGTGCCGAACTCCGCGGGACCTGAAATCTCACCAGCGAGATAGGTGTTTCCGGATGCATCGACAGCGATCGCACGGGTTTTATCGCTGACGGGAGAACCGCCTCCGCTCACCCAGTCAAACTGCGGTTTTGCCGCCCAAAGCGCTCCCGCGGAAACGTGTTGTAACGCGGCGAGTCCAAGCAGGACATGCGCGGTTGAAAGAAATAGTGAGGAGGCGGCTCGGATGTTCATGGAAGGGATGGGGCACTGTATTTAGTGAAGCTGATTTGCAGCAAGAACACGCATAACGTTTAACGCTAGTATTTTTCGGATATCTTCTTCGCTGTGCCCGCGCTGCACCATTCCAACGGTGAAAAGCGGCCAGTTGGTCCATGCGAGGCTTCTTTCAGCATGTGGTTTTGGAACAAAATTGTCAGCCGGCCACAAGTGCTCCCACCGCTCACTCCCTAGCGTCAGCCTCGGATTCGGCGTGGTGCGCTTCGGGATTTTTGAGCGCTCCGCCTCCTCGTTGCGTGAAACATGAGCCACATCCGTGCCTATCGCAACGTGCTCCGCCCCGAACTTCTTCACGGCATAATCGATTTGATCCAAAAACGAGACAATATCTCCGTCGCCTCCCAAAAAGCGCGGGATCAGGCAGACGCCCAGATAGCCCCCCGTGTCGCAGATGGCCTTGAACACGTCGTCTGGTTTCGCGCGGAAATGCGAGTACAGGCCTGCGCACGCAGAGTGGCTTGCAACCATCGGTTTTTGCGAGGCGCGCGCCGCCTCCATGCTGGTACGCCATCCGGAATGCGCGACGTCCACGATGACGCCGCAACGGTTGAGTTCCACGACGGCCGCGTGCCCGAAGTCGCTGAGCCCCGCATTACCGGGTTCGCCCGCGCCGTCCCCGATCGGGTTGCGGCGGTTGTAGGTGAGGTGCATCATGCGGATGCCCAGTTGGTGGAAGATCCGGATCATCCGGAGCTCGTCCCGCGTGGACTCCCACTCCTGGCGCAGGGGGACGCCGTTGCCCGAGAACAGAAGGCAATGTCTGCCCCGTTTTTTTGCCTCCTCAACCTCTCGGGGAACCACCGCCTTGGCGCAGTCCTCACGAGCCAGATCGGTCGCGTACGTGAATCTCGCCAGCCTTTTGATCAGACGCAAAGGATCGCTGCCCTCTTCTCCCGCATTTTGGAAAATGCACGTCACACCAGCGCAGCGCATGGCGTCTAAAAATTCGGCGCGCTCAGCGGCGTCCGTGGCCCAGCGCGTCATGGACATTTCTTCGCGCAGATCGGAAAGCTCCGCCTCAGGCGCACCCGATTCGACTGCTTCAGTGAATTTCACTCCGTCAACGGCTGCTCGCGGCGCGAATCCATACGCGTCTACAACCAGCGCCTCCGCATGCAAGGCCAAACCCCTAGACAAATCGCGCGCGGAGGGTTTCAGCAAGGCAACGGACAATTCTCTGGCCTCCCGGATTTTTGGATTCGCAGACTCAAACGGTTCGCTCGCGCGCGACCGAGGGGCGAAGATATCCAGACCTGCTCCACCCGCAGCCAACAAGGGCAGGGCGGATGCGGACTGTAGAAATGTCCGCCGGTTCACGTTTGATGCGCTCATGGGCTGGAGGCTCTACACGGCCGGAAGCGCAAAAGGCGCGCGGTATTGACGTGTTAAATGGTCATTTGCCGCCGCGTTTTCGATGAACGACTCTTTCTTCGGATCCAAAAACAAGTGCCGGCCAAGCGTGAGTTTTTCTGCGTTGGGATCGACGCCCGCCGCAATGAGGTACTCCTGCGTCTTTTCGAAAGTGCCTTTCACATCGTCCTGCACACCCAAGGATCCGAGACTCGCGCGGATGGCCTCGGGTGAAGCAGGCGCGCCGGTTCGGTACGAGATGTTCGCGATGTGGCAGAGCGCCGAGGACTGGTGCCCCTCGAGAATGTCCGCGGCGAGGTCCGTGTGCTTTCTGGACCGAACTGCCCTGAGGAAGTTCGCAAAGTGATTCTCAGACTTCGCCTCAAAGGCGCGTACGAGGTTGCCGTTCGGGTCGAATAAGTGCGTGTCCGCGATGATCCCCTCGCTTCC
>JBILKY010000253.1:0-5537 GCA_044376395.1 Chthoniobacteraceae bacterium | reverse complement strand
ACAAACTTGCCGCGAAAAACGGCACTGTCGCCGACTGGCTGTCAGCCAAACTTGCCGATCGGGAAATCATCGACACGGCCTTCCTCACGTGTCTTTCAAGACCACCCACCGAAGCGGAAGCACAGGGATACCTCCAAATTCTAAAAGACTCCGGCGAGACCGAAAAGCGCGCCTGCGTCGAGGACGTCATGTGGTCACTACTCACAAGCAGAGAATTTCTCTTTCAACACTGAGTCGAAATTTCATGACTCCCTCAAAACAACGCCCCATCACCCCGGCAGCTCTCTTCTCATTGGGAATGCTGTCGTTCCTGAGCATCGGCAAGTGCGCGGAGCAAACGCTCCCCGACTTCCACCGGGACATCGCGCCGATTCTCCGAGACTACTGTGCAGGCTGTCATGCAGGGAAGGAAATCGAAGCCGAGCTCTCGGTTGAAACCTTCGCAAGCCTCAAAAAGGGCGGCGAAAGCGGCTCTCCTCTCACCGAAAAAGACGGCAAGGGCGCCTTGCTTGGACGAGTGATGCGCGGCGAAAAACCCAAAATGCCGCCAAAAAAAGAGCCACAGCCGACGGAGGCTGAAATCAGGCTCGTCGAGGAATGGCTCAAAGGCGGGGCTCCGGGACCCACTGGCGAAGATGTCTCGATTTTGTCGATGCTGCATATCCCGGACATCCCTCTGAAAACAAGGGAATCCAAAGTCATCTCAGCCCTCGCGTTCACACCGGACGGAAAAACCATGGCGCGCGCCCGGTATCGAACGGTTGAAGTGATTGAAGAGAACACCCGCCGCGTGAGACACAATCTTCAGGGACACGACGGAAAAATCACCTCCATCCAATTTTCTCCGGATGGAAAAAGCCTCGCGGTCGCTTCTGGTGTCGCTGGCGTTAAGGGAACACTGACCGTCTGGAGCACAGACACAGCGGAGGCAGCACGCCACGAATTTCCCGCGGAACATCGGGATCTCATCTATTCATTGAAATGGTCTCCAGACGGCAAACTTCTCGCTTCCGGCGGATACGACTCGAAGATTATTCTGTGGGATCCAGTCAGCCGCAAACCGCTGCGCACACTCAGCGGTCATAACGGGGCCATTTTTGATATCGCATTCAGCCCTGATGGCAAGTTGCTCGCGAGCGCGAGCGGCGACCAGACCTCCAAAGTCTGGCGAGTGCGGGACGGCCTTCGGTTGGACACATTGAAAGAACCACAGGGCGAACAGTTCTGCGTATCCTTCACACCGGACGGCTCGCACCTCCTATCCGCAGGCGCGGACAACCGCATCCGTATCTGGGAGCTAAAGTCACGGGATCAGGTTGAGATGAACCCAATCATTGAAACTCGGTTCGCACACGAGGCCGCCATCACAGGCTTGATGCTAAACAAGGAAGGCACCCGGATGCTTACCGTCTCATTGGATCGCTCCACAAAACTTTGGTCGGTTCCGGATCTCACGCTACTCGCTATCCAGGATACACACTCTGATACCGTCAGCGCGCTGACAATGGTTCCAAGCGAGCAAGAGGTCATGCTGGCCCGCATGGACGGGAGTGTACGGCGCGTTTCATTCAAGGCACGAGGCGAACAATCCAGCGCATCCCCCCAAAGCAGTCCGGCAACCGTGACAGCACAGGCGGACCATGCTGACTCAAAATCGGAAACTCTTTCCAACCTGACTCGCGCTCTGCAACCGGATCAGCCGATGACTAAACTGTCGGAGCTTGAGCCAAACGACGACAATGCGCACGCCATGGACGTCAGGTTTCCAGCGTCCATCAAGGGATCGATCAGCAGAGACGGCGACACAGACTTGTTCAGCTTCGAGTCTGAAAAGGACCAACAGTGGTTCTTCGAAGTCAACGCGGCAAGATCGGGCTCCAAACTCGACTCCAAGCTCGAAGTGCTCGCCGCAGATGGTCGCCCACTTGAACGGGCCGTCCTACAGGCCGTCCGCAGCTCATGGCTCACATTCCGAGGAAAAGATTCGACCACCTCCGATGACTTCCGCATCCAGCATTTCCGCGAAATGGAAATCAACGAGTTCCTTTACTGTAATGGAGAGATCGTAAAATTGTGGATGTACCCACGCGGACCTGACTCTGGTTTCATGGTTTATCCCGGGACGGGCATGCGCCACACCTATTTTGACACGACACCAGCGGCACATCCCCTCGGAGAGACGGTCTATGTGGTGAATGCCCTGCCGCCGGGAGCGCAGCCCGCGCCAAACGGTCTCCCTGTCTTCCACCTCAATTACGAAAACGACGACGCGTCGGACCGCCGAGCTGGCTCGGATTCAGTCCTTGGTTTTACCGCTCCACAAAAAGGGCGATTCATCCTGCGGATCACAGACGCCCGGGGGGTTGGTAGCGAAAAGTCCGGATACACCCTAGAAGCGAGAGCCGCCAAACCGGACTTCTTACTCAAAATTCCAGCTGGAAAATCACCTAAAATCAGCCCAGGAAGCGGCCAGGAATTTACGGTTGCCGTGGACCGACACGATGGATTTGAGGGTAGAGTCACGATTGAATGCACGAACCTTCCTCCGGGTTTCCACTCCAGTTCACCGATCGTCATTGAGGAGGGACAAAGCCAGGCATTCGGAGTAATCTGGACAGATGCCGACGTAATGCAGCCCTCGGAGCGTGCCCAAAAGGAGGTCAAACTTATCGGCACAGCAACCATTCACGGTAAGGCTGTTTCACATGAGATTCCAATTGGCGAGATAAAGCTCGGACAGCCGGCGAAAGTGCTTGTGCGCATCGAACCGGACGGCGACTCGGGCAATCCGTTGAAAAACGAGAATGGTCCGCTTGAGCTGACTGTTCGTGCCGGCGAGACCATCAGCGCAAAGGTGCTTGCAACGCGCATTGATTTTAAGGATCGAATCGAATTGGGTAAAGAAGACTCCGGCCGGAATCTACCGCACGGGGTCTACGTTGATAACCTTGGACTGAGTGGACTGCTGATCATCGAGGGCGAAACCGAGCGTTCCTTCATGCTGCGCGCACCGAAGTGGGTGCCGGAAAGTTCGCGCTGGATCTTCTTTAGAGCCAAGCAGGACGGCGGCCAGGCTTCGCAACCCGTGCTTCTGCACGTGAAGCGCTGATCCCCCGCACCTCGCCGAGTAAACACAGTTTAAACCGACAACAACTCCGCAACCTTCGCGGACACATCATCCGCGCGCATCAGGCTTTCCCCAACCAGGATTGCATTGCAGCCCGCAGCAAACGCCCTCTTGCTGTCTTCCTGCGTTTTCAACCCGCTTTCGCAAACCAAGACCACGCCATCCGGCACCTCCTCGCTGATTTGTTCCGTCGTGGCCAAATCCACCTCGAATGTCGTAAGGTTGCGGTTGTTGATGCCGATGATGGTCGCGCCCACCTCAAGCGCACGGTCCAATTCCTCGAGGGTATGAACCTCTACCAAGACATCCATCTGGAGCAACTCAGCCTCCTCGTGAAGCTCGCGGAGCCTGTCCTGCTCGAGAGCCGCAACGATCAAGAGTATCGCATCCGCCCCCGCAACGCTCGCCTCCGCGATCTGCGATTCGTGGATAATAAAATCCTTCCTTAGAATCGGCAGCTCCACCTTCGCTCGGATCTGGTTGAGGTAGGCGAGCTTTCCCTTGAAGAACTCCTCATCCGTGAGAACAGACAAAGCGTGCGCCCCAGCCGCTTCGTACTGGAGCGCGATTTGAACAGGATCAAAGTTTGCCGCAATGATCCCCGCAGAAGGGCTGGCGCGCTTCACCTCGGCAATCAGACCAAGTGCATCAGTGCCTTGGTTCAGGGCTGCTACAAAAGAGCGGAAATCATTCCGCTGAAGGGCGGACGCCCGGAGATGCTCAGCACGGGGGAAGATACGCGCGACCTCCCGCTGCTTGACTGCGAGAATTTGCTGTAGACGGTTGGCTCCCATGACACCGGCTATTGTGCCCCGAACATTCGGGCGGGTGCAAGTGCCTCGGAGTCGATTTGTGGCATTCTTTGGTCTTTGCAAGCGCGCCCCGACTCTGTGCAAGATAGTCCAAATGGCAGACCAACCCACCCAAACCCCAAAGCCGAAGTATCAGCGCATTGTACTCAAAATCAGCGGCGAGGCTTTGAAGGAACCCGGCAGCATGGACTCCATCTCCCCGCACATCGTGGCGCAGGTGGCCCAGCAGATTAAGGACGTGCATTCCCTCGGGGTGGAGGTGGCCATTGTCATCGGTGGCGGGAACATCTGGCGCGGCCTCACGGCCAGTCACCGTGGGATGGAACGGACCACTGCGGACTACATGGGAATGCTCGCCACAGTCATTAACGGGATGGCGCTCCAATCCAGCCTCGAGGCGATTGGTCTGGCCACCCGGGTGCAGACCGCCATACCCATTCAAAGCGTCGCTGAACCATTCATCCGTCGCCGCGCCATGCGCCACATGGAGCGGGGACGCGTGGTCATTTTCGTAGCGGGCACGGGCAATCCGTTTTTTTCCACCGATACCACTGCCGCACTCCGGGCCAGCGAAATCGGCGCGCAGGTGATCCTCAAAGCGACAAAGGTGGACGGGATTTACACTGCTGACCCCAAGAAAGATCCGACGGCAACGCGGTACGAAAGAATCACCTACTCCGAGGCGCTGGCCAAACGACTGCAAGTCATGGACTCCACCGCTTTCACTCTTTGCATGGACAACCGGGTTCCCATTTTGGTCTTCGACTTGATGACCCCGAACAACATCCGCAACGCCGTTTTAGGACAACCCGTCGGAACGATCGTCACATCCGAATAAAACCTTGGCAGGACCTTTTGGAGCAGGCCCTTAAAAAACTCTTTCACCCACAAAAACACATGGACCCTGATGAAATTCTAATGGACGCGGAAGCCGCTATGGAAAAAGGCTTCGACTACATCACCCACGAGTTCGCTGCAGTTCGAACTGGGAAGGCTTCCCCCGCCCTCGTTGAAAATCTGGACGTGGAGGCTTACGGCGCATCAATGAAGCTCAAACAGCTCGCGATGATTACCACACCCGAGCCGCGGCTCATCGTGATTCAACCCTTCGACGCCTCAACGACCAAAGACATCGAAAAAGCGATCAAAGAGTCCAAGGTCGGGATCAATCCCGTGACAGACGGAAAGCTCATCCGCATGCCAATCCCGCCGCTCACTGAAGAGCGCAGACGCGATTTGGTGAAGGGCGTAAAGCAGATGTCGGAAGAGGCGCGCGTGCGAATCCGCTCCGCCCGCCGGGACGCGATGGACGCCATCAAAAAAATGAGCAAGGAGGGCGGAATCACGGAAGACGCGGTGGAAAGTTACGAAAAGGAAGTTCAAAAACTCACCGATGCGTTTGTGAAAAAAGTGGACGATGCAACGGTCGCCAAGGAGGCCGATATCATGAAAGTGTAAGTGCAGCGGCACGGGGTTGAATCACTCCGGCGGCGGGAAAAATCTCCTATGAAATTCAAACACGCATTACCCTCGGTTCTTTTGGGTGCCTTGTGCCTCGCCGCCTCTGCTGATGTCGTCAGGCCGGCCCCTGACTTCAC
>JBILKY010000050.1:0-16138 GCA_044376395.1 Chthoniobacteraceae bacterium | reverse complement strand
ACCCATCCACCATGGATCTGCCGTGGTCGTTGAAGGGGTAAGACGAGCATAAAACGTCATGGCCGGCTTGGATTGCTTCTTGCTCGGTAAATCCGACCGACGCGAATCCTGGCTCGCTGAAAATCGCGAGAAGTTTCAAACGGTAGTCGGTGTGCTCAAGGGGCTCGGTCGTGCCTTTCGCAAGGCGCAGGATGTTGCGTGCCGAAACCTCGGCTTGAGCGATGGCGATGTGCACCACTTGCAGGGGACTGCACACGTCGCCTGCCGCAAAAATGTGCGGCTGCGTCGTCTGTTGGGTTGGCTGCACTGAGATGGCTGGGCCGGTCCTCGAAACGTTTGCCCGTTCAAGCCCCAGATGTCTGGTGGCGGGCACCCGGCCGAAGGCGTGCATGAGTTCTGCCGCCACAACTGTATTCGGTCCGTCAGTGGTTTCAAATTCAACGCACTTGGCGCCATTGTCCATCGCATGAACTCGACGGATTTTCACGTTGGTGTGGATCGTGACTCCATTTTTAACCATCCCTGCGGCGATGGACTCTGAGGCCTCGGGCTCGGCCTCCTTGAGGATCCGTGAGGAGCGCTGAAGGATTGTGACTCGCGACCCAGCGCCCGCATAGAAGGTTGCAGCCTCAAGAGCAATGGCTCCCCCGCCGAGAATCACGATGGAACTCGGAATCGTCTCGCTCGAAAGAAAAGTATCACTGTCCAGTGGGCTTGCCTCGAGGAGTCCGGGAATTTCGGGAGTAAACTTCGTGGAGCCGGTTGCGATCAGAAAGTAGCTTGCCCGGACCTCGGTTGACTCGCCCTTGAGTAAATCAACGCGGAGGGTGTGCGGATCTACAAAAGACGCATTTCCGCGAAGGAAGGAAAACTTGCCTGACTGGAGTTGCTGAGAGCGATACCCTGCAAAATCTGCAACGAGCAGTCGCTTCCGGCTTTGCATGGCGACTGGGTCCACCCCTTTAAAGTCAGCGAGAACACCGAATTCAGCGGCTTTTCGGACAGCGGCAGCTCGAGCAGATGTGGCAAGAAGCGCCTTGCTGGGCATGCAGCCGCGCAGGATGCACAAGCCTCCGATCTCTTCGCCGCCCTCAACCACTGCAGTCTTCAGTCCCTCGCGCGCACAAAGCGATGCGGCGGCGTACCCAGCGCTTCCTCCTCCGATCACGACAAAGTCGAATTCCAGCATGAGTGCGGCGGAGGGGATTGGATGTGCCAATGTGCAGGTGGTTCGGTCCTGCTAACAGATTTTTGAGGATAAAAATCCAAGCAGCTCCGAGATGTGTATCCGCTCCTGAGTCATAGAGTCCCGGTGGCGTAACGTGACGGTGTCGCGGTTCGCGTCGCCGTTTTCGCCGATGGTGTCGAAGTCCACCGTGACGCAATACGGCGTCCCAGCCTCGTCTTGTCTGCGATAGCGCCGGCCGATTGCTCCGCCGTCATCATAGAACACGTTCATGTGCGGCCTCAGGGCATCGCGGATTTCCAGTGCTTTCTTCACAAGTTCGGGCTTGTTCTTCAAAAGTGGGAAGATCCCTGCCTTGATCGGCGCGACCCGCGGATGAAAGCGCAGAACAGTACGCACCTCGGTCTGTCCCTTGTCGTCCGTAACATTCTCCTCTTCGAACGCCTCGCAAATCAGCGCGAGGATGAGGCGGTCCACGCCTGCCGAGGGTTCGATGACGTGGGGCACATACTTCGTATTCGCCTCTTGGTCGAAGACCTCCATCGATTTTCCAGAGTGTTGTTGGTGTTGGGTGAGGTCGAAGTTCCCTCGGGCAGCGATGCCTTCAAGTTCCTGAGTTCCAAACGGGAATTTGTAGAGAATATCGACAGTGGCCCTGGCGTAATGCGCGAGTTCATCCGGCTTTTGCCAGTATTCCTCTAGTGAAGACCGTTTTAGGCCGATGGACTCGTACCAGCTCAAACGTTGTTCAACCCAGTACTTGTGCCACAACTCCCAACCCCAGTTGGGTTGAGGGTCACTCATTGAAGTGTCAGACGCGAGCGTCGCAACGCCCCCTGTCTGGCCGTGGACGACTTCATCGGGTTTGATGAAGAACTCGAGCTCCATTTGTTCAAACTCACGGGACCGGAAGGTGAAGTTGCGCGGCGTAACCTCGTTGCGAAATGCTTTTCCAATTTGGCAGATGCCGAAAGGTATCTTCACCCTGCTGGTTTCAAGGACGTTTTTGAACTGCACAAAGATTGCCTGGGCGGTCTCGGGTCTGAGGTACGCAATGTCTTCCTCGGTCGCGGCCGGGCCGACGTATGTTTTGAACATCAGGTTGAAGGGGCGGGGATCAGTCAGCTCCCCGCCGCAGTGCGGGCAGGGCGTGGAGAGAGTGCTTTCGCTCGACGCAGTGCATGCCAATTGGAAAAGCGTTTGCAGTGATGCAGCGGCGTCCGAGGCACGCTCGGCAATGCGTGCAAGAATGGTGTCGGGTTCCTTTGCCAGTGCGAGATTTGGCACGGTGCGTGGGGCTTTGCCTTTCGCCCATTTTGCGAGTGCCTCTTGGTTCACTCCGGCCGGGGAGTGCGCGGCGCGCACAGGCTCTGCCCATTGCGCGGTTTCAAGCATTTCCCAAACCTGATCGGAGCGGACGAGTTTTTTGCAGGCTTTGCAGGTCGACATTGGGTCGCTGAAGGTGTCCACGTGCCCGGAAGCCTGCCAGATTTTCGGGTGCATGATGATCGTCGCCTCGAGGCCCACCACGTCGTCCCGCATGCGTGTCATGCTTCGCCACCAGAGATCCTTCACATTGCGTTTGAGCTCCGCCCCCAACGGCCCGTAATCCCAGAACCCGTTCAAACCGCCGTAGATCTCGCTGGATTGGAATACAAACCCTCGGCGTTTGCACAGGCTGACGATTTTCTCCATGCGGGTGACTGAAGGTAAGGTGGACATAGTGAGTGAGTGGAATTTTCGGAGGGAAAAGGATGTCTGAAGTTTAGGCAAAAGTCTTCATTCTTGTGGAGTGTCACCGCAGGAAATCGCCCGGAAGCAGCCCCATGAATCTCGTTGGAGTCTCCTGAATGCTTTGTTTATGCGAGTTTGGCTGCCTTTCCGAAGAGCGTCTCTCGGAAAAAGCGCGCCAGAGGTGTCTCCACCCACCCCCTGCGCCGAATGAAATACACTGGTTCGCTGCCCAAAAGGGAGCTCAGTGAACGGACCATGGTTTGTCTACCCGGAACGCGAGCCGGAAGGGGGCCGGCATCTTTGAAAAATGACGTTGGCACGGGTGTGATTGCGACACCGAGGCGGGCGTCCACATACTCCAGCAGTCCGGTTGGAAAATTGCATTCCAAGACAACTTTGAGATCGTCCCAGATTCTCTCTCGCCGCAACACCGATTCCAAACGGGGCCTGCAGTTGGCCGAAGGCCCCGGAAGAAGCAGCGGGTGATTCCGAAGGTCGGCAAGTTTCAGCTTGCCGGATTTCATCAACGGATGGCCCTCTGGGGCGACAACGGCGAACGGATGCTCGGTGAGCAAAAGAAAATCCAGCTTCGGCTTTTGGGGCCATTCATCGAAGCGCGCGGCGACTGCAACATCGGCCTCGCTGTTTTCGAGCAACTCAATCGCGGCAGGTGAATTGCGATCCTGGAAGGTTAGCTGTGCATCTGGAAATGCCGTCCTTACCTTCAGAACGGTGTGTCGAAGTTCATGGGCCAAGCAGCTTGGGGTGGTGGCAACCGAGAGCGCTGGGCCAACCGAAGCGCACTCTGCTTCAAACGCGGATTTGATGGAGTCAAACCCCTCAACCAGAGGCGAGCTCAGGCGTGCGAGGCGAATGCCGTCGGGCGTGGGCTGCGCACGTCGGCCGATGGCCTCGATCAGCCTGCAGCCAAACTCCTCCTCCAAGGCGCGCACTTGCTGCCATACGGACGCCTTGGTGAGGCCAAGCTGACGCGCTGCCGCGGAGAAGCTGCCAAGCCGGATGATTGCCTGCAATCCGCGGAATTGCTGCAGCCGAAGTTCCTTAAAGTAGTGTCTGGTGGCCACGATCCGTCGGAGCATCGTTTGTACACGCCAAACGCTTGGTTGGAAAGTATGCTTTAAGCTAAACTTTGGCCAAGGGTGTTGCCTAAAGCACGGGCCACCCCGCCTCACATTGAATTTTCAACCAATGAACTTAATGAACCCAAAAATCGCTCCGTTGCTTGCTCTTGCCCTGCTGCTCTGGACCGGCCACCAAGCAGTCGCACAGGGTGAGGTTCAAAAGGGTGCCACACGAATCAGTATCACCGTGGTGCCGAATCTGGTGAAGTTCGACGTGACGCGGTTTGATGTGGCCGTTGGTTCGGATGTTGAGTTGAGTTTTTCAAACCCTTGCGTGCTCCCGCACAACTTGGTGCTGGTGAAGCCGGAGGCCGAGGGGCCGTTAACTGCGGCAGTGGGGGCGATGGGACTTGAAGGGATGGAGAAACAGTTTGTTCCCGATGTTCCTGGTATCGTGGCTGCCACCAAGCTGATTCAGCCGGGCAAGAAAGAGACTTTGAAATTCAAGGCGCCCGAGGCGCCAGGCGAGTATCCCTATGTATGCACATTTCCGGGCCATTGGTTCACGATGCGCGGCGTGATGCGTGTCCTGGAAGTTGGCAAAAAACTTTCGGGGGCGGTGAAGACAGCGTCGTCCGCACCTCAGGTGCCAGACGCTCTGCAGAACTCCGGAGTGACGCACAAGCCGCTCGGAACCATGGAGAAGCCGTATGTGATCCGTACTTTCGTGCCATCGCTTGGTCTTGATGCGCTGGTTTTTTCGAATCACTCCAAGGCGAAGCCGGCAGTGCGCTACGACCCGAACACTCGCTTGGATATTTTTGAGAAAAAGAAGGACCTCTCAACGGGTGAAACCGTTGAGGTGCCAAGCATCGTTCCGATGCTTCCTGGGATCGCCGGTGCCATTGCAGTGAATCACGGCAAGGAGTTTTCGTATGTATGGGATTCCACCGAGTGTCGGTTGATGTACGCGTGGCGCGGCGGGTTCATGGACATGAACTGGTACTGGGGAAAAGAGCCGGGGAGTGGCAGGCCCAAGGTGTACATCCCTAAGCTGGTGGGCGCGGTCATCTTCCGGGCAAACGGAAGAAGTCCTATAGCGGGGGACGCAGGTGAGCACCCGAAATTTGGTGGCTATCGGATGGTTGAGAACATGCCTGAGTTTTGGTACCGCGTTGGGACTTCCACGGTGCGAGAGCGTGTGGTGCCCTCGGCAGCCGACGGCTTCGATATTCGTGTGAAGGTTGAAGGGGCCTTACGAGATTGGAACGTCGAAGCCGCTGACCGTGAGTTTGTCCGCGTTTCGAAGCATGAGGCTGGACGGGGGGAGTTTGTCGTAAAAATCAAGGATCGTTTGGAACCCGCGTTTCCGGATGAACCGTTTGAGCCGGCCGCAAAGAAGAAATGAGCCAAACGAGAGAGAGAAAATCAAACACATGAAAGATTTTATGCTTAAGCCTGTCCTTGTTGAGTTCGGTTGGTGGGCTGTCGTCATTCGGCCGAACCTTTGGGCCGGATTCTATTTTTTTGCCAGTGCTCTATTTTGCAGTTCCACGGGCACTGCTGCTGATTCTGCAAGCCAATCGGCCGCACCTCACAGAACAAATTCCCACGCCGCAGTCTCCGGAGCTGCGTATGCGGTGGAGGAAATACCCGTGCCTAGGGGAATAGCGCCGGAAATCGGCGGGTTGGGATTTACTCCGTCCGGAAAACTGGTTGTCGTAACGCGCCGCTCGGGCGTGTTGTTTGCGACACCTGTCGCTGATCCTGCGAAGTTCGATTGGACGGTTTTCTGTGACCAGTCGCTTCACAATGCGAACGGACTTTGTGTGATTTCTGAAAGTGAAATTCTGGTGAGCCAGATGCCAGAGCTCACGCGTATCCGTGACCGCAATAGCGATGGAGCTGCCGACGAGTACGAGACTGTTGCCCCCTTCAATTTAAGTGGTGCATACCATGAGGTGACTGCCGGGCCTGCTCCGGATGGCAAGGGAGGCTACTACGTCGCGCTGAACACCGCTTCGCATTCAGGTTTCACGTTTGAATTCACTCGTGGACTCTTTTCGGAAGTCAGTCGTCGCGGTCGGAATTTTGCCTCAGTCGAGCACAGGGGCTGGGTGGTTCACATTGACTCGAGTGGTGTGATGAGGCCGTGGGCGAAGGGGTTTCGTTCTCCGAATGGGATTGCGGTGGATCCCCAGGGGCAGGTGTGGGTTACCGACAATCAAGGCGACTTTAGAAGCACCAATCCGCTGTACCACGTCGAGAAAGGCAAGTTTTACGGGCACCCGTCCTCGCTTGTGTGGGATCCTGAATACACGCGCGTCGATGCGAAGCGCGACCCCCTAAAGCAACCCATGGAGGAGCTTGATGCGATGCGCACTCCAGAGGCTGTTGCGTTTCCCTACGGATTTTCGCGTTCTCCCGCAGAGCCTGTGTTTGAGCTCACGGGTGGTAAATTTGGGCCGTTTGCTGGGCAGATGCTGGTCGGAGATGCTGCGGCGCCTCGAATCATTCGTGTGATGCTCGAGAAGGTGGACGGTGCATGGCAGGGAGCATGTGCCGACTTTTATTCAAGCAACGGTTTGCGCAACGGGACAAACCGGATGGTTTTCTCGCCCTCGGGCGGGGAGTTGTATGTGGGTCAGACAATGCGCGAATGGGCGGGCGCCATGGAGGGACTTCAAAGGATCGTATTCAAAGGCGGGCGCGTGTTTGAAGCGCTTGCCGTGCGCCTCCAGAGGGATGGTTTTGAAGTGGAGTTCACTGAATCGGTGGACGCTGGATCGGGCGATACGGTGGACGCATTTCCAACAGAGGTTTACGGTTACAAGTACTCATCAAGTTACGGCAGTCCCGAGGAAGGATTGAGAAGCGTCGTTCCTAAAAGTCTCGAGTGGAGCAAAGATCGGAAGCGGGTCCGACTCGTTTACGATGCGCTTTTGAAAGCGAAGGTTTATCGAATCACTTTTTCCGGCATCGCTTCAAAGGGAGAGGCACTAGGGCATCCAATGGTTGCGTATACAGTCAACCGGCTGCTGCAGTGAGTTGCCGCGGTTGCCGTGCGTTGAGTCGCCCGCTTTATCGGGGCGGCTCACAATGCTGGGATGGGCATCGAAATCACTTGCGTGTCTAAGAACTCGCGAATTCCTTCCTGACCGCCTTCGGCGCCGATGCCGCTTTGTTTAATGCCACCAAACGGTATCTCTGCTTTCAAGGGACGCCATTCATTGACTCCAACGATGCCTGACTCCAGCTGGGATGCAACTGCCCGGCATTTGGATAGGTTCGTGCCATACACGTAGGCGGCGAGCCCGTAGGGAGTGTCGTTGGCGCGCCGCACTGCATCCGATTCATCCGTGTAGGTAAGAATCGGGAGCACGGGTCCGAATATTTCCTCCCTTGCGACTCGCATCGTGTCGTGGACTCCAGTGAGAATAGTAGGTGGAAAAAAGCTCCCATGCGCCAAGGTGGGATCCTGATGGAAAGACGAATTTTCAAATGCGATGCGCGCGCCTTGGTTGACTGCGTCCTCCACAAGCTGCCGCACTTTCGCGCATGCGCGTGCATGAATCAGCGGACCCGCGTCGATGTTCGGTGAAAGGCCATTGCCGACCCTGGCGCTTGCGAACTTCTTGGAGAGCAAGTCGGTTAGCTGAATCTCAAGTTGGGCAGGCACGAAAACTCTGTTCGCCGTGACGCAGACCTGACCCGAAACAAACAGTTTTAATCGAGTGAGTTGGTCTGCGGCAAAATCCAGGTCTGCATCCGGAAGAATAATAAAGGGTGCATTTCCTCCGAGTTCCAGCGATACGCGTTTGATCCCGGCCGCCGCCGCTGACATGACACTCGATCCAGTCGCAGTCGAACCAGTCACGCTAAGCACTCTGACCGCTGGGTGGGCTGAAAGGGTTGCGCCAACCAAAGAACCCTCGCCGGGTACGATCTGTACCGTACCGTCTGGCACTCCGGCCTCTCGAAGCAGGAGAGCGACCGCGAGAGCCGTAAGAGGTGTCAGTTCGGAGGGCTTCCAAATTACGGCGCAACCCGCCGCCAAGGCTGCGGCCATTTTTTTCGCCCCCTGGGCAAGCGGGAAATTCCAAGGTGTGATGAGTGCCGCGACGCCGACAGGTTTATGATGAAGCAGGAATTCTCGATTTGCCTCAGGGTGCGGAGCGATCCTGCCGCAGACGCGACGCGCCTCCTCCCCGAACCATTGAAAAAAACTGGCGGCGTATTCGACCTCCGCAACAGCCTGCGCGTACGGCTTGCCTTGCTCGGCGGTAAGCAGGCGCGCGAATTCATCCTTTCGGCCAACGAGCGCTTCTGCGACACGTTTTAAAACGTTTCCGCGATCCATTGCCGAGGTCTGCGACCAATCCCTCTGTGCGAGGACCGCTCCGCTAATCGCCCGCAAAACGCATCCTTCGTCGGCGAATGAGACGCCAGTGATGACCTCGTTGGTTGCCGGATTGCGGATATCGACCGGGGGCAGACTGGGCTCCGATTTCCCGTCGATCCACGGGGATGCATCAAACCAAAGCGCGGGCGCAGTCTTCATCGCGAGGGGAGTGGCCGCGGGCAGGGTTCGTGGTGGATTACTCCACTGTGACGCTCTTGGCTAAGTTTCTGGGTTTGTCCACGTCGCAACCGAGAGCGACCGCCGTGTGGTATGCGAGCAGTTGAAGTGGCACGGATGTCAAAAGCGGCGACAGGAAGTCGGGGCAAGCTGGAATTAGGATCGTATCATCGCACACAGATGAGAGCCGTCCGCAACCTTCTGTTCCAACCCCGATGACTGGTCCTTTCCGGGCCTTCACTTCTTCAATGTTGCTGATGTTTTTCTCAAAAACCGAATCCTTCGGTGCAATGAAGACTGAAGGTACTTCCGGTGTGATGAGGGCGATGATTCCGTGCTTGAGTTCCGCACTGGGATGTCCACTCGCGTGGATGTAGGAGATCTCCTTCATCTTCAATGCGCCTTCGAGGGCCACCGGATAGTTGAATTGCCGCCCAAGAAACATCATCGCCTGGGAGTGCGCGTATTTGTGAGCGATCTCACGGATGTGAGAGTCGAGCTTCAGAATGGTGCGAATCTTGTCAGGGATTGCTTCAAGTTCATCCAAGATTTGCAGTCCTTGCGTCGTTGATAGATGGCGCATCCTGCCCATCAAAAGCGCGACTAGCGAGAGCACGGTGCACTGGCTGGTGAAGCTTTTGGTAGCCGCTACGCCGATTTCCAGACCTGCATGCATGTAGACTCCTCCGTCGCTTTCGCGAGCGATCGTCGAGGCGACATTGTTACAGATTCCAAGGGTGCGGTTGCCTTTTCGCTGGCTCTCCCGCAAAGCCGCCAGCGTGTCGGCGGTTTCACCACTTTGGCTGAGCGCGAACACGAGGGTGTCCTTTGGAAGAGGCATGTTGCGGTACCGAAATTCGGAGGCGAATTCCACTTCGGCGGGAAGATGTGCAAGCTGTTCGATGAGATACTCACCGACCATCGCCGCGTGCGCCGCAGTGCCGCAACCGGTCAGGACGACTCGCTCCACAGCGCGCAGTTCCGCGTTGGACATGTTCAAGCCGCCGAGCTTCGCTGTGGCTTCTTCGCGCGATAACCTGCCGCGCATTGCATCACGGACTGTGTCAGGTTGCTCGAAAATCTCTTTGAGCATGAAGTGCGGATATTCTCCTTTCTCCACGTCCTGCTCCGTGAATTCTACCGCAGTGATCTCATAGCCGCTCTTGCCTCCGAGCAGCGTGGAGATCTCAAAGCCGTCTGGCGTCAGCGATGCTAGATCAAAATCTTTTAAGTAAACCACTTCGCGCGTGTGGTTCGCGATGGCGCTTACATCGCTCGCCAGAAAATGTTCGCCTTTCCCGATGCCAAGCACAAGGGGGCTGCCCCGCCTTGCGCCCGCAAGGATCCCTGGAAGATCTCCGTGAACAACAGCGATTCCATAAGTGCCCACAACTTGCTTAAGAGCGAGTTGCAAGGCCTCGATCATCAGTGCGGACGACAGGCTCGATCCTCCTCGCGAAAGAGAGTCCAGCTGCTTGCCAACCAAATGCGCCAGAACTTCCGTGTCGGTCTGGGAAAGGAAAGTGTGCCCGTCGCGTGAAAGCTGTTCGCGTAGGGCGGCGTAGTTTTCAATGACTCCGTTGTGTACCAGTGCAAGCTTGCCGGACTGGTCAGTATGAGGATGCGCATTCGCATCGGTGACGCCTCCGTGCGTCGCCCAGCGCGTATGCGAAATCCCGGTGACTCCCGGAGCGGGCTCGGCCGCGATGAGTTCTGCAAGGTTTTCGATCCGGCCAATACGCTTGCGCAAGGTGAGGCCTGCGTCGCCCAAGACCGCGACGCCAGCGCTGTCGTATCCCCGATATTCCAGCCGTCTGAGGCCCTCAAGCAGGAAAGGTACTGCCTGTTTTTTTCCGATATATCCCACAATTCCGCACATAAATTTAAAAGGGGAAGGATAATCGAATGGCGGCGGATTACAAATGCGTATCCAAGAACCTTCGCTCTCCAGGCGTGCGGATTAAGCGCTCGGCATTAGAGTTGTGCATTGAAGGGGGCTACTGCCCAGCTCAGGGCGGGGTAGTTATGCGGATCATCGGATTTCATTTGCTAATTTAATCAGCTGTAATTCAATGAAATCCAGCCCTCGCACCCCAAATTATGAGCAAGCCGAACTGGATCCTAGCCGTTGTATGCATGATCGGAGCGGTCCAATCTGAGCTGAGGGCTGAGCTGAGGGCTGAGCTGAGCGCGGGCTGCTCGGTTGTCGACATCACGCCCCACACATTCCCAGTGCTGGTCAACGGCGGGATGCTCAGTCGATCGCTCGCCAAGGTAAAGACCGCTGTCAATGCGAGGGCCCTCGTGTTTTCGGATAAAGATGAAACGGTCGCGATCGTGGTGGTGGATAGCTGCATGATGGGGCGGACGTTTTTGGATGAAGTCAAAGCGGAGGCTTCAAAGCGGTTCGGCATACGCACAGATCGTCTTCTGATTTGTGCAACGCACTGCCACAGCGCTCCTGCATCGATGGGGTGTTTGGGCACGGAAGCGGATCCGCAGTATGTGCCTTTCTTGAAAGAGCGGATTCTTGATGCGGTTGACAAGGCTGCAAAGAATCTTGAGCCAGCGCAGGTCGGTTTTGCACGTGCAGATGCCGCCGAATTCACTGCGTTACGTCAGTGGATTCGAAGGCCCGACCGGGTCGCGGAGGATCCGTTTGGAAACAAGACAGTGCGCGCGAACATGCACGCGGGGCGCAACTGGGATGATGTGACCAGCGAAGCCGGTCCTGAAGATCCTGAACTCTTGCTCTTGTCTGTTCAAAGCTCGGACGGGCGGCCGATCTGCGTACTGGCGAATTTTTCTATGCATTATTTCGGCGATAGCGATATCGGCGCCGATTATTTTGGTCTTTTTAGCGAGGGCCTCAAACTCCGTATCGCGCCGACCAGAGGTGGCGGGAGTCAGGAGTTTGTGGGGATGATGTCTCATGGCTGTAGCGGTGACATCTACCGTGTGGACTACAAAATCCCGGAAGGGCAACGTCCCAACCCGACGATTCAGCAGTACACGGACGGGTTGCTGGACATCGCGCTCCGGGCTTACGAGGGGATCGTGTATGAAAGGGACGCGAAGATCCAGATGCAGGAGAAACGGATCCCGCTCAAATACAGGGTACCCGACAAGCAGTTGCTGGAATGGTCGCAGCGCACGGTGGAGGCTGCGGAGGGAAGGGGTCTAAAGACGCCAGCGGAAGTTTACGCGCGCGAGCAGATTATTCTGAATGAATTGCAAAAGACGGACGTTGTTGTTCAGGCGTTGAGTATTGGCTCGATTGCGTTGGCCACCACACCGAACGAGACCTATGCAGTGACAGGGTTGAAAATCAAAGCGGCGAGCCCATTTCAAAAAACCATGGTCATCGAGCTCGCCAACGGCGGAGACGGCTACATTCCGCCACCTGAACAGCATCCATTCGGCGGGTATAATACCTGGCCGGCGCGCTCCGCAGGGCTTGAGGTGTCTGCGGAGGCAAAGATTTCACAGGCCGCCATTGAACTCCTGGAAAAAGTGACCGGCAGGGTGAGGAGGCCTTGGACGCTTCCCATGGGGCCTGCAGCGCAAGCGATTCTCTCGATGAAGCCGATTGCATTCTGGCGTCTTGATGAATTCAACGGGCCTCACGCTGAAGACGAGAGCGGGAATCATCGGGATGCGACCTACGAGGCTGGGGTCACCTATTACCTCGATGGACCTGCCTCGAGCCAGTTTTGCTCTGATTCCTCGGTCAACAGAGCCGCGCTTTTTGTTGGTGGCAGGCTTCGCGCAAGGCTTCCTGAGTTGAAGGATTCTTATTCTGTATCGCTGTGGTTTTGGAACGGGATGCCAAGCGGCGGGCGCGAGGTTAGCGGGTGGATTTTTTCGCGTGATCACGATCAGGGGCTTTCTGCTTTCGGAACCCACA
Organism: Chthoniobacteraceae bacterium; assembly: GCA_044376395.1. Taxonomy (GTDB): domain Bacteria; phylum Verrucomicrobiota; class Verrucomicrobiia; order Chthoniobacterales; family Chthoniobacteraceae; genus Chth-196. Next base: position 3,650 of record JBILKY010000050.1, on the reverse strand, counting down.
TAGGGATTTCGGGTGCATCAGATAAACCCGGACACTTGATTTTGATTGAGTCAGGCGACCCATTGCCGCGGCTGATAGGAAAAAACGAGGTGCCTCGTTGGAAATGGCAGCACCTCGCCTTTGTACGTCATCAGAACCGGTTGAAGGTGTACTTGAATGGACAGGTGGAGCACGATTCCACGGCCCCTTCGACGTTGCCTATAGTGCCTATAGAGCAGTTTTTTTTCGGGGGACGAAGTGACAATGATTCGAACTGGGAGGGGCGTTTGGACGAGATCGCAGTGTTTGCCAGAGCACTAACCCCCGGAGAAATCGCGGCCCTGGCAAAACCAACCTTTGAGTAACGTGCGCACCGGATTTTGAAAACTGTCGGAACCAGATCATTTTGCCGTTGGTCGGGGGCTGGATTCGCGTGGTTGTCGGATGGCATGATTCTCGAGGCGGTTGGGTGGGTCGCCGGAAATTCTCACAATGATGTTTCACGACGGAATTTGAATTGCCCGTCCAAGCAAACCGATTAAACAACACGCGTTGGCTTCTAAATGAGGGAAGTCGGCTGCCACGAGTCCACCCCATGTTTCAAAAGCTTCAATCTGTAGTTTTATTGTTGATCTGCGCAACCGTGACTCGGGTCCAAGGAGACGATTATTTTCCGCCTCCGGATAGCAAAGGCGGGTGGCGCGTTTTATCGAGTCCAGTTGAAATCAGGGAGAAAGCTGGGCTGGACCTTAAGAGATTGGAAGCCGCCTACAAGGTGTGCGAGCGGGGTACTCCAAACGGGGGATTGCTAGTTGTGCGGCGAGGCTACCTTGTTTTTGAGAAATACTTTGGACGCGCCAGCCGGAACGCCAACCCGGATATGGCCTCCACGGGGAAGGCGTACACGAGCATCGCTTGCGGCGTCATGTTGGAGGAATTTAAAGATAAAATTCCGCAGGGACTTGAGACAAAAGTATTTTCCGAAAAATATCTCCCGGAGGCGCTTCCGCTTGACGACCCGCGGAAGGCGCATATCACGCTTGGGCAGTTGTTGTGCATGACCGCCGGTTTCTGGGGCGAGGGGCAAACTCCCTCCGGTTTGATCTTTGGAAAGCCGCAGGCGCTCACTCCAGTTCCGGGGCAAAACATTCGGGAGCTTGATCAATCTTCCCTCCGTGTCCCGCTCTGGACAGACCCGGGGGCAGGTTATTCTTATTCTTCACCGTCCCCTCACATTGCCTCAATCGTACTCCGCAACATCACCGGGATGGAGCTCCAAGATTACATTCGCACCCGCCTCGCGGAGCCGATGGGCTGGGAGTCGTGGGGGTATTGCCTGCAGCGCGGGGATTTTCTAATGCCTCATGCAAACGGTGCCGGCAGCATTGCGGTTCACGCCACGGATGCGCTGCGGTTTGGCTACTGTCTTGCAAAGGGAGGAACATGGGGGAGCAAACAACTGGTGCCAACTTCTTACGTGAAACTCTGCCAGCAGGCTTCTCCGTTCAACCCGCACTGCCCCTTTGTGCTGCAATTTGAGAACAACGCCGACGGGCATGTGTTGGCGGCACCCACGGATGCTTTCTTTAAGTCTGGCGCCGGTGGATTCGGGCTCTTTGTCGTGCCTTCGCTCGATCTTGTGATCTACAAAATGGGTGGCAAGGACGGGCAGTACGATCCCTCTTTGACAGGACTCCCTCAACCAGCGTTCTCAGACAAATCGCGGGAGGGTTGGCAGCCGTTGCAGAAAACTCCCTTCAATGAGGGCAGCGCTGGAGGCGACGACGGGCTTCGCCGAGTGCTTGAGTTGATATCCTGCGCCGTTATCGATTAGTTGAATTTACTCAAACAGCCGCGAGACAAATCATGAAACTTCTCCATCTCCTGACATCGGCGTTACTGCTTTGTGTGTATTCCGCTGCCAGCGCCGCGGACGAGCGTCCCAACATCGTGTTCATTATGGCAGACGACCAGGCCCCGTGGGCGCTCAGGGCGTCGGGATATCCGCACGCTCACACTCCCAATCTGGATCGGCTCGCGAGAGAGGGCATGCGATTCACGAACGCCTTCACTCCAACGCCCGTATGCAGCCCTTCACGCGCGAGTTTGATGACAAGTCGGTACGGGTCCGAGCTCGGGATCACCGACTGGATTCATCCGAAGGATGACAAAGGTGTCGGCTTGTCCGAACGTCATGCCACATGGCCGCGTATTCTTAGCGAGGCAGGCTATGAAACCGCCTTGGTCGGTAAATGGCACCTAGGCGATCTGCCCGAGCAGCATCCCACCAAGAGAGGGTATGGGGCTTTCGTGGGACTCATCGGAGGTGGCACCACTCCTTTGAACCCAACTTATGAGAAGGACGGCCGGACTGAAAAGCGCGATGGATTTGTCGTTGAGCTGTTCGCGCAGGAGGCCATCGAATGGTTGAGGCAGCGCAAGGAGTCGAAGCCGTTTGCCCTCAGCGTGCATTTCCGCGAGCCGCATGCAGCCTATCTTCCCGTCCCTGATGAGGATTGGGCCGTCATGAAGGATGTACCTTTGACGATTCCGAATCCGGATTACCCCGGACTGGATTCGGAACGGGCATTGAAAATGACTCGCGAATACCTCGCATCTGTGGCTGCTTTGGACCGAAACGTCGGGCGTATTCTGGACACTTTAGACGCGCTGAATTTAAGCAAGCGGACGCTATTGGTTTTCACTTCCGACCATGGCTACAACATGGGGCACCATGGTGTGTACCATAAAGGAAACGGGCACTGGCTTTTGAAAAAAGAGGCTCTTCCCCAAGCCACTCAGAACATTCCGTCAGGTCAGCGTCCTAACATGTTCGAGACTTCTCTCCACGTTCCGATGCTTGTGCGTTGGCCCGGGGTTGTGGCACCTGGGTCGGTGAATGAGCACACGATTTCTCATTTGGACTGGCTGCCAACGTTCACTGCGATCACCAAGGGAAAACTTCCGGGCGACTCACCAGTAAGGGGACGCAATATTGAGCCACTGCTGCGCGGCAGCAGCAAGGGATGGGACGAAAATTTCTATGCTGAGTATTCAACAAAGCATCAATCCAAGACCCAGATGCGGGTCTTCCGAACCCCGCAGTGGAAGTTGATTTGCGACTTTCTCAACGAAGGGCGTGACGAGCTCTTTAATTTGGCCGTTGACCCTGAGGAAACAAAGAACCTGATCGGGGATTCGGGCCCAGCTCCATCAAAAGCGAGGGTTGAACTGGCTCAGCAGATTTTGGCGAAGATGGAAGAGATCAAGGATCCATCTCTCAACGTTGCGCGTCAGGCTGTGGATAAGAGGTTCGGTCCGGTTCGACGCGACTGAGCCGGGTGAGTTGAGTCGACGAGCGGGGTACTCAGACGTCGCATACCATGGCGGCGTGCCTGAGCGCGAGAATCGGATCCGGCCAGGTCGGGATGAATTCGTGTGCCACGAAGTCGTGGTATCCAGCCTCGGTCACGGCTTTCATCACGGCGGGATAATAAATCTCCTGCTGACTGTCCAATTCGCATCTGCCCGGGTTGCCTGCGGTGTGAACGTGGCCGATGACATCCTTGTACGCACGGAATCTTCGGATCACGTCGCCGTTCATGATGCTCACATGGTAGATGTCGAAAAGCAGCTTGAAGTTGGCACTGCCGACGCGGTTGATGAGCTCG
>JBILKY010000049.1:0-16177 GCA_044376395.1 Chthoniobacteraceae bacterium | reverse complement strand
TCAGCCCCGCGCTCGGCTGGTCAGTGTCCACGCACTGCGTGTACAACTCGGTCGTCAGACTATTGTGCTGATCCCATCCCGCGTGCATGCATTGGATGAACCGGACTCCACGCTCTGCCAGCCTCCTCGCCATTAGGCAGTTGTAAGCAAAGGTGCCGGGCTCGCGAACCTGCGGGCCGTACAAGTCCAGCACATGCTGCGGTTCATTTGATAGATCAGTAAGATCAGGCACCGAACTCTGCATCCGATACGCCATCTCGTACTGCGAGATACGCGTCTGGATCTCGGGATCCCCAGCCTCTTTAAATTTGATTTCATTCAAAGCGGCCAAATCATCCAAAAGACCGCGACGCAGCTCCCGACTCACGCCATCCGGATTGGAAAGATACAAGACCGGATCGCGGCTCCCCCGGAACTTGCTGCCCTGATAACGCGAAGGCAAAAAGCCCGAGCCCCAATAAAAGTCGTAGAAGATCTGTCCGCACGTTGTGTTTTTGCTCACGGATGTCATCACAACAAACCCTGGCAAATCCGACGAAGCCGAACCGAGCCCGTAAGTAAGCCACGCTCCCATGGTCGGACGCCCCGGAATCTGCGCTCCGCTAAGCATGAAGGAGATCGCCGGCGCGTGATTCACGGCATCCGTGTGCATGCTTTTAATAAAGCACAATTCATCGGTGATCTGCGCCGTGTAGGGAAGAAACGCGCTGACCCATGCGCCGCTCCGACCATGCTGCTTGAAGGGCTCAACAGGCTGCAGCATGAGCTTGCCCTGTGGATTGCCGGTCATCGAACTGAAGCGCTTGCCTTCAAGGTAGCCTTCCGGAAGCGCGGTGCCGTGGAGCTCGTGGAGTCGCGGCTTGTAATCAAACAAGTCGACATGCGTCGGCGCGCCATTCTGAAAAAGATAAATCACGCGCTTCGCCTTGGGGGCGAAATGAGGCAACCGGCCAGCACTGCGTCCAGCGGGTAAAGCATCTCCACCGAGGATCGCTGTGCTTTCCGGTGGCGGCGCCAGATCCGCGCAAAAACCATCGCGCGACAACAATGCCGCAAGAGCAGCCACGCCGATTCCGTTTGTTCCCTTTTGAAAAAAATGCCGTCGGTTCACCATCAACTGATGCTCATGCAACGCGGATGGCGCGTCTGGACTAAGAAAATGCCGGGACGTTTCCATAATCATGCCTCGTTCATTCTTTGGTAAGCGCCTCGTCTAGGTTCAACAGGTTCAGACAAAGCATCGTCCACGCCGCATGCACCTCGGGCTGCAGCCCGCTGTCCGCCGCGGCCGGCGCTTGCGCCATAAGCCGCTTGGCCGCTGCGGGATCCTGCTTGAATGCTTCGATAGATCTTCCGAGCGTTTGCATCCAAACCGCCGTTTCCTGCGGCGAGAGATCCCTGCACAAAACCCGCTCAGCAGCGGTCCGCAGACGCTCCGGGTCAGCAGCACCTCCCCTCAGAGCAACCCTGGCAAGACCCGCCGCCGCCTCCACGTAAGTGACGTCATTGAGCGTGGTCAGAGCGTGCATGGGAGTGTTCGTGCGAAGGGGCTTCACTTCACAGACCTGCCGGCGCGCCACGTCGAAAAACACGGTTGGTCCCACAATGCGCCGCCAGAAAGTATAGACGCTGCGCCGGTGCAGCTCTTGGCCGGCGCTCTGACGATACTGACGCTTGCCAAAAGTAGCCTCCTCCCAAACACCAGTCGGTTGGTACGGAAATACGGGAGGTCCCCCGACAGACTGATCAAGCAGTCCCGACACGAATAGCGCCTGATCGCGGATCATCCAGGATGGCATCCGAAAACGGGGCCCCCTCGCCAAAAGACGGTTGTCGGGATCACGCTCGCGAAGCTCCGGCTTTAAAATGATCGAGCTGCGCTGATACACCCGGCTTGTCACAATGGTTCGCAGCAAATGTTTCACGTCCCACCCCGACTCGACAAACTCGCTCGCAAGCCAATCAAGAAGCTCCGGATACACGGGATACTCGGCTTGAACGCCGAAATCCTCAGGCGTTTTAATTAAACCGATCCCAAAGAGCATCTGCCAAAAGCGGTTCACCGCAACCCGCGCAGTCAGCGGGTTTTTTTCAGACACAAGCCAACGGGCTAGATCAAGTCGGGTGGCGCGCTCAGAGGCCTCGCCGCGCTCCAACGCTGGCAGAACCGCTGGCACAGCTGCCTGCACCTCCGGTCCGGGCTGGTTATACAAACCGCGGTTCAGAAGAAACGTCTGCCTTGGCTTGGCCTCATCCCTCATCACCATGACGCGCGGGATGGCGTTACGCACACCATCGAGTGCCTGCTTTGCCTTGAGAGCCGCCTTCATCAACTGACCGTATTCGAGCTGCTTTTCCGCGAACTCTTTAATAAGCAGTTCCCACTGCTCGGGTTTTCTCGAGGACGAAGCGACAGACAACGCATCGAGCACTGGTTTACCCAAATCCACGACCGCGACTGATTCGCGCGCGGATTTTCCTTTCAGTCGCGGAAATATTTCATCTTCTTTCCCACGCACCAAATCAGTCGCTTTGCTCCAATCAGCTTCAGCTTTTTTGAGCTGCTCAGCCTGGTCCGGCGACGGGCAGTCGAGCACCGGAGGCGTTTGCGCGTTACCCCCTCCTCCATTCACTGGAGTTTGATTAAAAAAGGCAGTGAACTGGTAGTACTCCTGCTGGCTGAGCGGATCAAACTTATGGTCATGGCACCGACAACAGTTCAGCGTCAAACCGAGCCATACCGATCCCATCGTTTCAGACATGTCCATCACATAATCCACACGGTTCTCTTCAGCGATACGGCCTCCCTCGCCATTAATCATGTGATTCCGGTTAAATCCAGTGGCGAGAATCTGCTGATGCGTTGCCTCGGGCATCAGATCCCCTGCGAGCTGCCAAATAGTGAACTGATCGAACCGGAGATTTTGATTAAAAGCGTTCACCACCCAATCTCGCCACGGCCACATCGTGCGATCCGCATCCCCCTGATAACCGTTGGAATCGGCATAACGCGACGCGTCGAGCCAATCCCAAGCCATGCGCTCACCAAAGGCGTTTGATTTCAAAAGTCGATCCACAACCCTTTCCCACGCACCGGGCGCGGTGTCTGAGAGAAAATCCTGCGTGTCCGCCGGCGTCGGAGGGAGCCCGGTAAGGTCGAGGCTCAACCTGCGAAGAAGCGTATGCCGCGGGGCCGAGTCGCTTGCTGGCACCCCCTCTTTCTGAAGCCGCCCGTCGACCATCACATCGATCGGATGAACGCTGCCCGCAACGAGCGTGGGACGTTTGAAAGGTTCGAACGACCAGTGCTTGCCCCATTGCGCGCCTTCATCAATCCAGCGCTTCAGCAGATCAACCTGTTTTGGGCCGAGCGCACGCCCCGTTTTGGGCGGAGGCATCTTTTCATCCTTGTCTGTGGAAAGCAGCCTGAGGATCGCTTCGCTTTGCTCCGCCTTACCAGCGACGATTGCAGCATGCCCGTCCTTCCACTTTTTTGCCTCAGCCTCCACGTCCAGACGCAAGCCGCCCTTGCGTCCCTCCTTCGGATCAGGCCCATGACAATGGTAACAATTGTCCGAGAGGATCGGCAGGATGTCCCTTGAAAACACGATCTCCGATTCCGTAACAGCGGGAACAACGCCCCCAGTCGCGTGCCAGAGGAGGCAGGCGAACGCGAGAATCAAGAAGGTTCGGGGGCGGCCTTTCACACCTTGATTCTCTGGGGTCGGCAACCTGTGACAAGCACCTTCTTTGAACGCTCCATACATTGGCTTGATCTTGCGGCGAACCCTCACATGCAGCGGCGTGAGAACGCGCTGATGGGTCAGCGGAACAATTTGCCGCGCTTTGCCAAAGTCACGGAGTGATCAAACAGAGCTTGCGGATTGATTTTGTTACCGTCCATTCCCGCGGCGGGTCGAATGTACGCGCACTCGTGAAGCAGTTGGAAAAGGCCTATTGGCTTTACGGGCGTCCGCTCTGGATTACGGAATTCGCGGCAGGCGATTGTGAGGCGAGGACGCGGGCGGAGAACCAATATCGTCCCGAGCAGATCATTAAGTTCATAGAGCATTTGGTGCCCCGATTGGACCATTGCGCTTTGTTCGAACATTACGCATGGTTTCCAGCGGATCAGTGCGACCTCAACTACCACACTACCGAGACTCTAGGATACTTGGGAATCACCGCATCCTTTGTCACCACGAGGCACTTCCTTTCGAGTGCCTCGGCGATCAGGATTCGGTCGAACGGATCATTGTGAATGTCCGGCAACGCCACGGCGGCCATGGCCACCTCGGCAGTCACTGGCAATTCATGAAGACCATGGCGCGCCACAGCCCGTTGCATGAAAATGTCCGGTGAGATTGGCAGTAACAACCGTCCACGCTTGTACAGCAGGGCAACCTCCCATGCCGAAACCGCCGAGATCAATAAGCTCTCTCTAAATTTGTGAATAGCTTCCCGCGCAGTTTGAGAAAGCTGATTCGGATCTGAAGCCATCCAAATAATGACGTGGGTATCGAGCAGTATCATCGCAACTCCTCCGGCCACTCTTCCGGTTGAAGAGGAGCCGTGGGATCCTCCACGTAACGCGCGCCACGCAATTCGGGATCGGGTTCGAGGGTGATGTCCCTCCCTTTGTGATGGGGCACGATATCGGCCACGGGGGTCCCATTCCGGCAAAGCACAATCGTTTCCCCACGGGTTTCAACGGCCGCAACAAGGCGGGAAAGCTGAGTTTTCGCCTCGTAGATGTTCACCGAAATCACCTGCGGGAAAGTAGGCTGAGCGCTGCATTTGGTCAAGTCTGATCTGACTATATTGAAGTCCCCGGCTCGTGATAGCCTCCTGACAAAACCAGCTCTCAGAGCCCGCCCATCCGGCGGGAGCTTCTTAGCCCGCCACCACCGATCAAATACCTGTTCAGCTTTGGTCTGCCTACAAGGACCCGAATGCACCGAGGTGGAAAAACAAGTGCGTTCGCTCAGCCGTGAAGGGGGATGCCAAAACTGATGCGAGCATTTAAAAGCGGGAAAGCCACGATGCGGATCCCACTGGGAGACTGCCGCCTGGGGCAAGCGGGGAAAGTGAAGTGCCTGTCTCCGTCGCTGCACGCCCATCGCTGCATCACTTCCAGCCTCTTTCCTAAGGCTGTACGCGCAGTTTTACAGCAGGCAGCGCCAAAAGAACGCTTGGGATCAAGGAATGCCTAAGGGGCCGTCTGAGGACCTGTCGACATTGCAGAGATGTTGTTGCCAAACGTGTTTTCGATGCTTCTCAATTCACCGGCATGAGTACCACGTTTTTGCAGAGAATTTTCTATTCGTTACTCGGAGTCATTTTTGGAATGCAAACAGCTCTCGCTCTCGAATTGTCCGACTATGGCGAAAGTGGAACGTTTTCTGGAATTTTCCGGGGCATTGTTTCCGGAAAAAACCGACTTCAGGGATCGAAAAAAAATTTTCAAGGTTGGATCATGGAGACCAAAAATGGCGAAAAAGAGATTTTTGCTTTGATAGAGTTTGAGTCCTCAGTGGCGAAAGTCCTCAGTAACCCCGCTGCGTTTACAGGGAAGGAATGTACCGTCACCGTCGACATGGTGGAGGAACTGCTTGCTGGACGCAAAGAACCAACGGATATCATCAGAATAAGGGATGTGAAATGGACGCAACCAAGCGCGCGAGCGCCTATGGTTTCGTCGGCGGCACAGAGTCCACCGACCTCCATCGAATCTATTGTACGTTCCTTTTTTGTGGCCATCGAGGATCATGACATCGGCACTCTGACCCATTTGCTCGACGACTCCGTTCAGTATTACCAGACACGCCCAATCTCGCGAGCGGCCGTCCTCGCAGACATCAAGGGTGATTGGAAGCGGTACCAAAATTGGAAAGCGCGTATTACGGACTTCCAAACTGACGGGGCATTCTCGTGCACATTCAAATTGAGCTACACCTCTATGGAGGGACCAAGACCTCGCTCAAGCACCCTGCAGTGCACTGCATCGGTAAATCCGAATAAGCCAAACGCACTTAGCAAGATTACGGCGAAAGTTGTCAAAAGCACAGAGCCACCGTTAGCTCCAACCGCACAAGAAACACAATATCCGCAGTGGATTGTGGGCCGATGGGCCATTGGAGATTCCGTTTGGCACTTCAAAAAGGATGGCACTTGCGTCATTGAAAACAGCTCTTTTAAATCTCCGACCAACTGGTCATTTCAAGGCGATATTCTAATTACAAAAGACATGTCTGGCGCCATGGGGCAACAAGAATACGGGCTCACGAACATCCAGAAAGACTCGTTTAAAATGAATGTTCGAGGCAAGTATTCGGTGGATGCTCGACGCATCGAATGAGATGCTGATTCATTAAAGAGCGTATTGGAAAGGCCGTGCAAACGCCTGCAAGACCAAGCGGCCATGCCACGCCCACGATGAGCGTACAGTTTCACAGCACCGACATCATCCCGCTTAGCACCAACTGAAGCGGTGCAACAAAGCGCATGTCCCATTGGCACCGCTCGCCTTGATTCGCAGGGTTCGGCGATTTCTGACAACCTTTTTACCTGAGATGAGAACGCTGGCATCCTCGTCCCCCAACCCCTCTCACGCAGTGCTGTGGGAACGCACTTAAGGGGCTGCAGTCCGCCAAACGTTTTGCCCTGCTTTTCCTAAGGGAGGACACGCAGACAGCGGATCATGCTACCGGCCTGACGCCGGCGGCGCTTCCGCATCAAGATAAGCGCCGAGTCTGAAGCGCAGCGCCTCAAAGGCGGCCGGAGTATCGACGCCAGTTCGTCCACTCCACCAAACCCTACGTGTCGTATGTTTCGATTAAATCGGTGACGACGCTGGCACAAAAATTAACGTAACGCGTCGGGGTGTGGCACTCGAAATTATGACTCGGAGAAATTTCATCCAACTCGGATTTGTGACGACGGCTATGGCCGTGCTTCCGAAGATGCGCGATACCCCGAAGCCTCCTCCCTTTCGGCGTAATCCGAAGCGCGGTATTGGGATTACTGCGGATAAGGATAAATTGTGGCGGGGAAAAATTGAAGCCATCGGCGCTCGTTGGTTTTATTCTTGGAACGTCACGCCTCCAGAGAACGTGCCCGCCGGCGTCACATTTGTTCCAATGACCTGGGGCAAACTGTGCGAGGATTCGATGTTAAACATCGGCTCTGTGCTGCGCCAACACCGCGCCGACCATTTACTCGGGTTCAACGAACCGGACCAGCCCGACCAGTCTGACATGACCGTCTCTGAAGCGCTCGCAGCATGGCCGAGACTCATGGAGCTAGACGTCCGACTTGGCAGTCCAGGCTGTGTGCATCCGGATCGGGAATGGATGAAAGCCTTCATGCGTGGAGTGACCGAACAGGGCTTGCGGGTGGATTTCGTCACCGTTCATTCCTACGGTGGGCTGAATGCACGTGCTCTCATGAAGCAGTTGGAAAAGGTCTATCAGCTTTACGGTCTTCCGCTCTGGATTACGGAATTAGGGGTGGGCGATTGGAAGGCGAAGACGCGGGCGGAAAATCAATATCGCCCCGAGCAAATCGTTAAGTTTATAGAGCAGTTGGTGCCCCGATTAGACGACTGTGATTTTATTGAACGCTACGCATGGTTTCCAGCCGATCAGGACGATCCCGCTTTGGGTCCTTGTGCGGTTTTTAACGCTGACGGATCATTAACAACGGTGGGCAAAGCATATCAGGCAGCATAATTAGTCGCCCCGATTCACATGTGAATCCCGCCAGCAAGCTGCTTAAGCTCGTCGAGCAACTCGTCTACAAGCGCAAGGCTCTCGTCGCCGGCCTGTGAAAGTCGAATTTCTCGCGCCCAGCAGTTCGATAGTCTTACTCAAGAGACATTCCAAGAGCCCAGAAAAAGAGCCTGTCCCCGTTGCTGCAAAATGCGGCGCCAAAAAGTAAAACGCTGTCCTGCTCGCCTGCCGAGCCCTCACACGCTCTGCTATGGTAACGCGCTCATGGGACTGCAGTCAGCGGAACGATCTGCCGCGCCTTCTCTAAATCAGGGCGCACAGGCCGCGGATCATGCCACCGGAGGCGCGCCGGCGGCGCTTTCGCATCCAGATAAACGCCGAGTCTAAGACGCAGCGTCTCCAGAGCGGCTTGAGTATCGGCGCCGAACCGCGACTTGCCAGCGTCCTCCTCGTTCTTCTTCACCGGGGTTGCGCGAAAGCCCTCGGTTGCCCGTAATGCAGCCATCACCGTCTCACGACTCTGGCCGCTCACTGCGCAATACTGTGTGAGATACTCGACGAGTTGCTGGCCAGCCAGAAAGGCTTTCAAACGCAGGCTGGGGACGGGACCGTTCGCGCTCGGATACAGCACGGAGAGTTCGTCAGGAGTCTGCCATGCGTCGGCCTTGCCAATGGTGTTCCAAGGCACAACGCCGTCCGCGCCCAACGACCAAGCTTCGACGCACCATGCTGCGTTGGCGACGTTCGACGTGCCGATAGCGTTTGCGCCGCCGTACATGTAGTAAATGCTCCGGCACTCCTTTGCTCGCCGCTGGACGCGGGGCCAGTAAGTGCGAAGCGCTCCACTCACCACCTCCGCGTTGACGCAGTGATCCAGCAGTTCGCGCTGCCATTGTGGCCTCGAAATGTCGGCTCGGTAGGCAAGCCGAACCTTTTGATGTTTTGCGACGGCACTCCAGAACTCGCGACCGTAATGACGAAGCGCCCAAAAATCCTGAGTGTGCACGGGTTCGTCAAAAATCCATGCAGCGGAGCATCTGCGCCAGTCGTCTTTTTTGAAGTACACTTTGTTGTTGAGGTAGAACTCAAACATCGGCTCGGTCCATCCCTTTGATTCGAGGTGGCCGGCGATTTCTGAAGCCATCGCGCGGAACTCGCTCCAGTAAGCCTCGTCAAACGCGCGTTCAATCCAATGGCCGCCCTTGAAATGCTCGTCGTGCTTCATCGGCCAGTTTTCGTTCAAAAGCAGGTAATAGGCATCCACCGGCATCGCACCACGCGGGAGATCGGCAAACGCGCTGCCATCAAGCAGTGGGCCAAATTCAGCGTCAAACTTCGTCCAATCCCATCTTCCATCATTGCCGAGCTTCGGTGCCGGCTCGTCGACTTTACCCGTCCAACTGTAAGGCAACTGGTTGAGCACCGTTCGATGCTCGTGTGCGAGCCGGTAATAGTCCCGCGTGTGGCCCGGCAATCCGTACGCATTCATCTGCGGAATGAAGGACAATCCATCCGGCAGTGTAAAATTCCACACCGTAACCATGAACGGCATTTCCACGCCGTTGACATGGACAGTACCGCTTTGCAGTCCAGCCAACGCATGCTTGGGGACGCGCAACTCGATGAATGTCTCCTGGCTTTCAGGCACGACCGCATCGAATCCGGACGGCACTAGCGGGTCATGAAACCCGCCGACTTTCGGCATCGAATAAAGTTTCACGTCCAAGCCGGGTGCATCCACCTTGGGTTTGCCCGGCACTGAAAAACCGATTGTCTCACCTTTTGCTGCGAAAAAGTGCGTGGACTCCAGTGCGCTCCCGAATCCATCGAGGCAAGGTAGACCCGGTTTCATCAGGTGGATTTTTGGAACCTCTGGAAGCAAGGCCACGCCGACTCCCTCGGCTTTCGGAGCTGAACTTGGAGAATTCGCGGACCCATCCTCCATCCATACCGAGAAGTACGGCCTGTGCTCGCGCTTGTCTTCACGGCTGGAGACGTAACGATTCACAAAGTTTGTGAATCTCACCGCATTTCCATCGCGCGCGTACTCGTTACCGACGTCGTCGATGACAAAAAAACCATGGGAACGTCCGTCGATCCTCGCCTGAGCAACATCAGGTTGGATTGGGATAATCTGCCACCCATTCTGATCCGGCATGGATGCGTCGCCGAAACCCCATGTGGAACCGCCCTCCCCGCAAACAACGCTGGTGATGTCAGGGTCGTTGATTCCCCACCGCTGCTCGCCTGTCTTTCTCCACGTGAAACAACTCGCACCCGTCGTCGTTTCGTAGCCAGTGCCCGCGCCCTCCACCCAGTCCTGTGAAATCGTCGACACCGTGGTTCGACGCAGCGGCGCATCCGGGGAAGCCAGCCGCACGTGAAGCTGCGCCTTCACAATTCTTTTCCCACGCAAAGGAGCCGGATCGAAGTCGATGAGAAAGAACTCTTGGATCCCCTTGAGCTTGAGGCGATGGGAGCCTCCGTTGTTTCCCTCGACCTCTTTGGAGTAAGCGGAGATCCAGAGGTCCCTAGAAACCTCCACGCGCTGCTGGGCTTGCAGGGCGATGCCACTAATTAGAAAAAGGAACACGTGCAAAAACGTGATCATGCGTCGCAAATTAATACCGCTCTCCACCCGCTGCAAGCGTGGCGATTTTGAAGCGCGCTAATAACGGACACCACCTGCGGCACACGAGTGGAGCCGGGTCGACGGGGTTGGAGGGCTATTTTCAGGCGAGTTAGACTCGCATGCATGCCCATTGCACTGCAGAGTCTTTCGGGACCCGCTTATGAAAACCCCCGTCGTAGTCGCCACGATTTCTTTGATTGCCTCACCCTTCTTTGCGCAAGCTCCCGCAGATGGCTCGCCTGCCGAGTCCGCCAAAAAACCGGTTCGCGCCAAGAAAGCCATTATTGAAAAGCCGGGGAATCAAAAGCCGGAGGCCTATTCCCCTTCCGTGCCAGCACCCACGTTCAGCGCCGTCCCCTATGGCGAGCATGAGCGACAAGTTCTCGACTTTTGGAAAGCGGAATCATCCGGCCTCGCTCCCGTGGCTTTTGTGATTCACGGAGGGGGCTGGGTCAGCGGAAGCAAGGAAAGGGTCGACCGCTTCGTGGATGTTCCGGCGCTTCTGAAAGCGGGTGTCTCGGTGGTCGCCATCAATTACCGCTTGATCCGTCGCGACTCCTCGGCGGACACGACTCCCCCCGTCAAAGCGCCCCTGCACGATGCGGCGCGCGCACTTCAGTTCGTTCGCAGCAAGGCCGCAGAGTGGAACATCGACAAAAACCGCATCGGTGCGGCAGGCGGCTCCGCAGGGGCTTGCTCCAGCCTGTGGCTGGCTTTTCATGAAGACATGTCGGCTCCAAATTCAGAGGATCCCGTTGCCCGCGAATCAACGCGGCTTTTGTGCGCAGCAGTGACCGGACCTCAAACCACGCTGGATCCTCAGCAGATGCAGGAATGGACGCCAAACAGCACTTACGGCGGGCACGCGTTCGGCCTCGGCTCGTTTCAGGAGTTTCTGTCTGCCCGGGAGAAAATCCTGCCGCTCATTGCAGAATACTCACCCTACGCCCTGGTTAGCTCGGATGATCCGGCGGTCTACATGATATTCAACGCGGCACCAGCAATCGGCCAAACCCAGAAAGATCCGACCCACACCGCCAACTTCGGTGTGAAGCTGGCCGAACACTGCCTCACCAAGGGCGTCTCTGCCGAGGTGGTGTATCCGGGTGCCGCCGATGTCAAACATCCAACACCAACAGAATTTCTAATCTCGCAACTAAAGTCAGCTTCGAAATAAGCGGTCCGCACTATCCTGCGCTGCACGGAATGTTCAGCGCGTGAACATCGCGTGGGCCTTGTCACCGCCGCTCAACACATAGGCGAGGAGATCGAGGATTTCCTCTTTTTGAAGCGGCGAGAGAAGCATGGGCGGCATCGGGGACACCTTGCTAAGCTCGATACTCTTCACTTCTTTTCTGTCGACGTTCACCCGCTGGTTTGGATCCGTGAGATCCGTGTTCAGGGTGACGTTGTCGCCGCTCAGATTTACAACGACGCCGCTCAACATGTCGCCGTTGTTCTTGGTGACAACGATGGGCGCAAACTGTTCGTTGATTTCCTTCGACGGATTGATGATCTGGTCCAGAAGGTCGTGCGGGCTGTATCTTCCTCCCGCCCCCGTCAGATCCGGTCCCGTCATTCCTCCGGCGTTTCCAAAGCGATGGCATGTGTAGCACGCCGCGGCACTGAACATTTTGCGGCCGTTCTCAAAACTGCGGCTCTTCATTCCATGCTGGGCCGCCGCGCTCAACTCCTCGAGGGTCCACATGGTTGGCATGCGCCCTGCAAAAATCGCGCCGACGCTTTCGATCGCCGATTTGCGTTCGGGCTTCTTGGCAAGCAACTCCGCAAAATTCGTCTTCTCACCTTCGGTGAACGTGGCGGTGCTGTCGTTTCGGATGAACTCGAGAAACTTCTCAAAACTCGAGCCTCCCCGGTAGTTTGCCGCCTTCAGAAACCATTCGAGCTGCTCTGTGCGAAGCTGCGCTGTCCACCCGGTGTGGAGAAACCGAAGGCTGCGCGCGTATTCGATCTGCGGTTCCTGACTTTCAGCGCCGGCGATCAGCGCCATGCCTTTGGCTGCGGCGCTAGGAGCCTGAAGATGGGCGAGTGTCTCCGTGAGCAGCCAGTTCAACTCGAAATTATCCGCGGGATAAGCGGGATCCAGTTTGGCGATGATCTTTGCGATCGTGCCAGCGTCCGGATCGCTAAAGCGATGGAGCGTGATCTGGATCAGGCGCACGAAAGCCATGCGCTGCACATTCGTGAGCTTCGAAAAATCGCGTGCAAGCAGGGCTGCCAGTATTTCGTCGCGTGCGGCGGTGTTGACAGTGTGGTTTTCACTGCGGTGGGTGGGGCAGACACCAGTGCGACGGATGAGGGCGAGCAGCGCTTCGAGTTGCGCCGTGGCGTCGGTCTCCTTGAGCGCCTTCGCCTGCCACTGCTCCAGAGGCTGATGCTCGAGCGCGGTGCGCGCTGCGGCGCGGATGTAACGATCAGTGCTGCGCAAATGAGGCCATGCGACATCAACCGCTTTGGCTGATTCTTTGCCGTGAAATTCCTCGAGGGAGTGCCGCAGTTTTCGGCCAGCCCGGGCCTCCGCATCGCCCGGATGATTTACGGCACGCGCTTTTTCAATGCTTTCCTTCCCTGTGTATGAAACGCGGTAGAGCGCGCTCTGGACCCGCCTGCCTCCAACGGTGAAGTACATCGCACCGTCCTTGCCGATGATGGCATCGCTCACCGGAAGAGGGCCACCTGTGACGAATTCCTCTTTCGTCGCAGTGTAGGTGCTACCCTCGGGCTTGAGGTGAACGGCGTAGATCTTGCCCCAGCTCCAATCGAGCGCGTAGAAGGCCTCCTGATACTTCGCGGGAAACTTAGCGCCGTACCCGAACGTGCAGCCCGTTGGCGAACCCGGCCCAATGTTGAGCGTGGCAGGCAGGTTGTCGATATAGAACTCGGGGTACTTCCCCGCGCCGTTGCGCCAGCCGTATTCGCCCCCACTCACCACGTGGTTGATCCGAGTGGGCCGATACCATGAAGTGTTGAAATCGTATTCCATGTCGGCGTCGTACACGAAGAGTTCGCCATCGTGATTGATCGCTCCGTCATAGATGTTGCGAAAGCCGCTCGCGAATATTTCAAACGTTTTCCCGTCGGGCGTGAAGCGATACACAATCCCTCCAGGCGCCATGACATGGCGGTTGTGGCCCCGACCATCGGGCATGCGCGGCAGCAAATGGTCATCACCCCAGAGTTTCGCAACGGGCGACGTGTTTGGTGTGCCGTCTTTGGGCCCTTCTTTAAGCACGGCGTTGTTGCCGCTGATAAGGTACAGGCCCCTGCCGTCCGGTGTTTTCACAATGGCATGCACCCCATGGTCGCTGCCTGCGTCGAATTCGCGAAGCATCTCCACCTTGTCAGGCATTTCATCTCCGTCGCTGTCTGTGATGCGGTAAACTCCACTGGGGATCTTTTTTTCGTAATCATTCACCCCGACGTAGAGCGCGCCGAATGCGAAGAGCATCCCGTTGATGCCGCGGATTTCCGCAGGAACTTTCTCGACGCTGGCCGGATTCAGGGGCTCGCCTGCGGCGGGCGGCATGAACCGATAGAGGCAGCCGTACTGGTCGCTCACATAGATCCGCCCTTTCTCGTCGCTGGTGAGGTTCACCCAGGAACCCTGCTCCAAACCCGGAACACTGTAGAGGAGCTCCACTTTGAAGTCTGGCAGCGTGCGAATGTTCGAAATGGGTGTCGCAACATTGGCTCCAATCGCAGGCCCCACTGCGTCGGGCCGCCTAGCGGCTGGCTTCGCCTTCTCACCCGCTTTTTCACCCGCTTTTTCAACTGGTTTCTCAACTGGTTTTGATACCGGCGGTTGCGGACTTGGCGGCTGCGCTTTGGGGGCGGGCTTCTTCGATTCAATAATCTGCGCGTCGCTCGGGATGGCCGATTTCTCAAACGCCAGTTCGCCGCCCTCCGGAAGTTCGCGAAGCATCACATCCTTGATGTGGACGCTCATCGCCGGACCGGCGTGGATTTGAAAAGCGAGAAGCCCCTCCATGGAACGCTTGGCTTCCTCAAAATCCGTGAATTCCATCGTCACTTTCCCGTCGATCCGATGGACAATATGGTTGCCCTTGGCGAGTACAGAATATTCGTGCCATTCGGCGACATCCACGTTGACTGGATCGTGCTCCGCGGTGCGCCATTTCACGCCGGAAGGATCCACGACAACGCTCTGTCCGTTCTGAGCCACAATCCCGCGTCCGCCCTCCTCATACAACATCGCACGATACGCTGCGTTCGGATGAATGTCGCACTGGTAGCCACGGATCGACCACTTGCGATCCTTGTTCTCCTGGCTGCGGTACTGAATACCGGTGTTGTTGCCGCGCTGTTTGATGGTTGCCTTCAGTTCAAAGTTGCGGAGCACGCCGCCACGCCAGATTAGAAACTGATTGTAGGGCAGCTGCCCGGGGCCCGAAGTCGAGCCGACCAATTCGCCGTTCTCCACCTTCCACAAATCCGGATTGCCATCCCATCCCTCGAGATCTTTGCCGTTAAAAAGCTTTTTGAATTCGGGGGTCTCTGCAAAGGCGAAATGAGTGAGCAATAACGCAAGAAAAAAGCGGGCAAACGTTTTCATTGGGGATGGAGAAGTGATGCCGCGGCCTGCACGGAGGCTGAACCGAGACGGCGTTTCGGGGGATGAAGTTTTCAGTGTTGATGTGCTGGGGGCGGCTTGTCGAGCTACATGATTTTACGGAGCATCAGATACTCGGTCTCAGACATCGCGGCGCAGGCTGCTCGCGAATCAATTCTTCCCTGTCCCATCCATGACAGGCTATTTTATTAGCTCTCTTTTTCAGCCACTCCGAAGGACTCCGCCAATGAATCCACCCGCACTGATCAGCCTCGACTGGGGCACCTCCAATCTGCGCGCAAGCTTGCTGGATTCTGATGCCCGGCAAGTGGAGCATCGCAGCGCGCCTGCGGGAATCATGAACGTGAAGGACGGTCTTTTCAGCGGGGCACTCACCGCTCTTGTCGGGGACTGGATCGCGAAACATCAGTGTCCGCTGATCGCCAGCGGGATGATCGGCAGCCGCCAGGGCTGGAAGGAGGCGCCCTACTTGGACTGCCCTGCCAGCCTTGAACAAGCAGCCGGCAGTCTGACCCGCGTTGAAATTGAACTCCCCGAAAAAGCCGCCGCGCGTCGAGAGTTGTGCATCGTGCCCGGTCTGAAGTGGATGGAGTTGAACGGCCAGTTTGACGTGATGCGCGGCGAAGAAACCCAGATTTGGGGAGCGGGCCACGCGCCTGGGGGCCTGTTCGTGCTGCCAGGCACGCACAGCAAGTGGGCGTGGGTTGACCAGAACGGATCCATCGGCAGATTTCGCACCTACATGACGGGTGAATTATACGGAGTGCTCACCCAACACAGCATCCTCGGGCGCCTCATGACTTTCGGCGTACACAGCGCAGGTGACTTCACCCGTGGCGTGCAAATCGGCCTGAAATCAGCCGAGCAAGTCTCCCACGTGATCTTCACAGCAAGAACCGCGGGCCTTATGGGAACGATCGCACCAGAGGGGCTGCCGGACTATCTCTCAGGCATCCTCACGGGGATCGAAGTCGCTGCAGCAACGGCTGCTCACGGCGCCCCGCTGCCCGCGGTGAGCCTCATCGGCGACGAGGTTCTTTGTTCCCGGTACGAGCACGCCTTTGAATTGGCAGGCGTTCCGACTTCCCGCGCGCCGGCGGATTCGACCGCGCGCGGGCATTGGACGATCGCCAAGAAGGCGGGGCTTATCTGAACTGGGCTGTGCCGGTTTTGAAGAGTCCGGATCAGCGCGTGCCGCCGCGG
>JBILKY010000252.1:0-5569 GCA_044376395.1 Chthoniobacteraceae bacterium | reverse complement strand
CAAGGGCGATCGCATAGACCTCGACGCCCTCCTCCGTCTCATTAAGCTCCTCAAAATCAAACACAAATTCGCCCACCCCGTAGGGGAGGACCTTTTCGAGCTGAATCTGCGCCATCGCCAGCAGCTCCTCCCGGGGCGCCTTTGGCAAAGTAAACTGCTCCGTCACCAAGATGGACGAGGGCAAAAGCGCCTCCACGGACAACGCTGCGGGCATCTTTGACGCCACCTCCTCCAAAGTTGGCAGTGAAACCGACACCTCCCCTGACTGCAGAGTCCAACCCTGGGGGTCGGGGGAGATGCAGGCTTTTTGAGCGGCGGGGCGAGATTTCATTCGGTCCAGGAGCGTATCTGAGATTTCCCCGTGCCTTTTCGTACAACTACCTGCACTTGTCGAACGACTTTTGCAGAATACCCCTCGGCGAAGATCCGCACGGTGGGCTCGTTGATTGTGATCAGCGGAGTGAGAGCCTTCCAAAAACGCTCGTCCATGCCGATGGCGGCCCGAACCTGATTCAAATCAGTAAATTTTGGATCATCCACGGTATGCTGCACCTGATCCATCCCGGCCCGCACCTGAAGCCAGCGCTGGACCTGCGCCTCACCAAAACCGGGTAGTAGCCGCAACACGCCCTCGGGTGCCTCTCCAAGATCAAAACGCCCGTCGTCGCCTCGGTCCATGGTGAGCAACTCTTCCCATCCCTCATAAGCCAGCAAAGGCCCCATCGCGGGAATGCGTTTCAACTCGGCAAGGCTCTGGATCATCCGGTTGGCGGGATGGTAGTCGACCATATCCTCCTGACCGTTCAGGCGCGTCACATTGTCCGCATCGACGTAATCCAGAAGGCAGTCCACAAGACGATCCCGAGCCTGCGGATCAATCCCGATGACAACCTCCAGCCACTGTTTGAAAATCGCCATGCGCTGCGGATCCTCGCCAGCCAAAATCCAGCCAAGATTGACCCGGCCACCCTCACCCTCAATCCGCACCCGATAGCCTGTATCCGGCCCCAACTGGGCTTCCAGAAGGGAGCTAAACCGGTCGACCTTCGGATTCATCGCGACGGCAATCCCCGAGTGCGCCATGGCAAGAGCCTCCGCAGAGCGGGACTCCTCAGCGTGGACTTTGAGCCTTTCCTGCAACCAAAGAAACCAACTTGAAACGCCCATGCTCAGCACGATCACAGCCCAAAAAACCGCAAGCAGCGCGGAGCCTGACTCCGACCGACTTCGACCCGAAGGCAGCCTGACCCGGCGTTCGACACGCGTTCCTCCGCGAGGAGCAGCTTGATTGATGGAGCGGCGCAGCATGCTTTACTGGATCTTGTGTGAGGGGACAGGCAGGACCACCTCGTAGGGCTCTTCATTCGCGCGCCGCCAGACTTTCATCCGAACCAGCGCAGGCCGAGAATTTGCGTCATCCCAACGCTCCAACCAAGCGCCAATCGAGGGGTGGAAATACCGGAACTCCAAAGCCGCTATATCGGGCAAAAGCCGGATCCACTCATAAGCGGAGTCCACTTCAGTAACCAACCGCCGCCGGATTCCCAACTCCTGCTGCCGGGAGTTGGTGGTAGAGGGCTGAATTGTGAGCGTCACCGCGTAATCCGCCTCAGGAGCGGCAGAGGTGAGTAGGGAAAGACCCGGGCGACCCATCCACTGAATTTCGTCCGCAGGGGCGAGCCCGAAGACGTGTGGAATTCCGCGCAAACAATCCGCCTGCCGCACCGGAAGCTCGGCCAGAACGCCTTGCAGATAACTTGCCAATCCATCCATCGCCGCAGACTGCGCCTGAGCCTCACGGGAAATCTGCAGTGCCTGAAGCTGGGATGCGACCAAACGGTACATGGTGATCAACACCAACCCCACCACCCCAACGCCCACCATGATCTCCAAGATTGTGAATCCAAATCCTGCGGTGCGCAGACGCGGAAACGACAGCAGTGTGGCAAATCGAAAAAATCCGCGCGCCTTTTGCCTTCTCGCGCCATCAGTTTCGTCACAGAGGATCGGGTTACAACGCTGATGGGCACGCATAAAATTTCATTCGCTTGGATCCCCTTCCGCCCCCGGCGTTCCAGACAAGCTCCAGATTCACTTCCAAAATGCCGTCCACCTTCTGCTTGTTCTGATCCTCTAGCTCCAATGTGATTACAGACTGATAGAGCCTGAATCCAGTGAACTCACCCCTGAGTTCAAGCCCCAGAGGCATGTTCGAGTAAGCCTGCGAACCAGCCTGCAGCTCCCGCATCCAATTCAAAAGCGCGCGGCGCGCCCGCGAATCTTCGCGCTGCGCCAACCCCGCAGTGAGCCCAGCCTCCACACAGCGCGCCAGACCGATCACCGCAATCGCAAAAATCGCTGTGGCAACCATCGCCTCGAACAGCACGAACCCCCGCCTCCCAGCCCTTCCGTGAATTTTTGGAAAAGCGCGCATGCTAATTCAGCTGAAAATAGACAATTTCAGGGTCCGGCACCAGGGCGCTAAACCTCAATCCCCATTTCCCAAGCGGCCCCTCATAGTAAATTTCGACAGGTTCCCGGATTCCAGAGGGCCAGAAGCTCCACTCAGAAAGCGGATTGGCATTCCTTGCAGCCAGCCTCGATAACGAAAGCGCCTCGTCCTCGCCCACCGCAAAAAAAACCGACTCCTCTCCGCCTGCCCCCTGCTCCCATCGAGGCGCTTCGTTGCCGACCGGCCCGGGTTGCTGAAATTGATCCCAGTCCGTCAACGCCCTGAGACCGTCCTTGAACCAGATCAATCGCACCTCCTTCTTGGACTTGGAGGCCAGCGCCGCCGAACGCCGGACCACGTCTTCAAAAGAGGCCAGTTTCTCACGGAGCCGCTGCTCGTCGAGCACCCCGCGCATGCTGGGAACCGCAAGCCCAAGCATCATCAACCCTACCATGACGGCGACCATCAGCTCGATGATCGTGAACCCCGCGCGGCCATTCCGGACGCCCCGCGGCACCGCACGGCCCCCCGAAAGATCCAGATTCGACGCGCAAAATGACATCATGCAGCCCCTTTCGCCGATTTCACAACCATCTCCTGCGATTGCGCTTGCACATCAACCAGCCGCGGGACTGCCTCGCAAACACCGCGCCAGCCCGGAAAATTCCACCGGTTCGGAAACTCACGGCACTGGATGGGCTTCGCCTCCTGCACCCTGCAGTCGCCGCCGTCCAAAAAAATGCACTCTCCGTTTTCCTTGTCGAGAAGGGCCAATCCATCCCGCTGCGGCCTCAAACGCGTGAATTTCTGCACAAAATCCCATTCCGATTCGCCTAGGAGTGCGGCCATGTCTGCAACCTCCCTGTCCCCGACTTTGACCTGTCCGGGCCAGCGACAGCAGGCGGTGCATCTGCGGCAATCGTAAAAGACTTCGAAAGGCATGGGGTGAAACATAACGCAGGGAGGTCATCCGACCGAACCCCGCTAGACTCGGAACGCTAGTCCAATTTTCGAGTTTTTGAAAGGTGCGCCCCCGCTTTTTTATGGTTTCCAGAAGTTAACGCATTTTTCAGCGTTGCGAGCCCGACCCAAGGTGAGCATCACTTGACTTTACCGCTCGGAACCCGCTCAGATGATGCTTTGCTCATGAAATTACTCACACGGCTTACTCTGCTTACTGCGCTCAGCGCTCCCGTTTATTCCACCCATTCACATGGGGCCGTCGATTTCGTCAAAGACGTTCAGCCCATTCTGGAACTGAACTGCGTCAGCTGCCACCGCGAGGGCAACGTGAAGGGAGGAGTGCAACTCGACACCAAAGCCAAAGCGCTATCAAGCGGGGATAACGGTCCCGCGCTTGTTCCGGGAAAATCCGCCAAAAGCGCCATGTACACGACCATGGTCCTGCCTGAGGACGACGAACTCCTGATGCCCCCGAAAAAGAAAGGCGGCCCACTCCCAAAAGAAGTCAGCAGCCTGATCAAAGCATGGATCGACGAAGGGGCTCCATGGCCGGACGACCTCAAGCTGGTTTCAAAGAAAAAAGAAGAGGGCAAAGTGGATGAATCCGCCGTTGTCCGCGATATTCACGCTTATGT
Organism: Chthoniobacteraceae bacterium; assembly: GCA_044376395.1. GTDB lineage: Bacteria > Verrucomicrobiota > Verrucomicrobiia > Chthoniobacterales > Chthoniobacteraceae > Chth-196. Next base: position 1,519 of record JBILKY010000252.1, on the reverse strand, counting down.
TGTCGCGACGTCGCAGAAGGAAAAAACCAAAGAAATGCAGAAGTATTCGGATTCCATCGCAGGAACCGAGGTGACCTTCGAGATGCTTCCGATCCCGGGTGGCAAATTTAAAATTGGCAGCGCAGAGTCTGAATCAGGCCGCAAGCCGGACGAAGGGCCGCAGCGCGAACTGGAAATTTTCCCATTCTGGATGGGGAAATGTGAAGTGACTTGGAACGAATTCGAGCTGTTCATGTATCCGACCGAGGAGAAGCGCATCCGCAGCATGAAACAGGTGGATGCAAAGCTCAACGAACTCACCGACGCCTCTTCGCGGCCCACGCAGCCTTATGTGGAAATGAGTTTCGGCATGGGCAAAGACGGATTCCCCGCCATCTCGATGACCCAGCACTCAGCTAACAAATACTGCGAATGGCTGAGCGCGAAAACAGGCCACTTCTATCGGCTCCCGACAGAGGCTGAATGGGAATACGCTGCACGCGCAGGAACGCAAACCGCTTATTTCTGGGGGGACGACTCCTCAAACATCGACGAGTACTGCTGGTGGGCTGAAAACAGCGATGGCAAGTACCAGAAAGTCGGCAAGAAAAAGCCGAACCCCTGGGGGCTGCACGACATTCTCGGGAACGTGATGGAATGGACACTCGACCAGTACGCGGCGAATTCCTACGGGTCTGCCGCTCCCAAAAACCCTTGGAACAAGGCAACCAAGCCCTACCCACACGTGGCGCGCGGCGGCGCCTGGGACGACGACTCCGCGGACAAGCTTCGCGTTGCAAACCGCCGTTTCTCGGACCCGGACTGGAAGATTCAAGATCCCCAATTTCCGAAAAGCATCTGGTATCATACCGATGCCCAATTCCTCGGCTTCCGAGTTGTAAGGCCCTTGGAAACCCCAAGCGCCGAGGAGATGCAGAAGTACTGGAACAGCGGCGTGGAAAAAGAATAACAGGCTCTGCACACAAAAAGCGCAAGCCGCAGTCAGGGCAAAGTCCCACGACTGCTGCGGCGCCGGAGCTCAACCCGTAGCGCTCCTTGGGGCGCCACCTTTCTCACGATGTGATCCGGCTTGAGGGCGCATCAACAATAGCTCACGCAAACATCCCATGAATCTTCATTCTAAAAAGCTCCCATTAAGCACCACGTCGAATATCGGCGCCTGCGAAATCAAAGCCGGGTTCTGGGCCGCAGTACACGACGTTTTTTGCGCGCTTGCCTTCTCCGGAACACTGTTTCTCGCGGGAAATGCCCACGCTCAGGACGCGCCTCTGATCACCATCACCAAAAGCGATAAGGTCGCAATCAGCCTGAACGGAATCGGCGGCCCTGACGGCGCGGCTCTCCTGCAGCTCATCCAAAAAGACCTGCAGCTCTCCGGAGCTTTTACGATTGGCGCACCCCGCACCGGCAACTTCCAAGTCGGCGGGAACGTTTCCGGGGCCAGCTTGAATGGATCCCTGACCGATCGCTCTGGAAAGAGCGTTCTGAGCCGCGCATATTCCGGATCCATCCGGGCCCA
>JBILKY010000251.1:0-5589 GCA_044376395.1 Chthoniobacteraceae bacterium | reverse complement strand
CTCAGACGTTGGAAGAGTCCCCATTGGATGTACCGGAAGCCTGCGCAACTTGAGCCTTTCCTAAAGTCCTATTCCGGAGTTCGGCTTGAATAAGCCCCCGTCCTGCGTGGCTCGGCTATCGCGACATTTTCACGGCCAGTCCGGCATTTGCAGTTCGAAAGATGTCACAGACGTAGCCGCTGCCGGCCGGATCCTTAAACAACTCTCCAGCCTCCTAAAAACCGCAGGCTTCGCGATGCCCCAGATTCTGCCTGCCGCGACTTGTTGGGCCGGTTTGTCATCACGATAGGGGAGCAATTTTGCTTGGAGCTTCCATGGCTTCCGCACGGCGGAAGGCTTCACGTAATTCCTCTTGCGCTCGCTGGCAGCTGACCTTCGATAAAGGCCAAGGTCTCGACATCGATGATGGCCTTCCGACCTGCGTAGAGCGCGTGAAAATGCGGGGGTGAGTAATCCCAAAGTACATCTGCACAACAATTCCGTAGAATCGGGAAAGCCCAGGCATGAGCGGTCATCCTTCGCAGGTTGGGGAAAATCTCCTCAGCGCTCTTAACCGTCACTTGCATGTAGAGGGAATCGGAACAAGCTCGAGCTCCCCCGGCCACTCGGGCACGCCAGCATCTGAGAGCTTGGCTTGCGCAAAAACTCCAGGCTACAGCCACAAGGCAACGACCCCACGGCCTGCGAGCGGGGAGAGATCCACCACACCTTCGGTTCCTCCTCGTACCGCAGGAAAAGCCCATAGTTTTCACGAGGAGATAATTCCACGAATTTCATTCCACCTGGTACTGACATATCCGAGTCGCAGAATCGATGTGATCCTCTGTCTAACCTATATCAGCGGCCTCGCGGACATCATCGGCCGGGAAAATCTCTTCCCAGCCAGCCCAGCTTGTTCTCGGCACCAACGAGGCAGGCGTGAGGCTGTTAAATACCAGCCAATGAGCCCGGGATGAAAGAAACAACTGCCATATATTCCAGTACGGCACTATGTAAGGTCACGTTCGTCGGCCTGATCCTCCCCACCCCGCACGTCATCCATCGCTATGCCCACCGTCCCCATCCGCACCGAGGCCCGCCAATGTGAAGTCGCTTGGTTTTCCGCCATCTGCTCCGACGACTACGAGTTCCTCGGAGTCCCGGATGGCAGTATCCGGAGCAGTTACGAGCACTGTGGCGACATCGTTCGCAACGCGGACGCACTCGGGTATCAAAACATCCTTTTGCCCTCCGGCTGGATCGCGGGGCAAGACGCGCTGCTTTTTGCATCTGCACTAGCGCCGCAGACCCGGCAGATCAATCTGCTCGTGGCCCTGCGCATGGGCGAGGTGTGGCCGCCGATGCTGGCGCGCAGTCTGGCTACACTGGATCATATTCTTAAAGGACGTCTCACCATCAATATCATCTCCTCCGACATGCCGGGTCTCAAGGAAGACAACCAGGCCCGCTATGAGCGGTCCAGCGAGATCATCGAGATCCTTCAGGGCCTTTGGCGAACAGATGGCCCTTACGAGTTTAAAGGCAGGTATTACAATATCTCCCTTCCCACCACTGAGCCTGCGAAGACCTACCAGCAAAATGGCGGCCCGCTGATGTATTTCGGCGGCATTTCGCCTGCCGCGCAGGATTTGTGCGCCAAGCATTGCGATGTCTTCCTCATGTGGCCGGAAACAGAAGACCGCATCGCCGAAACAATGCGGGTGATGTCCGAAAAAGCCGCAACCTACGGCCGCAAGATTGATTTCGGATTCCGCAGCCATGTTATTGTGCGTGAGACCGAGGCGGAGGCACGCCTGGCGGCAGATCGTCTTATTTCCAAGCTCGACGCCGCGAAGGGAGCCGAGATCAAAGCGCGCTCGCAAGACAGCCAAAGCGCCGGAGTGAAGCGGCAGGACGAACTTAGAGCGCAGAGCAAGGATCTCTACATCGAGGATCATCTCTGGAGCGGCATTGGTCTGGCCCGCAGCGGCTGTGCGAGTGCGATTGTCGGCAATCCCGACCAGGTGCTTGCCAAACTCAATCGTTACATGGACCTCGGTATGCGCGCCTTTGTGCTGAGCGGCTACCCGCATCTCAATGAGTGCGATCTTTTCGCGAAACACGTCCTGCCCAAGCTGCCCACCTGCCGCCTGAACAAACTCCAAAACCGCTGCGTGCCCGATCCGGTCACGCCTTTGACCACAGCTCCGCGTCTCTAAGACCAACCCTCTGCTCTTAACCCTTGTTTTCATGTTTATGAAACCTGTTCGCTTCGCTCTCGCCGGATTCGGCGCCTGGGGCAAATTTCATGCCCAATCCATCGCTGCAAACCCAGATGCACGGCTTGTCGCCATTGCCGCTCCTTCCGAGGCATCACGTGAGGAAGCTCGGAAAATGCATCCGGAAGCCACAATCTTTGCGGACAGCCTCGAAATGATTGCGAAGGCGGATTTCGACATCATCGATATCGCGACGCCGAGTCACACGCATCGTGAAGTCGCGCTCGAGGCGATGCACAAGGGCAGACATGTGCTTTTGGAGAAACCCATGGCCATCACGCTCGATGATTGCAAAGCCATCGTGGCCTGCGCACGCGATCACGGTGTGCATCTCGCCGTCGGACATGAATTGCGCTTCTCCTCGCAGTGGGGCCGCATCAAGGAGATCATCGACGCCGGCACCATCGGTGAGCCGCAATATGTCCTCGTCGAGCTGCTGCGCAAACCTTACCGCACCGGCGCGGGCGGTTGGCGCTACGACCAGAACCGCGTCGGATCGTGGGTTCTGGAGGAACCGATTCATTTCTTCGACCTCGCCCGCTGGTATCTCGAAGGCAGCGGCGATCCTGTTGAACTCTACGCCTACGGCAATTCACGCGATCCAAGTCGCCCGACGCTCTACGATAATTTCAGCGCCATGTTCAAATACGGGAATGGCAGCTATGCCGTCGTTTCGCAGACACTCGCCGCCTTTGAGCATCATCAGACCGTGAAGGTGAGCGGCACCAAAGGAGCGCTATGGGCGGGCTGGAGCGGCGCGCTCGACCGCACTTTGGAGCCCAACGCCTTCCTGAAAGTATTCGACGGCGAAAAACTCGAGGATGTGACCCTCACCAAGCAAAGCGGCGAGGTCTTCGAATTGCGCGCAGAGATCGCGCAATGCATCGACATGGTACGCAGCGGCAGCAAGCCCATCGCCACCGGGCGCGACGGTTTGTGGAGCGCGGGTCTCTGCCTCGTGGCTGAAGAATCCATCCGCCAGGGCAAACCGCTGCCCGTTGGCGAACTGCTGATGTTTTGATCGGGCCACCGGATTCCTCCCCCATTCATCATGAGTTCTTCCCAACGTGCCAAATGGTATTCCGCCGTCACACGCTACCAGTGGCTCGTACTCGTTGTTGCCTCCTTGGGTTGGATCTTCGATGCGTTTGAGGGGCAGATCTATAATCTCACCCGCGCGGATATGCTGCCGGAGTTGCTGCATGTAAGTGCAGGGGATCCGCTGGTAAAGCTCTGGGGGGAGCGATTTCTCGGCATCTTTCTGATTGGCGGTACATTCGGGGGGTTGTTATTCAGTTCGCTGGCAGACAAGTGGGGACGCAATCCGGTGATGGCACTGACGATTCTTTTTTACTCGGTGTTTTCCGGCATCACGGCGTTTGCGGATCAGATCTGGCAGGTTGGGGCGCTGCGTTTTCTCGTGGCGATGGGGGTGGGCGGCGAATGGGCGGTCGGCGCGGCCTTGGTGGCTGAAGTCTTTCCGAAAGAAGCTCGCGAGCGTGCTGGAGGGATATTCCACGCGACGAGTGTGGCTGGTCTCTGGCTGGCGGTAGCGGCGGGGTTATGGGTAGGAACGGAATGGAGGAAGGCGTATCTGCTCGGCGTCGCGCCCGCGCTGCTGGTGCTGTGGGTGCGCATGAGCATCAAGGAACCGGAGTCATGGAAAATGGCGCGGCATGCGAAAAAGGAGCGCATGGGCAGCTTCAGCGAGTTGCTTGGCGATCCGCGCTGGCGTGCACGCGCGGTGTGTGGTGCGCTGCTGGCAATGGTCGGTCTTGCGACATTTTGGGGCGCGGTGGTGGCCGGCCAGGACATCGCCGCTGATTTTCTGAAGCGAGCGAATGATCCCGATTGGGCCAGCAAATCGAAGATCGCGTTTGGATTTATCCAAACGGCGGGTGCAGGCGTGGGAATGCTCGCGTTTGGTCCTCTGGCGGCACGTTGGGGCTGCAAAAAAACCTTTTTCATCATGCATCTGGCCGCGCTGGTGATGACATTTGCCGTATGCTGGCTTCCCTCGTACTTTGCCAGCTACGTTCTTCTGCTCTCTCTACTGCCGCTCTTCGGGTTTTTTTCCCAGGGCATTCACGCCGGCTACGCGGTTTACTTTCCAGCACTGTTCCCGACGCACCTTCGGGCAACTGGCTCCGGCTTCTGTTTCAATACGGGCCGTTTACTTGCCGCTCCCGTTTTGATCTGGCTCTCAGCTTGGATGAAATCGACGATGGACCTACGTCTTGCGATTACCTGTCTAAGCGGCTTCTTTTTGCTTGGTCTTGTATTCCTTGCGCTGCTGCCGGAAACGCGTGGTGAAGAATTGCCGGAGTGATCGCACAGCATTTGATATCCCCCTCGTTTGTACGACTCTGTTTGAAAACAAATTGCCTGTCCCCTGACCTTTGCCCTGACCTTTTACAACCAGCTCGCGATCCTCGAACGCGATCTCCTGCTTGAATGGGGCGGCTTCATCCAGCGAATGAAAGACTCGCGCGATGGCGCTTCCCGGCTGCTCGACAACACCATGAGCGTCTTCGGCGCCGGCATGGGCAACGCCTCCAGCCATGAAGCCACCAACCTGCCGATCCTCGTTGCCGCTGTGCAACCTGTGGGTGCAGATGCTGCAGGAGATGGGCGTGGAGACAGGCAAGTTTGGCACCAGCACCCAGGAGCCCCTCGCCGGCCTCAGTGTGTGATCTGGATTCGTCACCTTGACCCTTCAGGAATTGCGATGTTTTCGACAGGTTCTGCCATTCGACGGCGGCAGACGTCCTGCTAGCCCGACTTCGCGGACTGGAGTGCATCGTCAGAGATGACTCTGTTTATGTCCATCCCCTGCAGGGGTGGCCTGAAAAGTTGTGAATATCGGAGAGAGTCTGGGGTGGAAAAATGGAGCCAAGGGCAAGGCCGCAGGTGAAAAAATCCGCCTCCCAACGAGCCCGCATAGCCCGCTGGAGCTTTCTTAAAACATCCATTTGTTTTATTAATTTTAAGAAATTTTTCTCACTTAATATGAAGTTAAGGTTTGGGGATAAACTTAGTGCATCCCGTCCCCGCGGGGCTTTTTAGTCAAAGTCCACCAACTCCCCTATGACAAAAACAAAACCCCCGATTGTGGCCGCTCTCATCGCAGCGGCATTCACTACAGGAGCATATGCTGCAGCAGGCGCCGCTGGTACTGAATTACGCCCTCCTGCGACTAAGCCTCCGGTGGTGACGCCTCCTGTGTCGAGGCCCGACCCGACCCGACCTCCGGCAGTCACGCCTCCTGTGACTAAGCTTCCGGTAGTGACGCCTCCTGTGTCGAGGCCCGACCCGACCCGACCTCCGGCAG
>JBILKY010000250.1:0-5596 GCA_044376395.1 Chthoniobacteraceae bacterium | reverse complement strand
GGAGCATTTGTGCGTCGATATACGAGTAGTGGTACCAACCGCTCTCGGTGTGCGCCGGGGTGTACCACATGCTGACTCCCTGAACCATCGTGTTCTGGCGAACCCAGCGGCCCGGGGCGCCAGCGTGCGGGGGAACCCATACGGAGCCGGACACCCATTGGGAGGTTGGCGCATAGTTGGTTTGTGCGGGGACGAATCGTGAATAGGGTTCAGCCCAGGATTCAACCTTGCGAATGTAGACCGCGTCGGCTCCGCATTTGCGCGCATTGTGGATGGCGCTCTCAATCGCGAACTTTTCACCACGGTCCGTGGTGAACCGGAACGTTCCGATGCTTGTGGACTTTGGCGGTCGTGAATTGAGCACCGGTACCACAAATTCCGGCGGTTTCGGTGGATAAGTGGTCAGGCTCTCAGAGCGAAAATACACCTCCGTCTCTCGCAGGGCCGCACGGTGGATCGCTGCGCAACCCGAGAGCGAAGCGATGACTATGAATGCGAGCGACGCCCTGAGCAGGCGTCCGGAAAAACTGAACTTTGTTTCGGGCTTCATTTTCGAACGCATTTATTTACCACTGTTCACCAGTGATTGGATTTACCACCCAGCTACACTGCGTGTTTGGGTGCGCGCACGGTCGCTTCTTCCAGCTCGCGAGCCCTTGTTTCCACCATGCGCGAGGCGATCTCGTTCACCATCTGCTCAAGCAGGAGTCGCAGATGGCTGCCGCGCCGGAAATCGGCCGGGGCTATGTGTTTCACGCGGTCGGCATGCGTGCAGAGCTGGTAGCACTTGCGGAACGAAGCGAGCGAAGTGTCGTCAGGATTATAAACCGCAATCGCGTGCCCGCCGTTGTGGCGGACCACCGTAAAACAAGGGACGTCCGTGGGGCCGTCTCCGATGTAAATCATGTTTTGGAACGGCACGGGGCGCACGCTCGGCGGCATGTGGTCATTCACATCCTGCGCCATGGACAGCAGTCCCTTGTTGATGCGGAACAAATACTGGGTTTTTTGGGTATGCGAAATCACGCGTTTCGGGAACGTGATGCAACCCTCGGCGTCCTCCGCAAACTCGCAACCGAAGATCCCTTGTACATAGGGTGCCAGACGGCTGCCCTCGATGAGGATCTTCAACCCGCTCGAGATGATGTAGTGCTCCACGCGGATTCCCTGGGCCTCGTATTGGCTGCCAAGCAATCCCTTGGCGAACTCCTCAAACATCTCCGGCAGGCCCGGATAAAAGCGCAGGCTGCCACCCAGTTCCTTCAGGCGTGCATTGGTCGGCCTGTCCATCCCGAGGCAGTCCAGCAGCACCTTCATGTACGCGAGTTCGTTGTCGTACCCTTGGTCGCGCACCAAGTCCTGCGCCTTTCTCCAGAACGCCCGTGAATCGATTCCAAACGCAGGAAAGAGCACCTCCTCCTGCATGTAGTTTGGACTCAGTGTCTGGTCGTAGTCGTAAACAATCGCGATCGTGTTTTGTGGGACGGACATAGGCTCTTTCGCTTCCAAGGGGATCCTGACAATGTGGTGGCTCAAAAGCGATCAAACTTCGCGCGAACTGGAACTCACAGAAGATTCCCCAAGGCCGCCTCCAGCTCAGGGTGCTCGAAGGGAAACCCGTGCGCGCAGGCAGCCGCAGGGAGCACCTTTTTGCTGTCCAGCAATTCATGCGAGAAGTCGCCAAGCACGCGCAGCGCCAGAGAAGGGACGCGGAAGAGCGCAGGCCTTCGCAGCTTCGTCGCCAGCGCCCGTGTGAAGTCGCGGTTTCGCGCGGGCCAAGGCGCTGTGCCATTGAGCGGGCCGCGGATTTCCATGTTCTCGGCAGCAAACAGGAAAAGCCGCGCCAGATCCTCCAAGTGGATCCACGACATCCACTGCGTACCGGGCCCGAGCTGTCCCCCCAAGCCCAGACGGAACACCGCCGCCATCACCTTGAGCGCTCCGCCCTCTCGCGCGAGCGCAATTCCGGTCCGCAGTTGCACGACCCGGGACCGGGTCACCCGCAGCGACTCCGCCTCCCATGCCCGCGTGGTATCAGCCAGAAAACCATTGCCCGACGGACTGCTCTCCGTGAGCTCGGCGTCGCCCGAGTCCCCATAAAACCCGATTGCGGAGCCGCAGATAAACGCCTCGGGCGGGGAGTCCATCGCTTCGATCGCTTCAGCCACGGCCCGTGTTCCAATGACGCGGCTTTCGGTGATCCGCCGCTTTTTGGCCGGGGTCCAAAGCCCGATCACGCTCTCGCCCGCGAGGTGAATCACCGCCTCACACCCCGAGAGGTCCGGGGGTGTGCCTTCCCCAAAAGCGCGCATGGTGCAGCCGAGGAGTCGGCGCGACGGTGAGCGGGAGAAGGCGGTGACCTCGTGTCCGCGCCGGAGCGCCAAATCGGTGATCTTGCGGCCGATGAGACCGCTGGCGCCGGTAATCCCGATGTTCATGCAGGTGAATGTAAGCCGTTGATTGGCGGATAGCAAGGGGTGAGCCGGTGGTGCTTTTTGGAAAAGCACGGCGCGTGTTACCGGCTTCAATCCGGTTCAAAAACGGTGGGAGGGCGGCGGGCAAAGGGCTGATTGGACCTCCATCATTTGTCATGCATGTTAGTTTCGGTTTGACGCTGCTCTGTAGATCAAGCAACCTCCGCCCCCTTTCGCATGCTTCATACTATTTCGGTTTTAGTTGAAAATAAGTTTGGCGTTCTCACCCGCATCGCCGGGATGTTTAGCGGCCGCGGATTCAACATTGATACTCTAAACGTCGGCCCGACTCTCGACCCGACAACCTCCCGCATGACCATCACGGTCCGCGGCGACGACACCGTTCTCGAGCAGGTCACCAAGCAGCTCCGCAAGCTCGTGGATGTCATCGAGGTGCAGGACTTCATGGAAGGGGAGTCAGTGGATCGTGAACTGGTTTTGATGCGTGTTGGCGTCGACGCTTCGACCCGCAGCGAGGTCATGCAGGTCTGCGACATTTTCCGCGCCAAGATCATCGATGTGCAGCGCAAAAACCTCTCCATCGAGATCACTGGCAACGAGAGCAAAATCAGCAAGTTCATCGCGCTGATGTCCCAGTTCGGTATTACCGACCTCACCCGCACCGGGCGGATCGCCCTCGCAAGAAAGGCCGACTAACCCTTTAGACTCCTTCGATGTGCGTGACGCGGCGCGCGCCGCAGCAGCCTCGGTATTTTCCAACCAGCCTCTGCACCGCTAGTTTAACTAACGACTCACTCCGATTTAGATAACCGGAACCCAAACTTTACCCGAACCCCTAACTAATACCCAATCCATGGCAGTTAAAATCTACACCGACAAAGACGCTGATCTGAAACTTTTCAAAGGCAAAACCTGCGCAGTTTTGGGGTTCGGCTCCCAAGGCCACGCCCACGCTTTGAACCTCAAGGAATCCGGCGTCAAAGTGATCATCGGGCTCTACCCTGAAAGCAAGTCCCGCAAGGTCGCGAAGGAAAAGGGCTTTGAGGTGTTCGATACCGCGGAGGCAGTGCGCCGCGCGGACGTGATCTTCGTTGCGCTTCCCGACACCAAGCAGGCTGCAGCGTACAAGAAGGACATCGCTCCGAACCTCACCAAGGGCAAGACTCTCCTGTTCAGCCACGGGTTCTCGATTCACTACAAGACGGTGGTGCCGCCGAAGGACGTGGACGTGATTTTGGTCGCGCCAAAGGGCCCAGGCCACATCGTGCGCCGCCAGTACACGGAGGGCAAGGGTGTGCCTAGTCTCATCGCGATCTACCAGAACCCAAGCAAGCAGGCGAAAAAGATCGCGCTGGCATGGGCCAAGGGCATCGGTGGCACGCGTGCGGGCGTTCTTGAGACCAGCTTCAAGGAAGAAACCGAGACCGATCTTTTTGGCGAGCAGGCCGTTCTTTGCGGCGGCACCTCGGCGCTTGTCATGGCGGGATTCGAAACCCTCGTCGAAGCCGGATATTCGCCCGAGATGGCCTACTTCGAGTGCCTCCACGAGCTGAAGCTCATTGTTGACCTCATGAACGAGGCAGGCATTGCGGGTATGCGTTTCTCGATCTCCGAAACTGCGAAGTGGGGAGACGTCACCGTTGGACCGAAGATTGTCGATGCAGGCACTAAGAAGCGCATGAAAGCGGTGCTCAAGGACATCCAGAATGGCAAGTTCGCCAAGGGCTGGGTGCGCGAATACGAGGGCGGCTACAAGCGTTACAAGGCGCTCCTCGCCAAGGGCGAAAAGCATCCCATCGAAAAGACCGGTGCGAAATTGCGCTCGCTCATGCCTTGGCTGGCCAAGCGCAACCTCAAGGGCGCTCAGGCTTCCTACGCCTAAGACTTCCCACTGCAAGTTTGCTCAAAAAAAGCGCGGAACCTCTGGGGGCCGCGCTTTTTTATTGGCTGCGGCACGCTCAACCGGGCCGCGAGGACGGTGCAGTTGAAATACCGTTAAAGCCCGTCTAAGAATCAAACGTGCCAATTCCGACAAGCAGCGATCCTCACCCGCAGACCGAGCGTTCCCATCCAGCGCTTGCGGCGCGCCTGATCCCCGCCGAACTTCGTCCGATCTATCAGCAGGTGGCTGCGGGTTGCAGGATCAGCGAAGACCAGGCTCTGGTTCTTTTCCGGCACCCTGACCTCAACGCGATCGGCATGATCGCCAATCTGGTGCGGGAGCGTCTTAACGGGAACGTGGCCACCTACATCCGTAACGTGTACGTGAATTATTCGAATCTCTGCGTTCTGGCGTGCCAGTTCTGCGCGTTTGGCGCCCGGAAGCGCGACCCCCACGCATTCGAGTTTTCGCATGAAGACATTCTTTCAAAGGTGCGCGCCGGACTAGAGAAGGGGATCACCGAGGTGCACATGGTGGGCGGCCTGCACCCAACCCTCAAGCCGGACTGGTACGTGCAGCTCATCCAGAAGCTTCGCGAACTGGATCCGCACCTTTTTATCAAGGCGTTCACCGCGATCGAAATCCGCCACCTCGCGGAACGCATCTTCAAAAAAAGCATACGCGATACACTTCAGATTTTCAAGGATGCCGGTTTGGGGGCGCTCACCGGAGGCGGTGCGGAGATTTTTGACAGCGGGGTGCGCGACCGCATCTGCCGCGGCAAAGAGACTGCGGAGGAATGGCTGGAGGTGCACCGCGTCTGGCATTCCATGGAGATGCGCAGTACCGCCACCATGCTTTTCGGGCACGTGGAAACGCTCGAGCAGCGGGTTGATCACATGCGGCATCTGCGCGTTTTGCAGGACGAAACACGCGGTTTTACCGCGTTCATTCCATTTGCATTCGTACCGGAGACCACGGACATGGCCCACATCCAGCCGACAACGGCAGCCGACGAATTGCGCACGCTGGCGGTGAGCCGCGTTTATCTCGACAACTTTGAACACATCACCGCCTACTGGGTGAGCTTCGGATTGCCGCTTGCATCAATCGCCCTCAACTACGGGGTGGATGACCTGCACGGAACGATCATGGAGGAGAAAATATTCCACATGGCCGGAGCAAAAACCCCAGTCGGACAAACCCACGCTGCATTCGAAAAAGCCATCCGCGAGGCAGGGCGCGACCCCGTCCCGCGCGACACGTGGTACCGCCGATT
>JBILKY010000249.1:0-5605 GCA_044376395.1 Chthoniobacteraceae bacterium | reverse complement strand
ACATCAACCCGACCGAGCAAGACAAGGCGGTTCAAGCAAACAAGCTCGCGCTCACGCGGAAACTCGATCGCGGCCTGTTGTCGCGCCTCGGGCGGGTCGATCAGATTGAGAGCGCGATCCAAAACGCGGAACTCGCGTTTAGAATGCAGTCTGCTGTTCCGGAGTTGATGGACATTACCCATGAAACGGATGCGACGAAGGCGCTGTACGGCTTTGATGCCACGGAAAAGCACACGCGCACATTCGCAGCGCAGTGCTTGCAGGCGCGCCGCCTCGTGGAGCGAGGCGTGAGATTTATTGAGCTGACGTGCCCTGCTTTCGGTGGCGACCGCTGGGACCAGCATGGCAAGCTGCGCGAGGGACACCAAAAGAACGCGCTATACGTGGACCAACCGATCGCCGGGCTTTTAAAAGACCTCAAGTCACGCGGCCTGCTCGATAGCACCCTTGTGGTTTGGGGCGGCGAGTTTGGAAGAACACCCTTCGCTCAGGGAAAAGATGGCCGGGATCACAACCCCTTCGGCTTCACGATGTGGATGGCGGGGGGCGGCGTGAAAGGTGGTTCAATCTACGGCGCGACCGACGAGTACGGTTACAAAGCCGTCGACAAACCCGTCAGAATCCACGACCTGCATGCCACCATGCTCCATCTGCTTGGGATCGATCACACAAAGCTCACGTTTCGATTCAGCGGACGGGATATCCGGCTTACGGACGTTCACGGAGAAGTGCTCCGGGACATTTTGCTTTAAACGGCACGCTCAGTGCAGCCAATCAGGGCTCGGCCCTTGGCTTACATCCCTGCGCGGCCGCTCCACTCCCAAAACGTTGCCTGTTGCAATCTGCGGTTCACTCGCGCCGTATCGCCTTGCCGTAGTACGGAAACTCGTCCCAATCGTCATTCGACGCATCAATCCGCGGGTCGCCTGTCTGTCTCATCCAGCCGTCCAAACGATTTCGGTGAACCTGCAGCGCATCCGCATACTCGGGCTTTTCCACCACGTTGACGATCTGGTGCGGATCGTTACGGAGATCATAGAGCTCCTCTGGCGGCCGCTTGGCGAAGATGAGCGAGAATTGCTTCGCGTAGGCAGGATCGTTTTGATGCTTGAGGAGAAAGTCTTTCACCAAGGTTGTGTCCACATCGCCATAGGGCCTTCCCGCTAAAAACAAAACATCGGGATCTCCAGCAGGCCAGCGGTCGGAGCGAAGATTGCGGACATATAGAAAATCCCGCGTACGCACCGCCCGCACCGGATAGCTCATGTTTTCACGGCGCACGTTTGCGTGCCGCTCGCGCTCTATGAAGACGGCATCGCGCTGAAATGGATCCGGGCGACCCAGCATCAAGTTTTTGATGCCATGCATGCTCATCTCCTTGGGCACCGCGATTCCGGCGAGCTCTAGAAATGTCGGGCCAAGGTCAGCGACATTCACAAAATCTTCCACCCTGCGTCCCGCTTTGAGCTTTTGCCCCCAGCGGGTGGCCAGTGGAACGCGCGATCCTGAATCATAGCAGTTCGCAAGTCCGCGCGGCATCTGCCAACCGTTGTCGCTCGTGTAGATGACAACCGTGCCTTCCAACTCAGACGCCATCTCCAGCGACTTGATGGCTTGCGCCGCCTCCTCATCAAGCCTCATGACGCCCCCGTAGTAGTTCATCAAATCAGCACGCACCTCCGGGCAATCGGGCAGCTCCGGAGGAACAGTCAATTGCCCTGCATCCAGCCGCACTTTGGCCTCCGCCAGGTAAGGCGTTTTTGCGTTTTTAGTGGCGGTATCCGTATTGCCGACCCAGAAAAAGAATGGCTTCGATGCATCGCGTTTCGATTGAAATTCGGCGAAGTTTGCAAACTTCGGCCCCACGGGATTCTCCTTCCAACCCGAGACCTCATGATTACCCGGCGCCCACGGCTTGCCACAATAGCCGATGTCGTAACCAGCCTCCCGAAGCAATTGCGTCACAACAGGCGTGTCCTTTGGGAAACCACTCCACAAACTCGCGCGTTCGCCGAGTTGATGAGCAATCCTGCCCGTCAGCAGACAAGAGCGGGTCGGCGAGCACGAGGGCACCGGGTTAAAGGTATGTGTGAACAGCACCCCCTCGTTTGCAATGCGATCAAATGCCGGCGTTTTGGCCATCGGATCTCCAAGGACGCCTGCGTTTGGGAACCGCCAGTTGTCGGCGAGGATCAGCAGGATGTTCGGTCTTTTTTCCGCCGCATCAAGCGTGCAGCACAAGAGCGCAAAAAGAACGGCGGCGAATTTCACAAGCGTATGAAGATTTTTTGCTGGTGCAGAAAGCGAACAAACATCACTGGCAGCAACAGTCCGATTCCAGCGATCAAAACGCCACCCACACCCTGCCCGATGCGAGAATCCAGAAAGGCCTGCACATCTCCACCAGCCAAGCGCGCCGCAATCGCATTAAAATCGAGGAGATTAACCGCAAGATAGACCGCGAGGGCGTTGGCACCAATCCACAGGAACGGAGTGCACCACCTCTGCCAACGCCACACGTCCACAACCAGATAAAATGCACCTAACATGACCGCGGAAAATCCCCCTGAAACGAGACAGAACGACGGGGTCCATATCCGCTTAATGACGGGCATCTGAAGTCCCCAGAGAAAACCCATGCACAGCGCCCCAGTTCCAGCACCAAGCAACCATGCGGCTTTCTGCTTCTCCGTCCATCGCGTGCTCGTGAGCAGCCAGCCAGCGATGATGCCGAACAAAGTGGTGACCACGGCGCTCATGGTGCTGAGCAACCCCTCGTTGCTGTAGTAGAGGTTGCGCTTCTTTCCCGGCAGCCAGCGGTAGTCGACGTAATGCGTGAAATTACGGCCTTCTTCAAAGACACCCGCAACTGTGGGAACCACACCGTCGAGAAGCGCGGGCGGAGTCTTCGCATCGGCCTGCGAGCCCTTCTTGCCAATGGCCTCATGGGCCAGACTCACGTCGGGGAAAGGCGCAAAACTGAGGAGCGCCCAGTAACCCGCCAGAAAAAGCACAGCAGCCGCGACGAGGCCTTTACGCGGCAAAAAAACATACAGAGTTGCAGCGATAAAGTAGCAAAGCGCGATCCGAGGCAGCACGCCGGAAACCTGCACATCGGGCCATGCACGTGAAAATCCCCCGTAATAAAACACACCGACAGCGAAGAGTAGAACACTGCGGCGCGCGATGCGGGCAAGCGCGCCCCCGCGTCCGGCGCTTGCGAGCATCCTATCCATTGAGAGCGTGATGGAGACGCCGACCAGAAACAAAAACAACGGGAAAATTCCGTCATAAAAACGAAAGCCCGCCCATTCCACGTGCTTCAATTGCTGTGAGACCGCGGTCAGCAGCCAGCCCCCACCCAGCGCTTCCAGAGCTTTTGCGACCTCCTCTCCTCCAATAATCCAAAACATGTCAAAGCCGCGAAGTGCATCGACAGAGAGCATGCGCTTTGGACGGGCATCGGAACTTGCCTGCGCGGCATCGTTATTTGGAGAAACAGAAACGGGGGTGTTCATGCGGGGTGTTGGCGGGGATTTTGGAAATCATCGTACAACGCCGCGAGCCTCAATTTCTGATTGTCCGATCGGAAAGCAGGCGGCGTCATACAACAAAGTCCAATTGCAGGCCCTTTTGTATTTTCAAAGCGCCCTTTGCACCAGCACCTTACATCCAGAAAAAGAGACGGGAACATGAAGAACACCCTTCGGCTGTCGCTTTACATTACTTCAATCGGCGAAGGACGTCTCGGTCTGAGATGTGTGCCGGCATTTTGAAAACCGTCGCGCACCGGGCACTGAGCCGACGCGCTTGATTCCCACAAAGGCCCGAATTAATTTGCGAGACGGTGGCACGACGCTTCAGGTCGCAAAACGCCTGAGCGGTTTAGTCTACTCGCCGGCCTCACCAAATTCCAGACACCGAATTGAAAGCTCCAACCATTGGTTTGACTGCAAACCTAGTCCGCGACGAAGCAGGGCTCCTCCGTCATGAAGTGAAAGGCACCTATGTCGACGCGGTGCTTCGCGCAGGTGGCGTACCGATACTTCTGCCAGCGATCCCGTCGATGCGTGCCGCGATGTTGGAGCGCGTCGATGGCGTCATCATCACGGGCGGACCGGACATCGACCCCCGGCCGTTCGGGATCGAACTTCATCCCAAAGCGCAGATCATGGAGGCACAACGCCAGGAGTCGGAGTTCGCACTCCTTGATTCCCTTGCGAGGCAGCCGGAGATGCCGGTGCTCGGGATTTGTTTGGGCATGCAACTCATGGGAGTCCATGCGGGATGCCCGCTGATCCAGCATCTGCACGACATGAAGCCGGACGCGGACCGCCACAGGCTCGACAATGAACACCCGGTGGAAGGCTCGATCGGGGGCGGCATCGTCACAAGCTGGCACCATCAGGCGCTCGCAGAAAGCGGGCCTTTCGAGGCGATCGGTTGGAGTGATGACGGCGTGCTCGAGGCCATCCGCGATCCGAACAAGCCGTTTTACCTTGGTGTGCAGTGGCATCCCGAGCGCACCAAAGATTCGCTGATGGGCGATGGAATTATTGCCCGTTTGATCGGGGCGGCTCGCCGCGCCTGACGAGCCCTGTCAATTTGAGGTCGCGCCCTACCTTCTGATAAGACGGATCCGCGATTTTCCAGGCGCTCTCGGTGCCGGCTGCGCCCAATCCGCCGACCGCTGAATGGGTGCCGCCACAAATCAGTGGCGCCATGTAAAAGCAGACCTCGTCCACAAGGCCCGCGTCAAAAAAGGCCCCAAGGGTTTCGCCACCGCCTTCTACCAAAAGAGAACAGACTCCGCGCGAACCCAAATCACACAGCACCTCCCCCAAAGACTTTCCCGCGTAAACAAGCGTGCGGTCACGGTTTTCATCTGTGAAGAGATGCGCACCGAGGGGAATCACGTTATTGCCGCGCGACAACACCACGCGCCACGGCTGCGCCTTGCCCGCGGGAACCCCAACGCCGCGGATAGTGAGCCTCGGGTTGTCCGCTCGCAGCGTGTTGGCTCCGACCAGAATTGCATCCACATGGACTCGTAAACGGTGGGCGTCCCTGCGTGCAGCCGGGCCGGTGATCCACTGCCCCTCCCCCGGCGGCCGCGTCATGCGCCCGTCCAAACTCATTCCTGCTTTTGCGATCACCCAGGGCGTTCCCGTTGTGACCCACTTGAAGAACGCGCGATTTGCGGCGGCACACTCGCCTTGCAGAACGCCGACGACCACGTCCACCCCGCGCTCCTGAAGGATGCGCACCGCGCGTCCAGCATGCAGAGGATTCGGGTCAAGCACGCCGATGACCACGCGCGCAAAACCGGCGTTGATGATCGCCTCCGTGCAGGGAGGCGTCCGACCATGGGTGCAGCAAGGCTCCAGGGTGACATACAAGGTGGCCCCGCGCGCGTCCTGAGCCGCAGGCAGCGCCCTGAGCGCCATCACTTCGGCGTGCGGATCTCCCGCCCGCTCGTGCGCCCCCCGCGCAAGGATGCGCCCCCCCTTGACGATCACCGCTCCGACGACAGGGTTGGGGCTCGTGCATCCCGTCCACCGCAAAGCTTCGCGGAGGGCTGCCTTCATGAAGCGTTCGTGGATTT
>JBILKY010000248.1:0-5626 GCA_044376395.1 Chthoniobacteraceae bacterium | reverse complement strand
TTCCGACTTCCCGCGCGCCGGCGGATTCGACCGCGCGCGGGCATTGGACGATCGCCAAGAAGGCGGGGCTTATCTGAACTGGGCTGTGCCGGTTTTGAAGAGTCCGGATCAGCGCGTGCCGCCGCGGCAGGTCCTAAGGAGACAGACCCAGCACCTGCTGACGATGAGCCCGCGCAGGAATCAGGTTTGCAAACATAGTTAGCCCGAGCTAACATTATTTTGTGCATATATCTCATCGGTCAGTTTTCGCGGCGCTTCTCATCCAGCTTTCCGCCGCCGCACTTGGCACCCTCCATGCAGCAGCCGCCGAAAACCCGCCGCGCCCGCCCCGCCCGATGAGCACGGATCGGCCCGACACCACCGAATCCCCCTACACGGTCCCAACAGGAATGTTCCAGATCGAGGCCAGCTTCTTTGATTTCTCACGCGATCGCAGGGGCACCTCGACACGCTCCAGGCAATGGGTGTTTGGACAAGTGAATCTCAAGCGCGGACTCGCATCCGACACGGATTTGCAAATCATTGTGAACTCGTATTCCATGGCCACACAGGAAGAGGACGGTGACCGTACGCACTCAAACGGCTTCGGTGACGTCACGCTAAGGCTGAAGCAGAATCTTTGGGGTAACGATTCTGGGACAACCGCGATGGCCCTGATGCCCTACCTGACAATCCCAACCCACACAAGTGTCAGTGCGAATCGATGGGCGGGCGGCCTTATCCTGCCTCTGGCAGTCACACTGCCCAACGGTTGGTCGCTAGGGATCATGAGCCAATTTGATTTCATCGAGCGCTACGCATCGGATTCCAACGAATTTCAATGGCTTCAGTCGGTCACAACCGGCATCCCGGTCACTGAGAGGATCAGTACCTACTTTGAAATGGTTTCTATCGCCAATCCGAAGGCGCCCGTGCAGCTCAGCAGCAACGCAGGGATTAACTTCCAAGTCACGGACGAGCTCGTTTTTGATGTTGGCTGCCGGATTGGAATTAATCGTGCGGCACCGGACCTTGGGGTGTTCTCAGGATTCAGCATTCGTTTCTGACGCGCATCCAAAGGAAATCCGTTCGCATCAAAATCGAGGTCAAATTGCGCCGGGGCGCCGCCCGACAGGGCGGATGTGCAGCTTCTCCCACAATGCTTTTTGAAGAATATCGGCTTGTGAAACGCCGCCGGGAGGGGGCTGCCTCCAAATTGCGGAAGCAAGCGCAGAGGTGGCGACAGCCCGGCCAAGCCTTTCCAACTCGTAATCTACCGCAGAGACCGCTTCTTCAAGTTCTGAGAGCCGAGCCATCGTTGTATTGTCGATAAGCACCTCCCAAACCTTGCCACGGCCTGGACGTCTGAGCACCAGCGCCTCACTCACCGAACCAGGCCTTCTTTGAAAATGCAGGCCCACTCCGTGACGACCGAGCGAGAACCATGCGTTTGCCGATATCGCGCGCACCTCCTCGTGAACCTCCAGAGTCAGAGGGTTGAACGCTGCTGCACGCTGCTGAATTTCTGGCAGTGTGAGTGCGACTGCCTCGATCTCAAAGCCCGGGTGGTCAAAAGCAATCTGCTGCCACGCGCGGGCCGCTTCGCTGACGTCTCCACCCAGCAAGTCGAAGTTACGAGGCACGCCAAAGAGGGAAGGAAGCGAACAGAGCGGCAGGCTGGATGCATCGACGAAATCAAGAATGAGGCAGTCTCGTTTCCCTGGATGCAGCCGGGTGCCGCGTCCCACGCACTGCGTGTACATGCCTTCGGAGCGCGTGGGTCGCGCCATGGCAATGCAGGAGACGCCGGGATCGTCAAAGCCCTCGGTGAGCACGGCGACATTTGCCAGCACTTGGATTTGTCCCTTGCGAAAATCGGCAAGCACACCGGCGCGAGCCTCGGACGGCATCTCCCCGTAGACAATACCAGCTGCGACGCCAAGACGGTTGAGCGCGATGCAAAGATGGCGCGCGTGGTTTACAGTCACGCAGAACGCTATGGTACGCCGATCCCGCGCTAGCTCTTGGATTGAGCGCGCCACCAGCGCATTCCGATCCTCAATGTCCACGGCTTCGGAGAGCTCTTCCCCGGAGAAATCGAGCCCGCTCGAGCTTACCCGCGTCAAATCAGCGCCTGTGGCAATCCTGAACCCTCGCAATGGGGACAGAAACCCGTCGTTGATCATCTCCGGGAGACTGCGCGAGTAGGCGATCGTTTCGAAGACCGCGTCCAAGCCTTTTCCATCACCGCGCGCGGTCGTGGCGGTGAAGCCGAGAAGAGTCCCGTCCCAGCTTGCATCGAAGACACCGAGTTGGCGAAGCACGCGCATGTTATCCTCCGCAGCTGCATGGTGGCATTCATCGTAGATCACGAGTCCGAAATCTCGGCCGCGCACCACGCGGGCGAGGCGCTCCTCGTGCAGCGAGCGAATCGAGCACACCAGGACCTTGGCATCGGCCGAGGCAGTCTGCGCGCCCCTCTCGATGGAAACCACATGCCGTCCGTCGAGGGCCGCGTCCAGCTTGGCCCGGGCTTGGCCCAGCAGTTCCTCCCGATGCGCCAGCACCAGCACTTGCCGGCGAGCCATCTTCGCAAGTTCCGAAAAGATCACGGTCTTTCCTGCGCCCGTTGGCAGACTGACCACCATGCGCCGGACACCGCTGCGGCGCGCTGCGAGCACTGCAGCGACGGCATCGCGCTGGTAGGGACGAAGACTGACTGGGCGTTCCGGCATTTGATTGGACGCACGCTACGCGGCGGGCGGCACTGCGGCAAGGTGACGCAGCATCCCCGTTGAATAGCGTCGAATTTGCAGGTTGCGCTTTTGCGGAGAGACCACCGAGATTCGAAATCGTGAAATTCCACTAGCTCTCGGCTACATCGCTGAGTCTGGCTCTGCTATTGGTTGATTGGAGAACTGCCCGCGCAGGAGACTTGCTGGTTTCAACGGACTTCGCAGGCGGTTCAGCCAATGTCTTGGAGGGGGACAGCCCATGCCTTTACCTGGGCAACAGTAGAGTTTGGTCGCGCAAGGCAAAGGCTCTCTCACTCAGACGCAGATCCCGGGGCCCAACTTCAGATTCGCGGGTGCGATGGCTGGAACAGAAGCCTTAAGGCACGGATCATGAAGCCTCTGACCGCCTCCCCCTCAACGTGCTTCAGTTGATTGACGGGATTGTCTTTTTCGACTTTTTTTCTGCGTCGCTCGCGCGCGGTGCTGCGAGGTTTGGACGTGGGGCGCGATCATACCGTCTACCCAATCTGATCAATAAAGACTGCTACAATTGCGCATACGTGATTGGCCTGCCCTCAATTTGTACGTGGACCGGATTGGAGACCTAAACGCATCCTTTGTATTAAATTTCCTCATAGATCCGCAGGCGCGCATGGGTTGTTTTGGGGTCGATATCTCAAAACGACTGTCCCGTTGACTCAAAAGTAAAACTCCGCATCCCTGCCACCCACCGAAAGTAGCGAAGAGCGAAAACTTTTGAGGCAACAGGCTCTGCGATTGCCAAATGTAATACTGCATTGATCTGAGCAGCTGGGCCACCCAACCTCGACGTGGACGACGCTGAGCAGCTTCTCATTCCATCCCAACGCAACCGCATATGGCCTATTTCCTTTCCGATTTTTTCAGAATCTCCCAATCGCGTGCTTCTACGATCATTGCCTCACTCGTGTGCATTTTGTGTTCACCGTGTCGCGCACAAAACAAGCAGAGCACCAAACCCGCTGAGGCTGCACCGCAACCGGCACGCCGTGACCTGATTCAATTATTGCAAAGTAATCCAGCACTTTGGCAGTCCACACCCGACTCGTTTGCCGAGGGTGCACGAAGCTATGGTTTTGCATGGGAGTCGCCCACGCGCGAAAGCGCACGTGCGAATCGTGTTCCATTAAGCCTTGCTTCGATGCCTGTTGCTGAGGCTTTGGCGCGTTTTTCAGATCAAAAACTCACTGCTTTGAGCATGCTTTTTTACTCCCGCGGGGATTCGGGGGAGATGAGCCGAGGCGACTACGAGAAACTCGTTGCCCAAAGCGTTGAAGCCCTCAACAAACTGACCAAGATGAAACCGCAACCCCGCGCACAGGATGGAGGGAACGCTGTGCGTGCCGAGGGGTTCATCTGGAAAACTCCAGGAACCGTATGGACGCTTGAATTTTCGGCGGGCCGGACGATGACTCCCCGAGGAGTCCAAGTCTCGCCCGAATTTGTGCGGCTGGAGCTTGCGCCTGAGAAGAGCAATCAGCGCAACACTGCAAGCGCCTCAAAGAACGCGCCGATTCAGCCAAAGCAAAAAGTGAGAAAACTACCTACGGGCGACACCTTCATTGAAGGCATCCCCATGGTGGATCAAGGGCCGAAAGGGTACTGCTTCCCGGCATCCGCGGAGCGGGTGCTGCGCTACTACGGCATGCGCGTCGACCAGCACGAGATCGCTCAACTTGCGGGCAACCGCGGCCAGGGCGCGAGCCTGAGTGGAGGCGTTGAAGGTCTCAAGCTCGCAGGTTCACGCCTGCAATTTCGCGTGAGGATGGTTGATAACCTCGAAATCAAGGATCTCGAAAATCTTGTACGCGAATACAACGTGAAAGTTCTCAAGTACGGTCAGAAGGCGCAAATCCCCCCGCTGGCGGGTACGATTGATTTGGAGGGGCTTTATTTTTCGATGCGCCCGGACGCTCTTTTGGCGGCCAGACAAGCCTTGAAACTCGAGAAAAACCGCTTCCTGCGCGCAATCCAAGGATCCGTTGACGCTGGGCATCCGATGATCTGGGGCGTTTTGATGGGTTTGGCACCCGAGCAGAAACAAGGGCAGCCGGCGAGCAGCGGCACCCAGCCGTCCCCCCAAGATGCAAGCCCGCCTCAGACGACAATGACGCAAAGGGGCGGCCATGCGCGGCTGATCATCGGTTACAACGCGAAAACCCAGGAATGTCTTTACTCAGATTCGTGGGGGGCCGGTCATGAACTCAAAAGGATGAGCTATGAAACGGCGTGGCTCATGCACCAGTTCTGTTTCCTTTTAATTCCGCAAGGAATCGAAACCCCCTCACTGAGCCAAGACAAGTAGCGGATTCAACGACGATTTGTTAACCCACAGCCAAAGCGGCTCCCACAGAACACGATCACGCAACCGCGATTTGTAAATCGCTGCGGGGCTTTTCGGCGGGTTGTCTTCACGCAAAAGCTGGAGCTACGCCTGCCTGAAACGAGACCGAGAGGGAGGCTATTCTATCGGTTTATTTTTGGTTGGGCAGGTTCGGATCAATTTGCCAACGTGAACTGCAGCGGAGGCCGAAGTCGAAGCTTACGCTGCGCCGCGAATGAGGTACGGAGGTTTCCCAAAGTGCCCATGCGGCCGCTTATCGTTGGTGCCGGACGATGTCACGTCGGGATGGCCATTGGGGGAGGCGCAGGCTGTCAGACCAAAGTTGAGGTGGAGGGAGGACGCGCCCGCGAGGCGGCCGCGAAGGATGATCAAGTGGCGACGAGCTTGTTTGAGGTACAGGTGAGGCACCTCAATTCGTGAACTCATACGGCATGCGGGTTATCAAAAAAAAATTTCGTTCGCTTCGCGAGGTGTTTTTTTCTGCTCCTCCTCGCTCCGCTAAACAGCCCTCGCCGCTCGCTCGTCCCTC
>JBILKY010000247.1:0-5691 GCA_044376395.1 Chthoniobacteraceae bacterium | reverse complement strand
GAGTGAGAGATTCCAGCATCTCACGCTCTTCCTTCGTTAGAGTAATCCTGAATCGCGGTACCATCCTGTACAATCGCACAGAACTCGATTACCGCATCCGTCATCCGCAGCGTTACTGCCTACTAGGGCTTCATGTCGGAGGACAGAGCGCCCTAGCCTTGCATGGAGTATGACATAATCTCGGAGTTCGTGAATCATGGATTCTCTGGGGGGGGAGAGATTCGTCCTTCCCAAGTGGTTCACATCGCGCTTCCCGGCTCGGTATGTCCATTCCCGGATTTTATGTCCATTCCCGGATTTTTGATTGGAACCCCTCCTCGTTGAATGCTGACACCATTTCCACTCCGGCTGGAGCCGCTGAGAACTTGAAAGTCTCGGTGCCGGAACGAGCGGTCCTAGAGCTTCTGTCCGAGTTGGGCACACGCTAAGCCCTCGAGGAAGCCCGGAATCTTTTCGATGGACTCCGCAATCTTCGCACAGAACTGATGGGACAACTGCTTGCCTCCTGCTCTAGCGTAAAAACCGTACGCCTCTTCCTTTCCTGAGCACGGGAAACCGGTGTTGTTGATGTCGATCACCTCCGGGGGGCCTTCCAGATTGAGCTTGGAAGCAAAAGCCGCTGGATCACTCGACTGAAGGACGGCACCCTCCTAACATTGAAGCATGGATAAGGCCTAGATCGATACGGTGAGGTTAATGCTCAGGACCTGCCCGGATGTGTTTGCGGGGGACTTATTGGCGCTCAAGGGAGGTACCGCGATCAACCTATTTGTCCGCGACATACCACGCCTCTCAGTCGATCTCGACTTGGTCTACGTAAAACATTCGACCCCAAGAAAAGCCGCTCTGGAGGAGATAACGGCAACCCTTCAGACCATCACTCAGCGAGACCCAAGGGTTGCTGATCTCACTTTATTTAAGTGATGCAAGGAGAAAAACGTGGATGATTTCGTGGACGATTCCGTGGATGCCGCTGTAAGTGACTGAGGCTGATAATCAAAAATCAGCCTTCCAAGCTGGCTAGGAGGGTTCGATTCCCTCTACCCGCTCCACTTCCTCGCTGAAAAAGACTTACGTCAACAGCGTCGCCAGCGACCGAAATTTCTAGAACAAAACCTAGAACACATCCCCCGAGGTCAGCGTTGTTTCTTAACGTAATTGTTGTCCGGATTGGCTGCCACTAAAGCTGGGCTTGGAGTACGGTGACGCTGACGTCCACCCAATGGCCCGCAAACCCAATCCCGGATCAAAACAGCAGCGTACCCCTTCACCGCTGCCTGAGGAGGAATGGAATTTTGAAAGGGTCGCAGTGGAGGATCTACCTGCGTGTTACCTCTGGGAATTTTGGCGCGAAAAATGTCGTCGAGACCCATCCGTAGGCCAGACCTTGGACAACTTGCGGAGGGAAGTTCAAGCCAATGACGCAGCAATCATTAAATATGATGAACTGCAACTCTCGCTTTATCGGCAGTTTTTGGATCGCGCCCCAGATCTCCCAGCCGAATACGCAGCGAGCCTAAAAGTCGACGGAAAGTTCAACTTGTATCTGTGGTCCGAAATCAATCCACTGAGCACGGAAATGGATGGCCTTGCGAATATCAGCGAAGCATATTTCCCATCTCGGACTTTCCAATCGCTCGATCCGGTTTTGAGGCAAATTATTCGAGGCAAGGCCACCCCGAAGAACAGTAAGGGTCAACTTTCCCCTCTGGAGGAGATACCCATCTCCCATCCAACTGAGCCGAATGAACAGACTCAGGAGGTGGAGTCGGTTTCATTCAAAATCAATTGGGCACACAATGATGAACGGATCCAAGAAGCGTTTCGCGAATGGCTCGTCCTAAGCCGAGGGGATAGAAAACCCCATCTCACAAGGGGACTTGGACCGGGCAGAAGCGTCGAGAAAAACCTTTTGAAACATCTCAAGGCTCTGGGTGCACTGCGTTTGCTCACACACTACGGATCTAGTACCGCCGCTATGGAAGCGGTTGCAAAAAAGAATCGCTCTCTGTTTGCGGGTGCTGCCGAGTGGTCTAAGGCTAAAAAGCACGCACAGAATATTTTACAGGACTTCAAGATTCTTTCGGCTTGAAGTCACACATTGGTGGCAAACGGGGGGAGGGTTGCCGCCAACGAGGCATCTCGCACTTTCAGGTAGATCACTTAGAGCCGCTCACAACAGCGCGGCTTTTTTAAGTGAATGAAATCTACAGACAAAACAAACTGCGCCGCCCCAGTAATGGGTGGACCGTTAACGGCGACGCCCGTGATCGCCACTGAAACAAGATTAGATCCCGAGTTCGCCGGCTACAAGAAAATCCGCGAGCTTTTCGACCTATCACGAACACACCTCTACCGCCTTTCCTGTGAAGGGCGTGTGCGGTCGGTATGTCTACGCGAACGCGGCAAAATTCGAGGTCGACGTCTATACGACGTGCAATCCGTGAGAAACTACCTCGCAGCCAATATGGAAGTGGGGGTGGCGAATGATTAATCCGGATCCAACGCCTAACGCTGGCCCAACAGTCACCACCATTCATCAAAAGCAAACTGCAGCAAACGGCTTAATCGAAGCTGAATGCTCCAACACGCAGAAAACTAGTGCTCCTAACTCGCAGCCGAAAAACGACGTCCACCTTAAGCCGCCTATGAGGACGACTGCTTGGGGTTTTCAAGTACCTGCCAAAAATTCCGAACTCAACGGCGACGATGCTTTTGATTTGAAAAGTGGAAGGATCACGCTCGACGAATTTTTAACGCACATAGATTCTCTTCCACTGACCAACTCGGTTGATGGTGTCGACGAGCCTCAAATATCGAAGTCTGCAGTATGTCGGTTTGAGAGTCATCAGGAGCTCCACTATCCCGACACTGGTGCATCCAACCTCCTAACGGAAAATCAGACGGCGTCACCGAAAGAGGAGCAAGATTTAAACACCGGCACAGCACTTCAGGAAATCACCCAAAACTCTTACTCGTTCGGAGATTCCACAGTAGTCAACGGGATGCAAACGGATCAGGTAAATTTCCGAGGCGGTGCAACCCAAGCTAACGGTCCCGCCACCTTAAAGGAGGCACAGGCAGACGACTCAGACAATCGCAATAAATCCGAACCGCCCGCAAAACAATGGTCGAAGATCTATTACATGAAGCACGGAGGAGGCTACCTGTGGGAACAACCCAGTGGTCAGGCTGTATTCGCCACCGAAGCCACTGCTAAACGCGCATTGAAACAGGAGTCAACCTTTGACGATCTGTCAAAAGCACAGCTCGAGAAAAAACTTTACGAAATCCAGACCGGTCAGGCTATTGACTACGCAGGATCGCTTCCGGGCTATCGAAAAGGGGTACACCATGAAAACGGATTGATGCTGTATTGCATGCAGGCACCGGAGTTGCCGGTCGAAATAGCACCAAACGTGGGAACATTTGGAAGCGGATGGCCCACGATTCGCGATATCATGAGGCGTTTGTTTATCGTTGAAGAAAAGGAAGATCAGTTTGCGACAGTTTTGGCGCACCTTAAAGTCGCGTACGAAACTATCCGCGGATTGCTAAACCCCAATTCCCCCGGCTCAAAACGAAGTGTGCGTCCAGGCCAAGCAATGGCCCTAGTTGGGCCAAAAAATAGCGGAAAGAGTCTGTTTGTCTCTCAAATCATCGCGCCCCTTTTAGGGGGACGAGTTGTCGACGCATTTAAAGCTTTTACAGCGGATTCAGACGGTTTTAACGGGGAGCTCCTCAACGGTGAAATTTGGCTGATTGACGATCAGGAGCACTCCACAGACATCCGAACGCGACGTAAACTAGCTGCTCAACTCAAGAGCAAGCTATTCGGAGCGGGTGTCGCCTTCCACCCAAAACACAAAACACCCATTACGATCACACCTTTTGGGCGCTTGATCATTTGCTGCAACAGCACACCAGAGAATTTAACTGTGTTGCCCCCAATCACCGATGACATCAGCGACAAGATCCACCTAATTCTCTGCAACAAAACAGACATGCCGATGCCGACCGATACTGAGGAGAACCGACATCGTCTTCGTGAGCAGATCGCAAAAGAGATTCCTTACATGGCAGGAGATTTAGCGAAGTGGACTATACCATCCGAAATTCACAGTGATCGCACTGGCGTCCAGACGTACACCAATCCATGGATCGAAGCTCAGCTTAGAAAGCAGTCTCCAGAGGCGCAGTTGGCGGAACTGATCATCGCGGCAATGAACTCAGGCTTGCTCGACAGAGATATTTGGGAGGGATCAAGCAGAGAGCTAAAAGATAAGCTCACCAGCGAAAACTTCATCGCGCGCCGAGACGCAATTAATCTCTTGGGAGGCTGGAACGCAGCCACAGGCACCTACTTGAGTCGTCTAGCAGCGAATCGAGAGGAGTATGTTCGCGAATTCGGGTTGGAGGTTACAGAAATCGGTGCGAAAGGTGGAATCGAGCGCTACTCTGTGAAGAATACAATCAGAGGCAGGCACCTTGACCCAATGCTGCAACGGATAACTCGGCAGTGATGACCATGCCCGAGAAGGAGAGAAGGAACCTGTTTTCAGATTTGAGATAGAAAAAGGGATAAAAAAAGCGGATCAATGTGTGAAAATTGAACCGAAAGTCGGGAACTGGTTCCTTCTTTCCTTCCAACCTAGATTTTTGGGTCGGGATTCGAATGCACTTATCCCCCTCGGACGTTTCGGACACGATTTCAACGGTTCTTTACGAGCCCTAGCGCTGCTTGAACTGATTCGCTGGATTTTGCGGCTGCATCATTCAACCGGTTTTGGTAAATCCAAACAATGCAGACATGGTCAATCACCCTCCACGGACCAGCAGGCGTTATCAGCACGGTTGATACCGGTGAATCAAAGTTCGTAGTCGGCACCGAGACTGCCAGCGATGTGTTCACCGTAAATGGCGAGGGAGTTACTGAGCGCCATGCATGGGTCTGGATCAGCGAGGCTGGGTTGCATGTGGAAGACCTAGGTGGTGGCACTCTGGTCAACGGCTATCAGATCAACGAACGCGTGCAGGTGGAATATCCGGCAAGTGTGCAGGTGAGCGATGTGTGCGAAGTGATAAGATTTTCCTTTTGGCTCCGTTTCCGCAGCTCGCGCGCGCGGTATCGTCGCGGGGCGCGCTAAAAACTCAATTCAATTTTTCAGAATACCTGCGGGCCGATGGCTGGCACTCGGCAGATGTCTGCCGTCGTCCAAGCACGGCGCTACCTTGGACGCACTTTTTTGTGCCGCTCGCAGGCTTGCTTATGGCGTCCGCGGGGCGTACGCGGTCTGGATATGAAATGGATGGTCATGATTCTCTCCGCAGCGTTTTGCCAGTTTGCCATAGCTGCTACGTACACTCCGAAACCCGGCAGCCCCGAGCGGGTCAAGCTCTGCGACTCATTGCGGGAATACGTCATTCGTCAGCACGCAGTGATAAGAAATCGCTTTTCGCTCCGTTTCCGCAGCTCGCGCGCGCGGTATCGTCGCGGGGCGCGCTAAAGCGCTCTTTTTTGGGCTGTTTGGCCGCCTTTCGGTTCCTCGAACATGGACGCGAATATCTCATCGCAGCGACGCATCGCGGGGAGTTGAACCCCGTCTGCAGTCCAGGCGAGAGAGCTGCCTCCTCCCATCTCCAGCGACGGAAAACGGGTGTGCTGCGCCGTGACCTCGGCCATCTTCTGGT
>JBILKY010000048.1:0-16502 GCA_044376395.1 Chthoniobacteraceae bacterium | reverse complement strand
TTTTCGTAGGTGCGGGCGGCGCTCGTCGGGCTGAATTCCTGCAAAAGATCACGGATCACCTCAATGGAGCGCGCCAGAAGCATCTGATTCTGGTTCGCCTTGCGCTTGACCTGGTCGGTGATCCTCAGAAGCTCGCTTAACAGAGCCTGCAGCAGCGGCTGGACCGCGGGCGCGAAACGTTTCAAGACCTCCGCAAGAGGGGTGTCCCGAGAGATACGCGCCTTGGAAATCGCCTGCGCCATCAGCATCTCACGCCGCGAACGAGCGGTTTGCAACACATCAACCTGCCTTTGAATGGCGTCGACCAACAGCATCACCCTCGGCGCGTCCCTGTTCAAAATCGCCTTCTGCTGCTCGTCAAAGAGCGAGAGCAGCGCGCCGTGCTCCTGGATTTCCGCACGCATCCCAGCAATCACCTGATCCTGCAAACTCCCGACAGACCGAGGACCAACGGGCCGCCTGATCGGTGAGGGTAGAGCCATAGGAAACTAGGGCTTGAGCGGCATCTGCAGCTTCTGCGGCGGCGCCGCAGGCGCAGGGGGCTCCGGTCGCACAGGGCCGTCCTGCCGCAGTTGCGCCTCAATGACTGAGCGGATGCCCAGTCCTCCCCCCTTTGTCAAAGTCTCCGCGAGGGCGTCCGTGATGAAATAGCCGTAAACTTGTCCCGCCTGCCCTTGCTCCACAAACGACTTCATCGACTCGGAAAGCATCTGCCTCATCAAGATCGCCTCAAATTGCCGAGCCACCTCTTGGGAATTTGACGCGGCAGAAAGTCCCGTTGATCCCCCCGCTAGAGAAACCTCGGGAGAGATCGACGCCAGTGATGCACCGGAAGAAGTGATGGGAGGAAGATTCATTCTCGTCAGAGTCTAGTTAAGGATCAGCTCCGCCTGCAGCGCGCCGGCGCGCTTCATGGTCTGGAAAATCGACATCATGTCACGGGTAGTCAACCCAAGGGCATTCAGAGCCGACGCAACCTGCTGGATGGTCGGATGCTCCTCCACCACCCTCAATGCACCAGCCTTTTCCACGGCAGTAACCTGCGCACTCGTTCGAACGTCCCTCGTTCTCTGAGCCGTCTGGTTGTCAGTCGCATTCGCACCTGCGGCCGGATCACCATTAGCTCCGGTGGCTTGCGCACTCTGCTGCCTCGTCGACTCTGCCTGATCTGTCTGACGAGCGCCCTGCTGGGCTACGGAAATGGTCAGCGCGCCATGACTGATCGCCACGGCCGAGATCCGAACATTCGACGTCGCAATGATCGTGCCGGTACGCTCGTTGATTACAACCCTCGCAGGCACGTCTGGATCCACCTCTACAGCCCCCATCCTCGCGATAAAATTCACTTCATATCCCTTAAAGTCGTCTGGGACCGCGACATTCACAGTCCCCGCGCTTTTGGCCATGGCACTCTGCGGGAACTCTTGGTTGATCGCTTGCGCAAGCCGCGCGGCGGACGCGTAGTCGGGATTCAATAGAAGGAGCTCAACACTGTTATCACGAACGAAGTGGGACGGAATTTCCTTCTCGACCAGCGCCCCACCCGGAATCATGCCCACTGTGGGATGGTTCTTCTGGATAGTCGCGCCACCTGCCCCACCTTCACCCCCGATGAAGCCGCCGGTAGCAATAGCGCCCTGGGCCACAGCGTAAACCTGCTCGTCAGCCCCGAGAAGCGGCGTTTGCAGAAGAACGGCTCCCTGAATGGTCTTCGCATCACCCATCGACGCGATCGTAACGTCGATTCGAGTACCCGCCCGTGCGAAACCCGGAATATCTGCGGTCACCATGACTGCAGCCATATTCTCTGTTTTAATCTGAGTACTTTGGAGGGGGTTCTGGGCGTTCTGCCGAGAGTCGTAAACAGTTCCGTTTGTGTTGAAGTTCAAACCAAAACGCATCAGCGCATTCGCCACTGTCCTCACAATCTGATCGTTGCGACTGTCCCCCTTTCCCGCCACACCGACGACCAATCCATACCCCACCAGTTGGTTGTCCCGCCCGCCCTCGACCAGCGTCAAGTCCTTAACTCGGACCGCATGGGCCGAAGGCACGAGATGGCCCGCCATCATCGCCAGACAAATTACTCGCTTGAAGAAGAGATTCATAAAAGTATGTAGCT
Organism: Chthoniobacteraceae bacterium; assembly: GCA_044376395.1. Taxonomy (GTDB): domain Bacteria; phylum Verrucomicrobiota; class Verrucomicrobiia; order Chthoniobacterales; family Chthoniobacteraceae; genus Chth-196. Next base: position 14,380 of record JBILKY010000048.1, on the reverse strand, counting down.
CAAGCCGTATCAGGTTAACTGACTACCAGGGGGATATTTTCTCGTCGAAGCGTTGCAACCATCCTTGCTTCGCCGTGAACGAGAGTTGTCCTTCGGGGATATAGTCAATCCTCACATCGGCAACCAGCGAAGAGGGAATTGTGTTCTGCGCCGTTACGTCGTAAGGCCGTAGAATGCCACGCAGGGAGGCAACAATCTTTTCCGGGCCGAAAGAAACCATTCGCTGCCCCTCGACAACCAAATTCCCGTTGGGAAGGACATCAATTACCTGAACCGCAATCTGTGAGTTCAGATTATGATTGAATCGGACCGAATTGTTGTTCTGGTTTCCGAAAGCAGCGGCAGTCGGATCCAAGATTGGAGGAGCGCCACCCTCCCGAGGTAGGAGATTGGTCGGAAATTTCGGGTCGTAAGCCCCGGAGTTGCCAGATGCAGCACGCGCCCTCCCGTCTCGTGAAGTAACACCCGCAATAAATTGATTCAGAAGGTTTGTTCCCAAGCCTGGTTTCGAAGTGTTGGTGTCGGTCCTCGTCGCAGAATTTGTAACATCTAGCTGCACCCTCTCATTGAAGAGCACGATTGTAATGATGTCGCCGACGCGTCTAGCCCTCTTGTCCGCAAACATTCCTCTTTCTTCGGTCACAGCCTCCCGCCACAAGGAGCCGGCAAACAAAACATCGCCTGCCCCGAGAAACACTAAGACGAGGAATACATACATCCGCGTTGGGCCGTTAAAATCTGACTTGAACTTGATTTTCATTGAGTACTTGAGCCACAAACTCTTTCTGGCTGTCGAGATTTCTGACACGAATCACCGCACCTGCGGGTCCACCCTCCACCGCGATCGCCCTCATCCGGATGTTTAATCCCCCCTCGGATGCCACGGCATCCACCAACTGCCCCTTCTTCACCACAGTCTTCTCGACGATTTCCCGGCGTGTGATCGGCCGTCCGGATTGAACCGTCTGGTTGACCTCAAACCCCTGTAAATCCTGATCCACAGTGAGCGGCATGACAAACTCGCGCAACACATCAAGACGTTTCTGCGTCAGCAAGCCGGAGTCCAGAACCATTCCACGATCAATGCGCTGCGTCGAGACCCACACGTCCTGCCATAATTCGACCCGCACCTGAATCGGCCATTCCCCGACAATTTTCCCGTCGCTCACGACCCGGAGTGTGAAACCCATGTTGCTTGACAGTCCGTTGCCCGCAATCTGAATGCATTCAGCAAAAAAATCTGCGCCAGGTAGCTTCACCGGGACCCAAGGCCGCGAGAGACTGACCTTTAATTCCCCCTTAATAGGAAAGCGCCGGGGAAAATCCTTTTCAATTGCAACGATCAACTCCGCCTCCGTGAGCAATTTCTGCTCAACCGGTAAAGGCGAGGAATTCTGTCCAGTTTGCTGAATCGCTGAATCCAGCTTTGAAGTTCTTGAAACAGAGTCCCTAAGACCGACTGCGCCGGGAACCGGCTTCAAGAGATCATTTAAATCGGCAAAACAAAAGTTCCCCGCCCCAAAAAAGGAAAGGTACACCAATGAATTCAGCCAGCGGGAACTAATCATCGCTTAAGACCGCTCAATTGAGAGAGCATGTCATCCGAGGTGGTGATTGCTTTGGAGTTCAACTCGTAGGTGCGCTGGGCCTGAATCATGTTCACCATTTCCTCGACCACACTTACATTCGAAGATTCCAGACTCCTCTGCTGAATCCTTCCCATCCCCTGAATCCCAGCATTGGACTGCTGCGCCGGACCACTCGAGGTCGTCTCCTCAAGCAAATTTCCACCAAGGCTCCTCAAACCGCTTGGATTCGCAAACCTCGTGAGCTGAACTTGGAACTGAACCGGCGCAAGCCCTGGACCTGAATACACCCCATTACCCTCTGGACTGATGTCAATTTGGGTCGCACCTAGAGGCACGGGAGTAAACCCCTGAATTGGCATGCCGTCACTCGTAACGACTCGCCCGTTTGAATCCATTTTTAACTGCCCATCGCGAGTATAGGCGAATGAACCATCTGGACGGAGCACCTGAAAAAAGCCATCGCCTTCGATCGCCAAATCATATGGATTGCCAGTTTGCTTCAGTTGTCCCTGGGTAAATAATTTCGCAGTTGCCACCACTCGAACGCCATTACCGATCTCCGTACCGGTCGGGAGGAGATTCCCGTTCCCGACATCAGCCCCTGCGGTGCGCGGCTTTTGGTACAACAAATCCTGAAATTCAATTCTCTGACGCTTGAATCCCATCGTGTTGGCATTCGCCAGATTATTCGCGATCGTGTTCAAGGCCAGTTGCTGGGCATCCATACCGCTTGCACCGGCATACAATGATTGTATCATATAATTAAATTATTAATTTGAAAAACTTCAACAAGATTTAACACTTAACTTTCAATGAGACTTTGGAAGAAACATGCTAAGCAGAGCCGCCAAGGTACTGAACGGCCTTTCCTGCATTCTCGTCACTCACGTCAATGACCTTCCTGGAGGCCTCGTAAAAACGCGAAACCATCACCATGTCGATAGCTTCCTTCATTGGACGGACATTGCTCTCTTCCAGTGCCATATGGACTAAGCTGGCAGCCTCTACCGGGATCGCATTCTGACCAACCGCGGGTTCCAGCATCGAATCCCCGGCACGACGCAGCTTTGACGGATCATCAAACCTAAAGACCCCAATTCTACCAATTTGCTGCGTCCCCTGAACAATCATGCCGGTTGAGTTGATGAATATTTCCCCTCCCTGCTGCTGGAATTGCACGGGCCCATTCTCCCCATCCACCACATACCCTTTCTGTGTCACGAGAACCCTGTCTTGGTTCAGCCGAAAATCTCCCGAACGAGAATATCCCTTCGTACCATCGGGCTTCGTGACTCTGAAGAAGCCGGGGCCATCCACTGCAAAATCTGTCTGGACTCCTGTGTGATGCAATGGAGAGGGTGTCACATCCAAAATCGCGCTGTACTGCGGCATCACCCCCTTCACGCTCTGCGTTACTGCCTTCCCGTCATGCAGATTCGCAACTTCCGCCATTAGCCCGGAAAATGTGGCCTGATCTCGGCGGTATCCGATGACCCCGGTGTAGGCTAAATTCTGACTAATGCTTTGCTGCCATTGCTCATATGCTGCAAGAGCGGAAGCTCCTTTGTAAGCCGCTACGTTCATTGCGGATTTACCGTAGCAAGGCGCGTGCCACAGGAGGCCCGCAACGTCAGACGCACAAAGTTGACAAACCTCTCAATTTTGACGAGACTCTAAATGTGTTCCGTAAGGTTCTCGCTCCACTGACGTCAACGGCGCGTCGCCGGCAAAGCAGTGGCGGCCGCGCAATCTCCACTACTTGGGCCTCACTAAGATGAAACTCCCTTCTCCCGTGCGGTCACCTGCGCGGTCCGTCAGCGCCTCCCTGTTGTTCACCGCTGCGATCATGTGTGCCACGGCGGCTCTCGAGGCACGCCCCTTCGGCGGCGGTGCCGTATCCATCTCCGTGGGCAGCGGCGTCGGACCGTGCCGGACCGGCATCCGTCCAGGGTACGGCTACCAGCCCTACTGTGCACCGGTCTACCGCACCTACACCCCTTACTCGACCTGCAATCCCTACTATTGGCCGAACTACTCGAGATCGGTAAGCACCTACTATTACGGAGCCTATCCCGTGGCTCCCGCGACCGTCGTCAGCACGGCGCCGCTCCCGCCGGCGCCCCATTATCAGACCTACCCCCCTTACTCCTCGGTTCCCGGCCGGGTATACGACGGGTTCAGCGTCCCCAGCGCCCGCCCAGTCACGAGCCAGAGCCGGAACCGAACCCAAACTTCGTCCAGCAGCCAGTCACCGAAAGTTTACGAGCAAACGGTGCAAATCCAGGCCGCCCTCAGAAAGCTCGGCTACTACACTGGGTCTGTTGACGGGCTCATGGGGCCCGCCACGCAAACCGCCATCCGCACCTTCCAAATCGATCACGGCTTGAGCGTCACTGGAAAGGTGGACGACAAACTCCAAAAGGCTCTCGAGAAGGAAGCCTTCGGTGACGAACAAAGGTGAGCCCCTCGACTGAAGGGCTCACCGGCGCGCGGAAAAACCCGCGCTCCAGCTTCGAAAACGCCTCTTGCCCATCAGGGTCCGGATGGGAAAAAAATGCCCGGGCGATTCTCAAGTCGACTGCACGCTCATTTTATCTCTCCCTGCAATTTTTGCCGGATCGGGTAAACGCCCCGCTCGGCCTCGCCTATCTGCTCGCGCGGGCGACCGACACAATCGCGGACTCGTCCAATTCTCCCCTCAGCGAGCGCGCACGCGCGCTGGAGTCACTCAAGAATCTCATCCTCTCCATCAACGACACCACCCCCGAGGGCAGCGGTGAATCGCAGCCGACCAGGGAAGTCGCAAAGCTCGCCGCGCCGATGCTGCAACACATCGCTGCTGCAAACCCTGCCGAGCTGCGGTTGCTCCGTGAGACACCAGCGCTTCTCGAGGTTTTCAGCACGCTCTCGACGAGCCTTCGCTCGCATATCGCTGACGTCCTCCGAACCATCATCGACGCGCAGCATCAGGACATCGTCCGTTTCGGTTACGCGTCACCAGCGGCGCCACAGGCACTGCAATCCACGCAAGACCTCACCGACTACACTTACGCCGTTGCGGGTTGCGTGGGCGAATTCTGGACGCGGGTCTGCGAAACGCAAATCCCCGGTTACGCACGCGTCCCAACGGAACTGCTCATGGAACGCGGACGCCTTTTTGGCCAGGGGTTGCAACTGGTCAACATTCTGCGCGATCTGCCTGAGGACCTGCGATCCGGCCGCTGCTATCTTCCGATGGAAGCCCTCGTCGCGCATGGCCTCACCCCAGCGCAACTACTGAGCGAACCTCGCAAAGCCCGCAGACTCATCAATACCTGGATTGAACAAGCCCGCGCATGGCTCGCACACGGAGCGCAGTACGTGCAGGGAATCCGCGGCAGACGCCTGCGCTTCAGCGTGAGCTTGCCGCGCCTTATCGGAGAACGAACCCTCGATCTACTCGAAAAATCTTCGCCGCTGGAGTCAGTCCGCAGACTGCGCGTTCCCCGCAGAACTGTGTATGCGTGCGCGCTGCGGGCGCTAGCAGAATCGATCGAACCCTAACGTGCCGCCCCGCAGCAGAGGCAACCGGCGCGGGTCACTTGAACTCCCCGATCTTCGTTCCGTCGTTCGGATTCCACAGCCTTAAAATTCCGTCGTCGCCCCCTCCAAAAACCATCTTGCCATGCAAGGTCGCGTTGATGGCGTTCACGAATGCGGTTTCGGTGATGGTCTTCGCCACCGTCCCATTCAACGCGATCACGCGCACCTTCCCATCGCCCGAGGAAGCGATGAACTGCGATCCGGCACCGAGAAACTGAACCGCAGTCACTTCCTTGTCAGCACCGTCGACGCTCTTTTTGCGCGTCCCATTGGAGGCATCCCAGATCTTGATCGTGTTGTCCGCGCCCGCCGTCAGAATGCTCCTCCCATCCGGACTCCAGGACACGCCCAACACATGGTGCGTGTGTCCCTCCAGCGCGCGCACCACGCGCATCTCTTGGAGATCCAGCACCCGCGCAACCTTGTCAGCGCCTCCGGAGACGAGCGACTTTCCATCGGGCGAAAACGCCAGACCAAGAACCGTATCCGAGTGGATTCCCGAAAACTTTTTGGGCGCCTCATCCAGCGCATCGACATTCCACACCAGCACGTCCCCCTCTCTCGAAGGGTCACCACCACCGACGGCGACACGCTTTCCATCGGGGCTAAACGCAAGTGAAAGCACCCGGTCGCGGAACGGCGCCGTATTCTTGCCGTCACCGATTGTTTTCGCAAGAGACCATTTCTGCGACGCGTCAAACCGGACTGCGCGCCCGCCTTCCGCTGAGGCAAACACCGAGACCTCACGCCACCGAACCGCGCAGACTGGACGCGGCACCGCGGCGTCCACGAGGTCGCGAAAATGCGTGACCACTCCGCCGCCCGAGAGCGATCGCACCTGCACCAATCCAGAAGCGTGTCCGATCAAAATCACACCGGCCGATTCTTCGACACTCATGCAAGAAATTGGAGGATTGCCCTCAGCTGCCTTGGTCAACGCGGCGGAATCATCCCCAGCCTTCTTCCGCGCAACCTCCTGCGTCGCGAACGCCGCCTTGGCTTGCACAACTGATTCCGCGGACGACTTCTCCTCCGCCGCAGACAACTGGGATTCCGTCTCCGCGACTTTTTTCGCAACCTGCGCTTTCTGCGCCTCGTCGCGTGCAGCGGTTTCTTTTTTGAGAATGGAATCGAGAGCGTCCTGGCCCGCTTTAAGCGCGGCCTCGCGCGCCTTCTGCGCGGTGCGCGCCGCTTCAAGCGCCTTGGTCATCTCTGCCAATTTTTGATTCGCCTCAGCCTTCGCCTCGTTTGCCGCCGCGGGATCCGCATTGAGCTTTTCAAGGGCAGACTTGGCCTCGCCGCTGTCCGTCTCGAGTTTCGCTACCGATTCTGCTCCCGCTTTCAATGCGCTCTCAGCGTCACTGAAAGTCTTCCGCGCAGCATCAACCTGCGCAGGAAACGCGGCAACCGCCTTCTCCTTCGCAACCACATCGTCGGATTTGGTTTTCAAGGCATCGGCCGACTTCTTCGCACGATCCTTTGCGGTGCTCGCAGCCTTCTCCGCCTCCGCAAGAGTTTCCTTTCGAAACGCAAGATTCGCCTCCTCAATCTGGGCGCGGCGCAGTCCCTCTTCCGCAGTCGCTTGAGCAGCGGGATCGCCTTTCACTTCGAACAACATTTTCCCCTCGAAATCAAAAACGCGCAGCACTGCGTCATCCCCCGCCACTGCGATTTTCTTGCCTTCCACCGCCACGGCGAGCGCGACCACCTTTGCCGGCGTCTTGAAGTGTTTCATGGGCGCTGTCGCACCGGCGTCCCACAACGCCACGGTGGCATCCGCGCATCCAACCACGGTAACCGATCCCGCAGCAGCGACGGCAACGACCTGCGAAGAATGACCGCCGCGCTCACGCACAGATTGGCCTGATCCAAACTCCCATTCTCTAAGCACCGCGTCCCCCGCACACACGAACAACGCTTTTCCATCGCGCCTCCACAAAATCGACTTTGGGTTCCCGGAATTTTCCATCGAAACCAAACGTCCATCGCCGCGGCTCCACACTTGCACGGAGCCGCCTTCGTTCAGGATCGCAACCGCACCGGCATCAGGCGACCACTCCAGTAACGCAACCGGTGCCGAGGTTTCAAACGCATGCGCCACTTTTTCCAACTGATCCACCTCGCGAACTGACACCGCGTTTCCAGACGCAGCGGCCACAAGACGACCATCTTCCGATACCGCTGAGATTCCCGCGCCGAAATTCAACGCCTTGGAAACCACCTCACCCGTGCGCTTCCAAACCTTCAGCTCGCGGAATCCTCCCGAAAAAAGGAGCCGCGCGTCCGGTGAAAAGCACAGCGACTGCACCTCGTCGCTGTGGGCGGTCGCATGAAACACCTCGCGCCCCGTGGACACTTCATAGATGTAGATCTGATTCCCGCGTGAACATGCGGCGAAGCGGCCGTCCGCCGAGGCTGAAACCGCGTAAATTGACCGCAGATGCGGCGGCAGTTGCTGCCACTTGAGTTCCCTAGACTGACTGCTCCCCGCCTTTGCGCCCTGGTCAATCCAGCGCTTAAGCAGACCGATCTGCTCAGGCGAAAGATTCCTGGCTTTGACCTTATTGTCCCGTGGCGGCATCGCGGATTCGGCATCCTCGTGGATGGCAGCCTTAACCAGCAAACTTTCCGCGCCCTGCCCGGGCGCAGCCGCGGCACCGGAATCCCCCCCTTTAAGGATATCCGCCGGCGACTCGAGATTGAGCCCACCCTTGCGCGTGGTCTTTGAATGACACGAAACACAGTTGTCGCTCAGGAACGGAAAAACATCCGTCGAAAAATCCACCACCTTCGAAGCCTCCGGCTCCCGCACCGGAATCACCGCAGAAAGCGGAGCGCACACGAAAAAAAACGCGAGGCAAGCGGATCCGTGGTACCAGGAAGTTGTAGTCATCGGGGCGGAATGTCGGTCACTTGGCTGGCGCGGGCTCTGCGGGTGGCTTCTCTGCGGGTGGCTTCGCCGCAGTAGACACCTGAATCTGCACGACCGGTGAATACACGGTGGTCACCACATCGCGTCCAGAGACTTTGGCCTTCGCCTGAGTTGTGAAATAAACGCTGTGAAGCCCCTCCGGCAGCTTGATTGCGGCGAGATCCAGCGGGATTTTAACAATCTCCGACTTTGCATCGGCATCGATCTCTTTCAACGCATCAAGCCCAGCGGCACCGGCGGACTTGATTTTGAGCACGTCTTTGAAATCAGCTGAACGGGAGACCTTCAACGGCACTTCAATTTTTCCTCCCGCGGTCGCCTCAAGCACCGCGCCGCTTTGGGGAAGCAACGCAAGCGGAGCAGCAGACGCGGACGTTGCCACGACGACTCCGTCACCGCGGCTCAAACGCACGGACGGCGTGTCGTTGTTGTAATCCGCAATGGGCCACCGCACCGAAGCACCCCGCGCAAAGCGCGCAAGCGCCCCGCTCTGACTTGTGCCCTGCACCCGCACCAAGGACACCGCCTTCCCGATCCCAGCATCGGCACGAAGGATGAGCACACCCTCCGTTTTGCCCGCCACAATCCACGTCGGCTCGCACGACACACCCGGAGGCAGATCCTGCGCTGAGAGACGGATCGCCTCGTTGAACCCGCCAACTCTAAGCGCCACCACGCGCAACGCCGCAGTGCCCCCCGCCCGCAACACAGCGCCACGGGGCGCCACCGCGCGGTCAGCCGCCGTCTCGGGAGGCGGCTCCGTTGCGGCCACCAGCCTGAAATCCGGTTCCTCCGAACGCACCTGCAACGCGAATGGCTCACCGCGTCCGGACCTCACCGCGTTGGAGAGATCCGACACAAACAACGTATGCACCCCATCCTCCTTTACCTCAAATTTCAGCATCGGATCATTGTGCAGCGTGCTGAGGCGCACACTCCCGGCGTTCACCTCCAACCCATAGGCCTCCGCGAGATGTGCGCCCGATTTCTCCAAACGCAAAAACGGGTTTGTGTGCCCGTCCATCAGACGTTGCGAAAAAACCTCCGCCACCAACACCTGACCCTTCTTCGCATCGAATTCCACGCGCGACCCTCCAAAGCCGCTGGTAAAAAAACCGGATGCCACCGAAGGCACTGGGGGAAGACGCAGCGCACCCGACGCGGCGCCTGATCCAGACAAGGAGGCGGAGATCGCGTCAGTCCCCACGATGGAGCTTCCCGATAGCACCGGAAGTTCGATCGCGTTCGACACCCCGAACTCGCAGCGGAACCTGTACGAAAAACTCGGCACACCCGAAGCACCAACCACCGTGCATCCATCAGCACGCGCGCTCAACGCTGAGAGCGAAGGCACAGCCACCTCGGTCTCCAACACCTCGAGCACAGTGCCGTCCCAACCCTTGATGCTCGTGGGATTCGAACCGGGCAGACCGCGGCCAAGCAACCGCACCGCATTCTTTTTTCCAGGCTCAACAGCAAAGGGCATCACCGCCTCTAAAATCGGCGACCGATCAATGCTTAAACGGTAGAAATAATCCGCCCCGCCCGCGAAGGTCAAATCATGCACCTGCACCACAAACGCGCCGTCGACCGGTGCGCGGAAATCCACGTAGCCACGCTTGTCGCTCGCTGCAACCTTGCGCCCGTCCTGTCCAAGCACCGTCACCACAGGACTCAACTTGGAGTCAATCTCACGCGCCATGCAGCGGATCGTGAGCCTCTCGCCGCGTTTCACGTTCACGCGGTAATGATCGCGTCCGGTCGCTGCGACGCTGCCGAACACCGCCGCGGGCGCTGAAAGATCCATCGGCTTCGCAAGCGAGCATTCCCCGGTTTTCAACACGGTCGCTGTCCGATCCACAACGAAGGCTCGCGGATTTGACGCCCCGTTGTTCCCTACCGCGCGCACATCGTAAACGCCTTCGGGCACGTCAGCGCTAACCTTCACCTTGAAATTCTTTTCCTTCACAAAAGCCGCGGAAATTCCCGGGTGCGAAAACCAGAGGGTGTCCAACCCCTCGAGGTCCGTCCCCGCCACAGTCATGTCAGCCTCTGCGCCGGAAGCCGCTCCCGCAGGCGAAACCGACTCGAGACGCGTAAGCGGAAGATCCGCCGCTTGGGCGTAAAAAGCGAACCCTGCGCACGCCACCATCGAAGCCCGCACAAACCTTCCCGACGTGTTGCGGACAGCACCCGCAAGCCACTCCAAAGAACGGAACATTCCGAGTGACATGTTTAGTGGTTGAAGAGAAATTCCTTCGAGTTGAGCAGCGTCCAGATCAGGTCTTCATATCCCTGCTGTTTGCTCTTCACGGGATCGAGAGGCGCGCCATCCGCAGCCAGCCTCGGTTTGCTAAGGTGCGCGAGCGCGAGATCCATTTCGCCACGCGCCGGCGGACGCCCAAACGCGGCAAGATACATCTCGTTGAGCGACTGTTCGTCGCCAGCCGCGTTCTTCGCGTAACATGCCGCGGCACCAGCGTCGGAACTGATCCGCTCCTGGATATCCTTCGCGTTGATCAAGTGCAGGGCCTGCGCAAGGCTCGCATCCTGTGTTCGCTCGCACTCACACGCACTCGAGGACTCGGGCCGTCCAAAAACCGTGAGGAAATAGCTACCCGCATTGAAGCTGTTATCGGGAAGCGCGATCGCGCGCGTACCTGCAGGAAGACCCTGGAAATTTCCCGCAACCTTCGAGACCTGTCCGATTGCATCAAAGAGAACCTCCGCAGGAAGACGCTTCGGATAGTAGCGGGAAAAGCTCTGGCGATCCGACGCGTTGTGCGCATTGGGAACCGCGCTGAACTGGTAAGTCTCCGAAGTAACGATCTGCCGGATCAGCGCGCGCTGGTCGAATCCAGAGGAAACAAGGAGCTTCGCGAGGACGTCGAGGAGCTCGGGGTTGGAAGGTGGATTGGTGTCGCGCATGTCGTCCTCTGGCTCGACGATTCCGCGATTAAAGAAATGTTTCCAATAACGGTTCGCGAGTGCTTTTGCGAAAAACGGATTGTCGGAGGAGCGCATCCAGTCGGCCAGAGCGAGACGCGGATCCACCTCGGGAGCGATGGTCATCTCGCCCGAGCCCAGTGCTGCGGGTTTCACGGGCTGCTTGGTCTTTTTGTTCACGGCCGTCGCCACTCCGCGTCGGTGCATGAGCAGGTCCGCCCCCTTCTTGCCAACCTGCGAGAAGAACGCGGAAAACTGGTAGTAATCCGCCTGGCTCCATTTCTCGAAGGGATGGTGATGACACTGCGCGCACTGCAGACGCGTGCCAAGGAACAGTTGCGCCACGTCCTCGAGTTGCTGCTGGGAGTCCTTGACCTGCTTGTACCACGCAACGGGCGGATTTTCCTGCACCGAACCACTCGCCGCCAGCACCTCAGTCACAAGGGCGTCGTAAGGCTTGTTGGCTTTGAACGAGTCCACCAGCCAGCGATAGAACGCGAAGTTCATCGGTGCATCCTGCGCTTTTGTGCGCTTGTTCCGCAGCAGCGCACTCCACTTGCCCGCAAAAAGCTCGGCGTGTTCGTCACTCTCAAGCAAGCGGTCCACCAGAGCCTCGCGCTTGTTCGGCGCACTGTCCGCCGCGAACGCCGTCACCTCGGGCTGGCTGGGGAGTTTTCCTGCGATATCAATGCTTACCCGCCGGATGAAAGTCGCGTCATCGCATTTCTGCGAGGGCGGCATGCCCATCGATACGAGCTTCGCGAACACCGCGCGGTCGATTTCATTTTTGGGTGTTGGCAGGTTTTCAACCGGCGCCCCCAGCGGAACCGTTGCACGAAACACGGTCGCTTTCCCGTGAAAGCGCACCATCACTGCGACGTCCCCGGGTTGATCCGCGAGCACCACATTGCCCTCCTCGTCGACGGCCGCCATCGACTTTTCATTCGGCTCGTACAACGCGCTGCGTGTGACGTCTTCGACGCTGCCGTCGGTGAAACGCGCGAGCACCGACAGTTGCTGCGACTGCTTCATACCCATCACGCGCGCCTCCGGAAAAACCGCGATCGACTCGAGCTTTGGATCACTCGGCGACCCGTATGGCATGCCCTGCTGGATCCAACGCAGCAAAAGCCGGTAGTCGTCCGATGCCGGATCCAAACGCTTGCCGCCGCCATGCGGCGACAACCCGATGCCTTTCACAAGCAGGAGGCTGTTCTCCGGAGCAGCGGGAAAGAGCCGCCTGCCGCGCGCTTCCTTCACCAGATGCTCGTAATCCTCATCCGGTTCGAACCCGAGCAGCGAAAGCCTGAATCCGTTTTGCCCGCCGGCTTTGCCGTGGCATCCTCCGGAATTGCACGAGGCTTTCGTGAAAATCGGCACGATCTTGTTTCCAAAATTAATCGGCGCCACCGTCTGCGCATCCTCCACCAAAATCTTCAGCTCAGCTTGGAGACCGGACGATTCATGACGCGCTTTCAAGATTGCAGCGCCATTGCCGCGCACGGAAAGGCGGCCGCCGGAATCCACTTCCACGACCCCGGCAGGTTCGGCCGTGAAACGCACCGCCCTCGTCGCATCCAACGCGGCGCCCGAAGCGGTCTTGAGCGCGAGGTTGATCTGTCGCGTCGCATCCGCGCCTTTCAACAGCAACTGGCCGTCACGGAGCGCCGTGTTTTTTGAGAACTCAAACTCAAGCGAAACCGGAGCCTGCGTCGCAGCACCACTCGCAAAGCCCGCGCCCGCGCTCCAGAGGACGAGCGCTGAAGCTCCGATAAGAATACCGCGCCTGCACGTTTGAAGATTGCTCATTGTTGTTTGGTTAAATCAGCTCCTTCATCGGCTGCCAGCCGTCGACCAAGTACTGAGGGCGTCCGGAGAGATCGGGCAGAGTGGTGTTCACCAAGTCGATGCCCAGCCAGTGGTAAAGCGTCGCGAACACTTCACCGAAATGCACGGGCCTTTCGGTGGGTTCGCCGCCGAGTCTGTCGGTTGCACCGATCACCTGGCCGCGCTTGAGTCCGCCGCCGGCCAGCACCGCGCAACCCACCCTCGGCCAGTGGTCGCGGCCGCCCGTAGCGTTGATCTGCGGGGTGCGCCCGAATTCCCCCCACGCCACCACAGCCACGTCCTTGTCCATGCCGCGTTCATGCAAATCCTCCACCAACGCCGAAAGCCCCTGGTCGAACCAAGGCAAGTGCGTGAGCAGTTCAGAGTGGTTCTTGTCGTGGAAATCCCAACGCCCGTAATTCATCGTCACGCAACGCACCCCGGCTTCCACCAACCGGCGCGCCACGAGGAAATGTTCATTGTTGCGCGGAGCGCCGTCGCCATAATTCCGCGTGTCGCCCTTGCCATAACGCTCGCGCGTTTTCTCGCTCTCCTTCGAGAGATCCAACGCCTCCAAGAGCCGGCTTGAGGAAAGCACGTCAAATGCCTGCTGGTTGAAAACATCAAGCCCCTCCATTAATCCGCTGCGATCCACATCCCGTCGCATGCTGTCGAATGCGGCGAGCAGCGCGCGGCGATCCGCAAGCCGGTCGCTGGAAACGCCGTTTAAAGACAAGTCAGCGATCCCCTCGCCATTCGGACGAAACGCCGAGCATGCTGGGCCGAGAAATCCGGGGTGCCCGGGTGAACCGTACGGCGGATGCCCCGCCTTCGGCGCCAGCCCCACAAACGGCGGCAAACTCGCGCCCTGAGCCGGCTGCAGCCTGCTCATCACCGAACCGAGCGAAGGCCATCCTCCCGGAGGCGCGATCACGCCCTTGGCGCTTCTTCCCGTGTAGCAAATATGCGAGTCATGGTCGCCCGTTACCGAACCGACCATCGAGCGGATCGGCACCAGCTTGTCCATGATTTTTGCCGAATACGGCATGTGCTCCGAGATCTGGATCCCGGGCACGTTTGTCGAAATCGGCTTGTACGGCCCACGATACTCGAGGGGCGCGTCCATCTTCAGATCGAACAGATCCTGATGCGGCGGCGCGCCAGCCATGTAAATCATGATGATCGATTTCGCGGACTTCCCCACGCGTGAAATCGCCTCCGCCTTGAGAATCTCCGGCATGGAGAGCCCGCCCATGGCGAGGCCGCCGATCTTCAGAAAATCCCGACGGGATACCCCGTCGCAAAAAGCGCGTCCGCGCCTGCCGGTGATTGTGAGCATAACTCAGACGATTTCTTTCAAAGGCGCGCAGCCCGGTTCCACAAGGAACTGTGGACGGCCCGCAAGGTCGTTCAGGGTGACCTTGGACGCATCAATCCCAAGGTGGTTGTAAAGCGTTGCAAACACCTCTCCGAATTTCACCGGCCGGTCGACCGCCACGCCCCC
>JBILKY010000047.1:0-16547 GCA_044376395.1 Chthoniobacteraceae bacterium | reverse complement strand
AGGGCGACGGCCTATTTTGAATGGTTGGCTAAAAGAGCGCAGAAAGTGGACAAAAATGGATCGAAACGCCAATCTCAATTCAGGGTTTTTTTGCTAAAAGTTGTAGGATGGCCTTCTGGGCGTGAAGTCGGTTCTCAGCTTGGTCGAAGAGGGTTTGGGCGTGGGCTTCGAAGGTTTCGGCCGTGATTTCCTTGCCCCGATAAGCCGGCAGGCAGTGCATTACGAGGGCTTGCGGCGCGGCGAGCGAAACCAAGGCGTCGTTGATCTGGTATTTTGCAAGTTCCGCTAAGCGGAAAGCGGTTTCCTCCTCCTTGCCCATACTCACCCAGACGTCGGTGTAGAGCACTTCCGCTCCTCGGGCCGCCTCTTGGAGGTCTTCAGTGACATGGATACGGGCCTTTTTGCCGACTTTTGCCAATAGTTCATCAGGAGGCTGAAAGGGTTTCGGGGCGGCGATGCGGAGTTCGAAATCGAGCTTGGAAGCCGCCCAAATCCAAGATGCCGGCACGTTGCATGCGCCATCTCCCACGAAACAGATCGAGCGGCCTTCGATGCTGCCGAGTTTCTCGCGGATGGTCATGAGGTCGGCGAGGATCTGGCACGGATGCTCGTCGTCGGTGAGGGCGTTGATTGTGGGAATGCCCGAATGCTTCGCGAAGAGATCAACATCGCTTTGTTGGTAGGTGCGGATCACTGCGCCGTGCAGCATGCGTCCCATGACGCGCGCAGTGTCTTCGATGGGCTCGCCACGGCCCAACTGAATATCTGTTGCGGAGAGAAACATGACTTTGCCCCCCAGTTCGCGGATACCGACTTCGAAGGAGACGCGGGTGCGGGTTGACGACTTGCTGAAGATAAGGGCCCAGCACTGGCCTGCCAGAGGTTGAGGCGTTTCCCCGCCGCGCGAGGCCTTCATCGAATCGCCGAGGTCCAGAATGTTGTAAATCTCGTCGCGATTGAGCGATTCGATTGAGAGCAAATGTTTCATTGAAAGAGATCCTTGTGAAAAAGGGAGGGGGGCCCGCGTCGAAGCAGGCTGATCCGCGAGAGCGGTCCGGGCTATGGTTTCTGGAGAGAAGCCAGGACGCCCGAGAGGATGGACGTGGCCTCGTCAATCGCCGCTTTGTCCACGTTGAGCGCCGGAAGCCAGCGGATTGTGTGTGTTCCGGAGGGGACGGTCATGAGCCCCGCTTCGTGCAGTTTTTCGACGATGAAAATCGAAGGGGACTTCGGCTCGCAAGCGGGGTGTTGCTTTGAGAAATTTTCCACCAATTCGATGCCGATCATCAGGCCCACGCCGCGGACGGACTGGATCCAGGGCGAGTTAAGAGACCGGATGCTTTCTACCGCATGTTTGCCAAGTTTCTTTGCATTCTCGAGCAGATGTTCCTCCTCGATCACAGACAGCACTTCCAATGCGCCTTCGCAAATGAGCGGTGTTCCGCCGAATGTGGTTCCGTGTGACCCGGGTCCGAGCAGGTCGCAGAGGGGGATGGTGTCGCCGTCGCGAAGTTTGATCGGCCTGTTGCTGATCCAGATGGCGCCAAGAGGGAAGCCCCCTGCAATGCCTTTCGCCCACGAAACGGCGTCAGGCACCACGCCCGGAGCGACGGTGTCCCACCCGTTCCAATCTCCTGTGCGGCCGAGCCCGCATTGGACTTCGTCGAGCATCAAGAGCATGGAGCGATCGTTGCAAATCGCACGGGCTGTCTGAAGGAACTCGGGGGTTGCTGCATAAATCCCGCGCTCGCCCTGCACTGGTTCCACGAGAATCGCGACCGTGGATGGGTCGGAAGTGACGGTCTGCAGCTCGGTGGTGTCGTTGAATGTGCTGTAGCGGAATCCTTCGGTGAGCGGCTCGAACCCCTTTTTCACTTTGTCCTGGCCTGTGGCTGCGATGCCCGCAAGGGTTCTTCCATGGAAAGAACCGTGCATAGTGACAATGGTTCTTCTGGGCGCCAGAGGGCCGGTCGCATTCACTTCGGGCGTGGAGATGTCAGAGAAGCCGAGCGACTCGTTCCCAAACTTGCGCGCGAGTTTATACAGCGCTTCATTTGCTTCGGCGCCGGAATTGCAGAAGAAGATTTTCCCGGGATGTCCGACGATTTCCACCAACCGCTTTGCAAGCTCGCCCTGCGGCCGGGTGTAATAGAGGTTTGAAGTGTGGACGAGGCTTCCGAGCTGTCTGGCCATTCGGGCGTTCACCCTTGGGTGGCAGTGGCCGAGCGATGTCACGGCGATACCCGCTCCGAAGTCCAGATAGCGTTTGCCGCTTTCATCCCAAAGCCAAACGCCTTCACCACGCGCAAACTGCAGGTTGAAGCGTCCGTAGGTGGGCACGACGAACTGCTTGAACAGCTCTGAAGTGGGCAATGGATCGTTCATCGGAAAACCGTAAAGAATATGCGAAAGGAGCGGGTTGAAAAGTAAAAGGCGTCTTGAGCCGACCTTCGAGCGCTTCGATGTAGTAGGGAAAACAAAGAGGGCTCGGCCTCACGCCGAGCCCTCTTTTCCAAGAAGAGACTAATTTAGGAGAGACCCTAGCTGCCAGCGGCAACGCTGGTCGCTTTGTTGTGCTCGTGGTCGACTTTCACGCTTTTGCCAACCATTCCAGCGACGGCGTCGGCGCCTTTGGTGGTCGGAGTGAGGGTGATCTTGGCTTCCTTGCCGTCTTTGCCGGCAACAACCAAGGTCTTGGTTGCAGCGTCGAACGACTTGAGGGTGCCTTCGTTGGTCACAGTTTTCCCGCATCCTGCGAACACGGGGGAGGAGCTGACGGCGATCACGGTGATCAGTGCGAGTAACTTTTTCATGTGGTTTACTTTTTTTTTGGGGGTTGCTGCGAAACAGGCCGAATTGGCTGTGTCTTGGCTCCATGATTCTTTAAGGTGGCCTTCAAGCAAGTACAAATATTTGGTTTGTTTGCATCACCCCCCATTTCATGAAAACTGATCACCCCCAGTCGTCGCATCGCCGACGGTTCCCCCAGTTCAGCCCGGCGGGCGCCTTTGCCCGTCCCATTCTTGCGGTTTTGACTCTGTTTTTTAGCTTAGTCGCTGGGTTGGAGGGGCATGCGGTTCCGGACATCCCCGTCAGGGGCTCCTTCAGCAGCGGCGGGGACTGCGCCGTTTCTGTGGAGGTAAACCCCAGATGCTTTGATGCGGATCCAAATATGGCTGCGTCACTTACATACGCAGTCTACCAAGCCATGACCCCCGAACGTAAGGAGGAGCTCCGTCGCATGGCTTCGGAATTTGTGCCGAAGCACGTGGAGTTTTTCTTTGAGCCGCTCGGGCAGGTGAAGCCCGAGTTTGACTTCCAGTTTTCCGGCGAAGGGCTCAAGCCTCTGGAGGGACCTGAGGATGTGGTGGTTCTGACCGGCTTCTGGAAGACCGCCGTGGCGAGCGGTTTGACTGGCTGGAAGATTCGAGCCACCCCGGAAACCAAGCTCGCGGTGGTTTTTCAGAACATGATCAACGGGGCCGTGCACCCGCGTCTGGCGGTGCTGTTCCCGGGAGAAACCAGTTTTACTTTGGACCTTTCCGAGTTGAGTGGGCGCGTTCCTGCAGGGCCGGCAAAGGGAAGTGTTTCGGCACAAGGCAGCTGGAGGGATTCCGCTGGAACGTTTTGGAATTTCTTCCAGCAGGGCTTTGTCCATGTGTTACCCGAGGGGTTGGACCACATTTTGTTTGTGCTCGGGATCTTTCTTCTGAGCCGGGCCGTCAGGCCTTTGCTGTTGCAGGTGACTGCATTCACCGTTGCGCATTCGGTCACGCTTGCGCTCGCCACTCTAGGGCTCGTGAAGGCGCCGTCTTCAGTGGTGGAGCCGATTATTGCCGCCAGCATTGCGGCGCTCGCTGTGGAGAACATTTTTCACAAGAAATACAGCCATTGGCGACTGCTGGTGGTGTTCGCCTTCGGGTTGATCCACGGGCTTGGCTTTGCAAGCGCATTGAGGGATTTGGATTTGCCGCAGTCTTCCCTGGTTGTCGGATTGGTCGGGTTCAACTTTGGCGTCGAGGGAGGGCAACTCGCAGTGATTAGCCTCGCAGCCGCATGCACGTTTTGGATTCGTGATCAGGAGTTGTACCGCCGCTGGGTGGTGTTTCCCGTCTCGGGCCTGATTGCTGCCGTGGGATTGTTCTGGACGGTTGAGCGGATCTTGCAGAAGTCCCCGTAGCCCGCCTCGGGCTTCGGTTGCTCGTGTTCTGGGCACTGGTTGTCTAGCTGATCGTGCGCACTTGCACCGCGTCGAAGTGGCCGGCGCTGCCGGGAGCGTCGCTGACGATCACAATCTTGTCACCCGGATGCACGAGACCCTTTTCCTTGAGAACAATTTCCGCCACGGGAATTGCAGTGTCGGAAGGCGCCTCAAACGGCAGGGCAATTGGGATCGTGCCGCGGTTCAAGCTAAGCCTGCGAGCGACTGTATCGCGAGGGGCGAAAGCAAAGATAGGCGCATGTTCCGGACGCTGGTTTGCAACGAAGTCCGCCATGACACCGCGCCGGGTGAATACGACGAGTTTCGAGCCGGGCAGCGAGTTTGCCAGGATGACCGCTGCGCGTACTGTCTTTTGACGGTCATCGGGAAGAACAGCGTCGGATGCAAAGCCGGCGCCACCGCTGCGTTCGATACGACGCGCGACTTTGTCGAGGACCTCCACGCACTTTACGGGGTATTTACCGACGGTGGTTTCACCGGAAAGCATGATTGCATCTGCTTGCTCGAATACCGCGTTGGCGATGTCCGTGACTTCAGCGCGAGTTGGCACCGGATTTTGAATCATGGACTCGAGCATGTGTGTTGCCACAATCACCGGACGCCCGATGCGAATGCAGCGTTTCACGATTCTGCGCTGGATGATGGGCAAGTCTTCCATCGGACATTCGATGCCGAGATCGCCGCGCGCGACCATCACCAGATCGGTTCTTCGGATGATCTCGTCTAGATTCCGCACAGCGAGCTGGTCTTCGATCTTCGCCACGATTCGCGCGTTGCTTCCACCGCCCGTGAGAACGCTGCGCAGAGTGTCAACGTCGGATCCTTCGCGGCAAAATGATAATGCAACGAAGTCGACGCCGAGTTCGCAACCGAGCGCGACATCGCAAAGATCTTTTTCTGTGAGAGGTGGTAAGTTCACCTTCACTCCCGGCAGGTTGATGTGTCGCCGGGATCCCATGGTTGCCTCCGTGAGAACCTTGCAGCGGATCCGGTTGTTTTCTTTCGAAAGCACCTTCATGTGGAGGACTCCATTGTCCACAAGCACCGTGTCACCGACGGAGATGTCGTCAATCAGTCCGTCATAGTTCACATCAACGGAATACGCCTCTGATGGCTTCTGGCCGCAAACGGTGAATTCAAAAATGTCGTTGATTTTAAGTTCGATTTTCGCCGGCAAATCGCCGGTTCGGATCGCGGGGCCTTGCGTGTCCATCAAGATCCCGACGTGCTTTTGGAGCTTCGCGCCGATCTCGCGGATCCGGGGAACGATTTGCCGCACCCATTCGTGGGGGGCGTGGCTCATGTTCAGGCGGAATACGTTGACGCCCGCCTCGATGAGCTCTTCCAGTACTTGAGAGGACTCGGTCGCGGGACCAAGGGTGGCGATGATTTTGGTCTTGCGCATGGCGACAGAAAAACAAAGGCGCGGGTTTTCTGCAAGCCGCCAAGGCGCAGCCCGCCGTACCGCCGCGTCCTTTGCCCTGCAGCTGGACAGGGGTGTTACAATCCCGTGAACGTCGCGGGGCGAGTTAACTTTTTCCCGCCCGGATTTTTTCCTTTTTCTCCTCTGCATCCGATTGGATGCGGCGGGTTTCGACTCCGAGCTGGCGTTCAATTTGGCGGACGGAATCCATGTCGCCACCGGCCGCGGCCTCGCTGATTTTCCCTCGCAGAAACAGCTCCTTCTCCGCGATTTTTGCTTTTGCAACAGAATCAACCTCGGCGATCTCCGCTTTCTGGGCGGCGGAAAGCTTGATTGTAGGGGATTCTTTCTCCAGACGTTCCATGGCCAGTTCGTAAGCGCTTTTCATAGGGAAGTTCGTGAAATAATTTCTGATTCAGTCCAATCTTAGCAGCATGGTCCGACTTCTCAGTACAGATTTTGACGGGACTCTGGTCGATCATTTCGCGACTCCGCCAGTGGATCCTTCGCTATTTTCGGTTTTGGGTGATTTGCGCTCAAGGGGCGTGCACTGGGCGATCAACACCGGGCGCGACTTGCACTTCGTTGACGACGGGCTCAGGGAGTTTCAGTTCCCGGTCGAGCCGGACTTCGTGTTGACCGCGGAACGGGAGGTTTTTCACAGGGGCGCTGATGGGAAGTGGCAGGACTTTGGGGATTGGAACCAGCGTTGTTACGCCGCCCATGACGAGCTTTATGCGGCCTCTGGCGAGCTGCTTTCGGACATCGAGAAATTTATTGAGACCGGCGTGGAGGCGGCCCCCATCCAGGATGCCGGGCGGTTAGTCGGTCTGACCGCGAAGGATGATCAAGAGATGGATAAGATATGCGCCTTTCTTGAAACCGAGCGGCTGCGCGTCCCGGGGTTCGGATACATGCGGAACTCGATTTGGGTGCGGTTTTGTCACGAGGCCTACAGCAAGGGGACGGCGCTTTCAGAGCTCAGGCGTTTGCTGGGAATCACGACAGACGAGATTTTCGCTGCGGGTGATCATTTCAACGATTTGTCGATGTTGGATGGGATCCACGCAAAGTGGGTGTGCTGCCCCTCGAACGCTGTGGAGGCGGTTCAGCAGACGGTTCTCAAAGCGGGCGGTTATGTCGCCAAGGGGCGATGCAGCACCGGTGTGGTAGAGGCTCTCGGGCATTTCGGAGTTCTGTCCCGCATGCTCTAAGCATGAGCGCGCAGATTCAAAACGTCTCCGGGCGTGGGCGGATGCGGGTGATTCGCGGCGCTCTAGTGCCGCGAGGCGTACACTGGAGTGAGATTGAGACGGGTGCGACGAATCGGTGCTGGCGGGGAGTCGGCACCGGCGGGGATTGGCTTTTCAAATGGTACCGTTATCCCGAAGTTGGAAAGCATCCCGAGATTGAGGTGGGCGAATTTCTTTCAGGGATGGGTTTTCGTGGTGTCCCTGAATTTGGAGGCGGATTGGAGCAACGGACTTCTGAGGGAGATTGGATGCCGGTGGGGTTTTCTCAGCGCTGGGTAGACGGGCGGTCCGCATGGGATTTATTTTTGGAGGAAATCGCAAGGGGCGAGGCGAATGTCCAACGGGCGCGGAGCCTCGGGCATCTCGTTGGGGAACTCCATTTGGCTCTGGCGTCTGGAGCGCAGGGGAGTGGATTCGAGATGGAGCCTTGGGATGCAGAGGCGCGCAGGTTGTGGATTGCGGGCGTGGAGGCAATGTCAGCGCAATTGTACGCCGCTTTGTGCGGAGAGCGTCCCAGAGAACTCGAGGAGGAGGTGTGGGAAAAGGCCCGCAACTTGTGGGTGGACGGGCGCGACTCCTGGCTTGCAGGGGTGGGGGAGCTTGCTGAGATCGAGTGCTGGTGCGTTCTAAGTCGCGTGCACGGGGATCTGCATTTGGGTCAGGTTTTGGAAGCGGGTGATGGCAGGGTGTTCTTGCTGGATTTTGAGGGGGAGCCGATCCGTCCCTTGAGCGAGCGTCGCCGGCCAAGCTTGCCGCTGCGGGATGTCGCTGGAATCTGGCGCTCGTTCGGGTACGCAGCCTCGGTTGCACGCTCAAAAGAGGGGTTGGTGAAGCAACTCCAAGAGGCGTTTTTCGAAGGGTGGTGCGAAAGAATGCCCCTTCCGGAAGGAGATTGGATGGGATTGATGGCGGGGTTGGTTTGGGAGAAAGCCATCTATGAGGCGCTCTATGAACTGCGGCACCGCCCCGCGTGGTTCTGGGTGCCGCTCTCTGCGCTTTGATTGCGCTCATACGGTGTCTCGAAATGTTCGCGGAATACCGTTGATTTGCCACCCGAAGGCGGGGTTTGTTGGGATGGTGAGCATCTATCGCCATTTTATTCGCCCCCTGTTTTTCTCAGCGGATCCTGAGAGCGTGCATCATTTCGCCATGGGGTTCTTGGAGGCATTCGGGCCGTTGATGCGGTTTTTCGCGCCGAGTTTGGACGCGCGCTTGGGGCGCGAAGTGTTCGGTGTTCGATTTCCGAGCCCGGTTGGGCTGGCGGCGGGCTTTGATAAAAACGCGGTGGCGTTGGCGGCTTGGGAAGCGCTTGGATTTGGGTTTGCAGAAATCGGCACCATTACCGCGAAGGCTCAACCAGGCAATCCGAGGCCGCGCTTGTTTCGGTTGCCCGAGTTGGAGGCGGTGATCAACAGGTTGGGCTTTAACAACGAGGGTGCGCAGGGCATCGCGCGTCGTCTTGAGACGTTGCGCGCGGATGGGGGATGGCCTTCTATTCCGGTCGGAGTGAATCTCGGAAAATCGAAAGTCACGCCTTTAGAGGAAGCGACTGCGGATTACGTGACCTCGTTTCGGCGACTGCGTGGGCTTGGTGATTATTTTGTATTGAACGTGTCCTCTCCAAACACGCCGGGGCTCCGAAAGCTCCAGGATAAAGCCGCGCTCGACGAGTTGCTCGGAGCGGTCCAAGCTGAAAATACAGGGTCTGCGCCGCTGCTGTTGAAGATCGCGCCGGACTTGGAATGGCCGGCGATCGACGAAATTCTTGCGCTAGTGGAAGCGAACAAACTTGCGGGCTTGATCGTGACAAACACTACGATTGACCATTCATCAGTTCCGGAAGCACGCCGCCAGCAGGGTGGTCTTAGCGGTCGACCGCTTAGGGAGCGCTCTTTTGAGGTGCTGAAATTCGTCGTGTCACGCACACGGTTGCCAGTGATCGCGGTGGGCGGGATTGGTTCTGCGGATGAAGCGCTGCGGAGGTTGGATGCCGGTGCCGCTTTGATTCAGATCTACACCGCTCTCGTTTACGAGGGACCTGCGCTGATTCAGGCAATTCACAACGCGCTCTTGTCGCGCGTCGCGCGGTAGTATCCACGTGGGTTGCGTTACCTCCACCGTGGCGCTTGTGCCTACGGCAGCAGGAGCACGGTCAGTCGTTTGGGTCCGTGCGCTCCCAAAACGAGAATCCGTTCAATGTCACCAGTGCGGCTTGGGCCGGTGATGAACGAGATCATGCTGGGGTAGCCCTTGTCTCGGTATTTCGTCGCAAGACTGGCGTAGGCCTCGGTGAGATCGGCCACCAACTGGCTGCGCCGTGCAATCACGAGATGATGAGGCGGAAGAACACTGAGCACGCGGCCACCGGAACTTGGTCCGGTCACGCAAACTGAGCCTGTTTGCGCGACCAACAGTTCGCATTCAGAGATACCTGCGTCGCAGGCTTCGAGCGTGTCCTTGTCATAGCCTTTGTCGACCCACACGCACTGCAGCGATTCAGGGAGCACCGCAGCCACGGCGTCGGTGAGTTCGCCGTGATGGAGTGCAATGGTTTTCCATTCGGATTCTTTGGCGATTGCAGAGATCACTCCGGCTGCGTGAGCCGCATCTGCGCAAAGATGCAGTTCTGTTCTGAGTGTTTCGCTGAGCCTCGCAAACAGCGCGAATCGTTCGTCGGCGGACGGTCCAACAGGCGGCAGCCATTCTCGGAAATGGGCGGTTGTCGGCTCACCTCCTGCCGAGCGTTCTGCTGGATGTTTCAATGGCGCCTCTTCACGAAGTGCTTCACGGATTTTTGCGAGGATCAGATTCCGGTCACCGCTTACGGTTTTAGATGAATGTGAAGTGGCGGTCATCAGCGTGGGCTTTGTTTTGGTGATGTCTCCTGCTTCTTGCCCGATTGATGACGCTTGAATTGAGTTCGGAAATTTTCCGGAGCGGGCTCTGGGAAATCCCGTGTACTTGTCCAAGCACGCACAGGGTCGGCGAGCGTGCCTTGAACCAACGGGTGTAATTTCGCGGCGAATGGCGCCATGCGGGTTAGCATGGAGTAAAGGCGTGGTCGCCGCATCAGAAACGAAAAAGCTTTCCAAGCCATTCCCTCGATCAGCGCGGGCTTCTCCGTCGCTGCATTGCGACGGTTGTGCAGTAGATGGTGGTGGATGTCGATTCCAACCGGGCACGTCTCGGTGCATGCGCCGCACAGTGACGAGGCGCCTGAAAGGTGCTTCCAATCCTGCAGTCCGCGGAAGTGCGGCGTGATCACCGACCCGATCGGGCCCTGATACGTTGTTCCGTAAGTGTGGCCCCCGATGTTCTTGAAAATTGGGCAGACGTTCAGACAGGCTCCGCAGCGAATGCAGTGCAACGCGTCGCGCTGCTCGGGATCCGCAAGCAGTCGAGTGCGGTGGTTGTCGAGCAGCACCACATGGAATTCCTCTGGGCCGTCGTTTTCGCCGGGCTGTCTTGGGCCGCCGTACATCGAGTTGTAACCTGTGAGGTGCTGTCCGGTCCCGGCCGTCGCGAGCATTGGCAGCAGCAGTGCAAGGTCGCCGAGGCGGGGGACTACTTTTTCGATTCCGACGAGAGCAACGTGGATGCGGGGCAAGCCAACGGTAAGCCGCGCGTTTCCCTCGTTCTCGGTGATTGAAATCATGCCCGTGTCGGCAACGATAAAATTCCCGCCGGAGATGCCCATGTCCGCTTCAATGTAGGTTCGTCGGAGAACTCTTCGGGCAATCATCGTGAGTTCTTCAGGGCTGTTCGTCTTTGCGGTGCCGAGTTCTCGGTTGAACAATTCGCTGATTTCATCTCTGCGCAGGTGCATGCAGGGGAATACGAAGTGGTATGGGGCCTCACCTTTGAGCTGCTGGATGAATTCACCAAGATCACTTTCCACCACCCCGAATCCAGCTTCAACCAGTGCCTCGTTGAGGTGGATTTCTTCGCCCGTCATTGCCTTCGATTTGACGATGGCTTTGACGTTTTTTTCCTTTGCCAGATTCAGGATGTAGTTGCGCGCCTGTTGGCTGTCATTGGCCCAGAACACTTTTCCGCCGCGGGCGGTGAAGTTACGTTCAAACTCCTCCAGGTATTTGTCGAGGTGATTGACCGCTTCATGCTTGATGGTGGATGCGGCCGAGCGCGCAGATTTCCAGTCTGAAAACGTTGCCCCGGTTCTATCCCGTGCACTCTTGTAGTTGAAAAGTGCGCGATAGACCGCCGAGCGACGCGGGGCGTCGTGGGTCGACTTGTCGGCATCCTTGTGAAACTGAGAGGATGGTGCTGCTTCTTCGATGACTTGCATGGGGATTGGAAGCTGTGGGCAGTTTGGTTTGAAACCTGACGGCAAGAAAGGTTTCTTTGATTGGGCAAAAATTAACGCGCTGCGAGGACTTCGGCGAGATGCAGGCACTTCACCGATCCCACGTTCCGGTTGAGCCAACCGCTGATCTGCATCAGGCAGCTTGAGTCATTGCTGATGACGTAGTCGGCTTTGGTTTCGCAAATGGAGGCGCACTTCACCTCGGCCATGGCAGTCGAGATCTGCGGGTATTTGACAGCGAATGTACCGCCGAAGCCGCAGCAGCTCTCCGCCTCCCCCATCTCGACTAGTTCGAGCCCTCTCACGGCACGCAGCAGGGTCCTGGGCGCCGCCTTGGTTCCAAGCTCACGCAGGCCATGGCATCCATCGTGGAAGGTCGCGCGGCCCTCGAAGCGCGCTCCGACATCGGTGACTTTGAGTTTGCTGACCAAAAACTCGGAAAACTCCCAGGTTTTGGATGAAAGCATCTTTGCCTCGGCCTCAAGCGAGTGCCCGTGGAATAACTCCGGATAAAAAACCTTGAACATGGCGCCGCATGAGCCGGACCCGGATACAATGCATTCCGCATTCTTGAAGGCCTCCAGTTGCTTGGAGGCGACGGAGCGCGCCTCCTCCCAATATCCTGAGTTGAATGGAGGTTGGCCGCAGCAGGTTTGGTTTTCAGGGAAATCGACCGTGTGTCCAAGCTGTTCAAAAATCCGGACCATGGACATCGCCACGTTCGGGTAAAGGGAATCAATGAAGCAGGGTACGAAGAGAGTGATACGCATACGGCTGAGCGGTGTCTAAAAATGAATTGCCCCGCAGGGTGTGGCAACCCTGCAGGGCAAAAGTCTCACAAAACTCTGCCCGTTTGGACAGAAGTATACCGGAGGTCAGTTTATATAGGCAGCCTCATTTGAAAAAAGCAGTGCTTGTACAAGAGTCTCCCAAGGTGAAAAGGTCACCCGTTGCACAGCCTCGCCCTCGTTCGCGATGGCATTCCGGCCGTTGTTGGTGTTCTGCGCACGCTTGACCTTGTCTTGCGCTGTTTTGGCTGCGTCCTTGGTGATTTGCGCGGTCTGCGCTTTCACTGATGCCTGTTTGTTATTCTCATTAATCAGGAATTCCATTGCCAATTTGCGTTCGATCGGAGAGGGGCTCCGCTGAAGTACGATCCTGAAGATGGCTGTGATGCCTTTGTCAGTGTTTTTTTCAACCGCGACTGCATTCACGACTTCAGGACGCTTCACAATATTTTGCACGACCGAAGCAGAGAAGGGGCTGTTCATCAGGAAAAGCGCCTGTTGAGGCACGATGGTGCTCGTGCGCTTCGTGTTCGGCTGATCGGGGTTGGCCATGTCGAACTGCATCAAAAGGTCAGGCATGGCGGCACGGTCGATGTACGCGTACACGGCGCGCTTTGGGATGAACGGCTCGTCCGTCACATTGAAAGACGGCCCACCGATCGTGCTTCTGTCCAGAATACCTGCCATGCTCAGAAGAGAGTCGCGGAAGGACTCGAAGTCCAAACGCCTCACGTTTGAGCGCCATATAAGACTGTTGCCTGGGTCCAGTTTTTCATAACTCATCTCGCCTGCCGCTTTCATCACGCTGTTGCTGGACTGCTGGTATGCTCTGGAGAGCATGATTGCCTTGTGGAGCGCCTTTACCGACCAAGCGCGCTTTGTCGGCCCCATGTCTTCCATGAACCACGCGCTCAGGAAGTCGAGAAGCTCGGGGTGTGAAGGCGCCCCAGCCTGATTTCCTAGGTCATCTGGGGTGCGCACCAAACCTTCTCCGAAGTGGTACATCCACACGCGGTTGACCATCACCCGGGCGGTGAGGGGGTTTGTCTTGCTTGCGATGGCTTTCGCCAACCCGTAACGGCCGCTTTCATCTTTGCCAAAAGGCGCCGATTGACCGCCTTCGCTCAGGACATCAATAAAACGGCGTGGGATGATTTTGACCTCTTCACCGGGCTTAGGTGCATTCCCCCTCACAAACAGTGGCGAGTCCTTCGGCCGTGGAAGGTCTTCCAATGCCATCGCTCTAACTGGACCACCCTTAAAGGTCAGCTTGAGTTGATTAATCTCATCAAGGCTGGAACGAGCCTGTAGGCGCCCGCCCAATCGGAGTCCCCAACCTTGCACGTCTTGGCGGATTCGCTCCTCATTCACTTCGGATGCCTGGACTAGATTGAAAGGGAACGTAGCCAACTCGTAGGACTCCTTTTCCACTGAGTTTTTCGCGTCTTTGGTCGGGTCTGTGAGGACTGCAAAGAGACCTGGAACTTTCGGTTCGAAGTCAGCCATGAACTTAGCAAACAAGCTCGCTGCGCCGGGGATATCCGATGGCAATGGCCCTTTGCTTTTCTCCATTGCAAGGAATGCCAAGACTTTCGGAGAGAATTTATCTTTGGTTTTCCCCCCCAACATCATAGTCACAAGCGCATCACGCCCTTCGGGCTTGTCGTTGAGCTTCTGCAGCCTGCCAAGTTTGATGAACGGACCCATGAATTTGTTGTTTTCCCTAAACACTCTTCCGATCGCGTCGGTAATTTCTCGGTCCTGCATCTTGATTTTCGTGGTAATTTCCACGGACCGATTGAGCTGCTCTGGAGTGGGATCTGGAGTGACTCCTTTGGAGGTGAGCATCATGTACTCAAACATCCCGTTAGCGTTCTTACGGACCGTGTCGCCGACTTCCCGAATGATTCCGAAGTACGCCTCCAAAGATTTTTTCTCGAGATCAGCAACCTTTTTGTTGAAGTCTTTGACGGCGGGGGATTCTGGGTCCCCAGCGATCAATGGACCTTCCTTCGGCTCCGTGCAACTCTCGAAAATTCCGCGCAAGGCGTAGTAGTCTGCAGCGGTGACTGGGTCAAATTTGTGATCGTGACAGCGTGCGCATGCGAGGGTGAGCCCAAGCATCCCGCGTCCGACCACGTCAATCCGGTCATTGATGACATCATCCTGCGTTCTGAAGCGTTGTCCCACAGTCAGGAATCCCATTCCAGCCAGGTTTTCTTTGGCGTTGTTCGGAATCTTGTCCGCGGCAATCTGATTCAAAATGAACTGGTCATAGGGCATGTCGGCATTGATCGCCTTGATGACCCACTCGCGGTAGGCCCATGCGTAGCCGTACCGATAGTCTCTGCCGCGAAGTTCGTTGCCTGCAGCGCCCGTCGTATCCGAGTAACGGGCGGTGTCCAGCCAGTGTCTTCCCCAGCGCTCGCCGTAACCAGGGTCCGCCAGAAGTCGGTCAACCACCACAGTGAAAGCCTCGGGACGCGAGTCTTTCACGAAGTCTTCGATTTGTTTTGGGGTGGGAGGAATCCCGATGAGGTCAAAATACGCCCGGCGAAGAAGTGCTTCTTTATCCGCCGCGGTTGACGGAATCATCGACTTCTCCTCGAGCTTCGCTAAGACAAACTTGTCGATGGAGTTCATGCACCAGCCAACATTTTTGACTTTGGGCGGTTCAGGGCGCTGGACTGGTTGGTAGGCCCAGTGGGCTTTCTTATCCAGTTTTGCAGCGTTCTTTGACGGCTCACGCGGGTCTGGGGCGCCCATGGCCACCCATTTTTTGAGGTCTTCAATCTGGTCGTCGGTCAACTTCTTCTTGGGTGGCATCTGGAGGTCGTCTTCCCAAGTGACTGCCTTGATCAAAGTACTGCCCTTAACATCCCCTTCTTTGATCAGTGCTCCGGATTCGCCTCCCTTGATCCAGTCCGGCTTTGAGTCGAGGTTCAAACCTCCCTTGATTTTGCCTTTGTCCGCCGAATGACACTCCAAGCAGTTCGTTGCGAGGATAGGGCGAATTTTGTTCTCAAAGAATTGCAGGTGTTCGGATGAAATCTGTTGTGAGACTGCGGCGGAACTCACGGCCGCTTGGCCGAAAACCGACGCAAACAACAAAGCAACTGTGGATCTGTGTAATTTCATCTATTGTGAGAGTTTGAGTGGGGAACACTAACGCCCCGCTGCGGTGGGTCCGACAACCGCAGCGGGCGTTTTAAAGAGGCAGCCGTGAAGGGAAACTTTAGGACTACGCGATGATCTCTTTCGCAACGTTACCAAAGTTGTCAGTCAACCGGAATGGACGGCCGTTGTAAGTGTAGGTCAGTTTCGTGTGGTCAAAGCCCATCAGATGGAGAATCGTCGCGTGCAGGTCGTGGATGTGCATCTTGTCCTTCTCCGCGCGCCCGCCGAATGGGTCTGTCTCTCCATAGGTGGTCCCACCCTTGACGCCGCCGCCCGCCATCCACGCGACCATTGCTCGACCATTGTGGTCGCGACCCGGCGCTCCTGCGGCTCCGCCCGCGGTGACCGTGCGCCCAAATTCTCCACCCCAAATGACGAGCGTTGAATCAAGGAGACCGCGCTCTTTAAGATCCTGCAGCAAGGCGCCGGCAGGACCGTCAATCGAGGTCGCAGCGGCTTTGACCGTGTTGGCGATATCATCGTGGGTATCCCAACCGCCTGAGGAGGCGACTTGAACGAAGCGTACTCCGCGCTCCACCAAACGGCGTGCAACCAGAAGTTTGCTGGCGTTACTGCTGGCTCCTCTGGCCATCATTGTCGTCCCGCCAATCCCATACATCTCGCGGGTCTTCTCCGACTCCTTGCTGATGTCAAAGGCATCGGTCGCCTCGGTCTGCATCTTGAACGCGATTTCGAAAGCCTCAATGCGGGCCTCAAGCTGCGCATCTCTTTGTAGCTGAGCAGCGTGGATCTTGTTGAACTGTGCCGCGAGATCCAACTGGCGGCGCTGGCGGTCAAGACTACTGAACTCACTGTTGATGTTCGCCAGCACCGAAGAGAGCGGCTTCGAGGGGTCGTAGTCCACGTTACACCCCTGATAAATTCCGGGCAGAAACGCACATTGGCGGGACGATGATCCGCCCCCAAGCGTAATGAACCCAGGCATGTTCTGATTCTCGGTGCCCAGTCCGTATACGAGCCAGGAGCCCAAACTCGGGCGCGGCAACTGCGCGGCGCCGGTCATCAACATTTTCGTCGCGATTCCGTGGTCAGGAATCTCAGCGAAGAGGGATCGAATCACCGCGATGTTATCAATGTGCTTGCCGATCTCGGGGAAGATTTCAGACACCTCAACTCCAGACTTCCCTGTCTTTGTGAACTTGAAAGGCGAGCCGAGAGCCTTCCCTTCATAGCCTGGAATTTTCTGGCCGTTTGCCTTCGTCAGTTCGGGCTTCGGATCCCATGTGTCCACTGTCGACGGTGCCCCGCCCGCAAAAATCTGGATAATCGCTTTGGCCTTGGTCTTGAAATGTGGTTGCCGCGGGGCGAGCGGACTGGCGGCGTGCGCGCCGGTTAAATC
>JBILKY010000245.1:0-5724 GCA_044376395.1 Chthoniobacteraceae bacterium | reverse complement strand
TGGATTTCCGGTGAGCTTTCGAAAAAGCTAACGTTTGGACGAATCCACGGTTCGGCAATCGCCATTTTCATCGGCCTCGCACTTGCTTACGTAGGCGGACGCTTTTCTGGGCAGGCAAAGGGGTTGGCGGATATTTCGTTTTTCAGCGGCATCGGTCTTATGGGCGGCTCGATGCTGCGCGACTTCGCCATTGTTGCGACCGCGTTTGAAGTGAAAACCTCGGAGGCAAGCCGCGCAGGATGGATAGGCGTGCTTGCACTCTTGCTGGGTACATTTCTCCCATTCACCGTGGGTGTCTGCATCGCGCGTGCCTTTGGCTACACCGACGCAGTCAGCTTGACGACGATCGGCGCTGGAGCTGTTACCTACATCGTCGGCCCGGTAACTGGAGCCGCCATCGGCGCAAGCTCGGATGTCATGGCCTTGAGTATCGCCACAGGCGTAATCAAGGCGATCTTGGTGATGATCACAACACCCATGGCCGCGCGTTTCATGCGCCTTCGAACACCCCGCTCAGCAATGGTCTTCGGGGGACTCGCCGGCACAGTCAGCGGTGTCTCAGCTGGACTCGCAGCGACAGACCGGAGCCTTGTGCCGTACGGCTCCCTCGTAGCCACATTTCACACGGGACTCGGATGCCTGCTGGGGCCTTCGCTTTTGTTTTTCGCCGTCAAAACTGTCTTTAACTGACGGACCATTCGTTTGCACCCATGAACTTATATTCGCTGCTGACATCGGGATTTCCAGAGAACCGAGACTCTATTTGCCTACAGATTCCCGAGGGCCGTGACCGCACTTGGGCTGAAGTCGAAAAAGGCAGTGCAAGAATGGCTTCATGGATTGCGTCCCTGGGACTTGACCAAGGATCACGAATCGCGGCTCCGATCGACAAGTCCCCTGAAGGCCTGATGCTGTACTTGGCATGCCTGCGGGCCGGCATGGTTTTCCTCCCTCTCAACACCGCCTACAGGGCGGCTGAACTCCAGTATTTTTTTGAAAACGCGGAGCCATCGCTCGTTGTTTTTCCACAAAAGACACTTGAATGGATGGAGCCGATAGCGAGGTGCAGCGGCGTAAAACACGTCGCAACACTCAACGATGATGAAACTGGCAGCTTGATTGACTCATCCGCGCATCACTCGGATCAATTTGAAACAGTCGATGTGCCCGACACTGCGCTGGCCTCCATTCTTTACACTTCGGGCACCACGGGCCGAAGCAAGGGTGCGATGCTCAGCCATGGGAATCTCGGATCCAATGCGCGAGTCCTTCACGACTATTGGGGATGGAGCTCGGACGACGTCCTTCTGCACATGCTTCCGATTTTCCATATTCACGGCTTGTTCGTCGCCGTGAATGGCGCGCTTCTTGCAGGTGCTAAGATGATTTGGCTGCCGAAATTCGACGCAAAAGCGGCGATCGCAAACTTGCCTGAGACCACTTTGATGATGGGAGTACCTACTTTTTACGTACGCCTACTCGCAGAACCGGAATTCAACCGAGATGTGTGCTCAAAGGTTCGCCTTTTTGTATCTGGTTCGGCGCCGCTTCTTCCAGAAACATTCACATCCTTCCGGGAACGGACCGGGCACGCGATTCTTGAGCGTTATGGCATGAGCGAGACAGGAATGATCGCATCAAACCCATATTTCGCGAAAGACGGTGAACGAATCGCAGGCACAGTCGGAAAACCGCTTTTAGGAACGCAGCTAAGAATCATGCGGGAAGACGGCTCACAATGCGGTCCTGACGAGATCGGCATGATAGAGGTCAAAGGTCCGAACGTTTTCAAAGGCTATTGGCAGATGCCTGAAAAAACTGCAGAAGAGTTTTCAGCAGACGGTTGGTTTCGCACGGGCGATATGGGCCGCCTTGGCGGTCAAGCGGCAGAGGGTCCCGCGCCCGATGAATACGTTTCCATTGTGGGCAGAGGAAAGGACCTCATTATCTCAGGCGGGTTTAACGTGTACCCGAAGGAGATCGAGGGATTCATAGACGAAATTGTGGGAGTCGAGGAAAGCGCACTAGTGGGTGTTCCCCATCCCGACTTTGGCGAAGCTGGCGTTGCGATCGTTGTTCCGAAGCGAGGTGAAACTCTCGATGCAGCGAAAATCCAAGCCTTGCTGAAAACAAAAATTGCCAACTTCAAGGTTCCCAAACTTGTTGTCATTGCTGAATCGCTGCCAAGGAACACCATGGGCAAAGTGCAGAAGAATTTACTGCGCGAGCAGTACAAAAGATCACTCCAGTGATCCTGCACATTGCAGGATCCGGAGCATCCTGACTACTGCGGTCCCTTGACTGGCAATACCAGTTGTGGTTCGCCCCGAAACGGAACATAGACGCGCTCCGCCCCCTTGATGTTTTCAGCTTGCAGATACTCAACATACAGCGGCGTCAGCACATCGCGAATCGACAATATCGCATGAGCCTGCTCCGAGGCTTGAGCAGCCAGCCTCGCACCCGCGGCCTCGCCAT
This sequence comes from Chthoniobacteraceae bacterium, assembly GCA_044376395.1. GTDB lineage: Bacteria > Verrucomicrobiota > Verrucomicrobiia > Chthoniobacterales > Chthoniobacteraceae > Chth-196. Next base: position 3,246 of record JBILKY010000245.1, on the reverse strand, counting down.
TCTTGCGTTCAATAGCCACGCTTTTTTCCGCAATTTGCTCTTCAATGGCTTTCTGCTCAAGTGTCTGGTTTAATGCAACCTTCGAGGCGATTGCCACAATGACAGGCTGGGGAGGCGATGAGTTGCCCATGACTACCGACATGACTTCAAACGGCGTGTTCGAGAGCAATCCCTTCAACGCTGATTCGATTTCATCGGAGATTTTTGAGAGTGATTCATTCACATCCAAGCCGTTGTACTGCGCGACCACCGAACGAGTAAGTGTGCGAAATGGCTCGCGTATAAACTGGTCGTATGACTCCCGAGAAATCTTGTCCGGATCAGTTGTGTTGTCCCATCCGCCGAACTCTTCCATGAAACGACGCACCGAGGTCTCGTCAGGCTTCAGTCTCCAGACCACGTGCGCCTGACTAGAGAGCGGAAGTTTATCCTTCGCCAGTATTGCGCTGTCGGACTCAAATTTTTCGGAATACGTGTACGGCGTGATGGACACCCGTTGCCCTTCCAACCGCCAACGTAATCCAGTCGAGGCAGGCCCGAAGATCACCTTTTCAAACGCACTCTTCCCGAAAATCGGTCGCGCATACACGTAGCACGCGTATCCAGCTGAAACCCTGACGTTCTCGACATTAGACGCAACCACGATGAGCGACACCACTAACGCCACCAGCAGGAATACAACCGACACGGGATTCCGGTTCATGCTGAGAGTTTGCACCCCGAAGCGCCGGATTCAATGGCAATCAGCGGACACAAAGGCCCCGCAACTCTAACCAAGATACAGCTGAGCCGCGTTTCAGCAGAAGCGACGAAGCGGCCAGAAATTGAGGATCCAGCTTTCCGTGCAGGAGCAAATCAGGGGGGCTGCCTACTCGCCGTACTCAGCCCAAGAACTGCTGGTCTCCCAGACGCGCACCTTCTCAAGCCTGACCCCCGCGCGCAAGTGGTAGCCGCCTTGAGCAGACTCCACGTGCTCGCCCATTCGGCTCTGCAAAAAACGAAAAATGGTTTGAGCGAGTAATTCCGTTGTTGGATCCGAATTCTCAAAACCAATCACCCGATCACCGTACGCGGTTCTTAAAACATCGTACATGGGATCCTTAGTGTTCATGCAAAGTGCATGATCGTACCGATCCAAAAATGCTCCAACGAGCTCCTTGATGAGCTTGAAGTCGCAAACCATTTCATTTGAGTCGAGTGCATCCGCGCTTAGAACACATTCAACTTTTCGAGTGTGTCCGTGGGGAAACCGGCACTTGTCTGGGTGCTTTGAGAGCATGTGCCCGTTTTCGACCTCAAAGCTCTTGCAGATGCGGAACGGCATGAGAATGCGATTTAAAATTTTGTTCTGCGAGGCGGCTATTGCTTGGATTTTTCTATTGCAGCAAAGGAGCGGTTGATCGCGCTTACCACGCTTTGAATGGATGAAAGCTCGATGTTTGTGTTCACACCGGCTCCCCAGACGGATGCTCCATCCGAAGTTCGAATGCGCACGTAGGAAATCGCACTCGCCTCCGTCCCGCTGCCAAGTGCCGCCTGACGGTAGTCAGTCACCTCAATCGCCCCGATCCCCGACGATTTGAGGCCATTCACAAAAGCGGCGATTGGACCGTTCCCCTCCCCGGTGATTGCCATTTGTTTTTCATTGAAGACGACGCTAGCCCGGCAGCGATGGATACCCCCCGCTCCGTCAGCATGAAAGTGCTGGAGGCTCAACGGGACGGAGCGGTCGATGTACTCCTCCCAGAACATTTTCTTCAATTCCGCGGCAGACACCTCGCGCCCAAGTGCGTCGACAGAGTCGTTTGCCAGCGGTCCAAATTCGCGCTGCAAGTCCTTTGGAAGCTCAAGCCCGTACTCGCTTTCCAGCAAGTAAGCCACGCCACCCTTGCCCGACTGACTGTTTACTCGAATGACCTCTCGATATTCCCGACCAATGTCGGAAGGATCGATGGTGAGGTAGGGGATGTCCCAGATGCCGGATTCCCCGCCCTTCTGCCATGCCGCAAGGCCCTTGCGAATCGCATCCTGATGCGAGCCGGAGAATGCCGTGAACACAAGCTCGCCTCCGTATGGGTGGCGCGGCGGCACCGTCATTCCTGTACACCGCTCGTAAACTTCGCGCAGTCCGTTGATGTCAGAGAGATCCAACCCTGGGGCGATCCCGTGCATGTATAGGTTCAGAGCGACGCTGACGATATCAAGGTTTCCCGTGCGTTCGCCATTTCCAAACAGAGTGCCTTCCACCCGCTGGGCGCCCGCAAGCATAGCAAGTTCAGTCGCGGCGGTGCCGGTCCCGCGATCGTTGTGCGTGTGCACGCTGATAATCGCAGCAGCTGGGTTTTTCAGATTTTTGCAAAACCACTCGATCTGATCCGCATAAACGTTTGGCATCGCCACTTCGACCGTATCGGGCAGATTCAGAATTATCGGATCTTCGGGAGTTGGCTCCCAAACACCCATCACTGCCTCGCAGATCTCCAGGGAAAACTCCACCTCTGTTGCCGAGAAACTCTCGGGCGAATACTCCGGACGGATGTTTGAGCCAGCCAGTGCTGGCAATCGCTCCTTGATCCACCGCGCGCCGCGACGTGCCATTTCCACGATTTCAGGCTTTTCGAGACCAAAGACAACGCGTCGCTGAGCAGGTGAGGTGGAGTTATACAAATGAATGATGGCCTTCCTCACACCCTTCAGGGATTCCACCGTTCGCTGTATTAAGTCCTCGCGGGCCTGAACCAATACCTGAACTGTGACGTCATCAGGAATCCTTCCGTCATCAATAAGCCGGCGCATGAAGGCAAACTCGGTGTTGGACGCTGCAGGAAAGCCCACCTCGATTTCTTTGAAGCCGCATTTAAGTAGCGCATCAAACAGCTCGAGCTTTTGAGACACGTTCATTGGCACTGCGAGCGCCTGGTTGCCATCCCTCAGATCAACGCTGCACCAAATCGGGGCGCTCTCCAACCTACGGTCCGGCCACTGGCGGTTGGCCAGTGCGATCGGTGGGTATGCACGGTATTTGCGGCTCGGATCTGAAATCATGACAAGGTTGGCAGTCATAATCGCCCCGAACCCCATCCGAATGCAACCCCGAGTACCACAGCGGTGGACTCAGTTTGAAGAACAAAGGGCAAATCCTTTCTCCTCAACAGACAAAAACCCACTTAGAACATCCGATGCCAAAGGTTATATTTAATTGCCTACTCTATGCGTTCGCCCCGGAAAGCCCTCTGGCTGCTCACT
>JBILKY010000244.1:0-5739 GCA_044376395.1 Chthoniobacteraceae bacterium | reverse complement strand
ACTGCCAGCGTTCATGCCGCCTCGGGGACCGCCCCCTGCCATTCCCAAGCACTGGGAGGCAGACGATCCACAATCCCGGGATCCGTTCCCCGACTACGACAACGTGTTCACCGACTGATCTCTTGCGGGGGCCTCTGTTTGTTTTCGGGCCTGAGAAGGGAGGAAAGCACCGCGCCCAAATTTCCGGGTGAGCTAAGAGGTTTGCCAAGATCTGCCAAGACAGATGCTTAATGGGTCACGGGAAAAAACGTATCGACGGTGACAAACTGCTAAGTTTTCGCTCAGAACGAGGTTGGACGCGAAGAGATCCGCCCCATGTTCCGAACCCTCAAAAGCAATTCTCCCTTTAGCGCGCCCCGCGACGATACCGCGCGCGCGAGCTGCGGAAACGGAGCGAAAAGCGATTTCTTATCACTGACTCTGCCGAGGGCAGCGCGTCCATCCGCGCGCAAGCAAACCGCAGGGCCGCACATTTTCACGCAACCTGAACTCACTCAACCACGCGTTAATCCAATGAACTCACTCATTCTGAAAACATTCGCCGCAGTCGTTCTGATCTGCGCCCCTGCGCTCGCGAAAGATGTCGATGTCTATCTGTTAGGCGGCCAATCGAACATGGAAGGGCAAGGAGCCATTGCGGATCTGACCGAGGTGCAGAAGCAGTTCTCCACAGAGGTCTATTTTTGGAACGGCAAGGAGTTTGAATCCCTCATCGTTGGAAAGACCATGACATCAAATCATCCAGAGCGATTCGGGTTGGAGTTGAGCTTCGCGCAGAAGATGGCGAAAGGCGGTGGTCCGATTTACGTGGTGAAATTTTCCGCCAGTGGAATGCCTCTGCATCTTGGTTGGGATCGTAACACTTGGAAAGGGGGAGATCCTGCCCCAGGGCGGGTCAATTTCTACCCGGGAACCGAACCCGAGGACCCGGCGCAGGGCGCGCTTTACCGCCAGATGACCAAGCGTTTCCGCGATGCGATGGACAGTCTCGAGAAGCAGGGACACACACCAAAGGTTAGGGCGTTCCTCTGGATGCAGGGAGAGCAGGACAGCAAACACGAAGTCTCCGCCACGACTTATGCCAAAAGTCTGGCGCTCCTGTTCCAGCGCGTGAAGACCGATGTCGAATCGCCGGGCATGAAGCTGGTGTATGGGCAGGTGCTGCCTTATGAGAAGACGCAGCCCAGATTCACGCACCGGGAACAGATCCGGGCGCAGATGGCGGCGGCGGATGCGCGTTCGGGCAAGCCGGAATCCATCCCCGATGCATTCATGGTTTCGACAGATGATTGCTCATTGAAACAGGACACGGTGCATCACGATTCCGCAGGGTATTGGAGACTGGGACAGAAGTTCGCGGACGCGCTGTTGGGGAAGGCGGACTGACTGGCAGCGACAGACCCCTCACACCCCGTCTCGCTCCATGAGGCTTTTTAGCGCGCCCCGCGACCATACCGCCCGCGCGGGCCGCGGAAACAAAGCGAAAAGCAAATGCTATCCAATAGTGCGGAAAGCACACGGAAAGTATCTGTCCCCAGGGCCTGGTCTTTTAGCGCGCCCCGCGACGATACCGCGCGCGCGAGCTGCGGAAACGGAGCGAAAAGCGATTTCTTATCACTTCCCGTTCAAAGCTTGGAAATAAAGCCATGAAACAGCGATGCATCCTCCTCACCGCCCTGTTGCTCGCGCCGCTGGCCGCAAGTCATGCTGCTACCAACGCCCTTGGCCCCGCGCTCGAGGTCGTCCATCGCGACACCGAAATCTGCGAAACCGCCACCTTCGAGAGCGGTGCCCAGCTCTTCAGTGACCGTCCCCTTTACAAATCGTCAGAGCCTCCAGCCGAGCTTAAGGGCCAACCCTTTCTGCGGGCCAGCATCGACGGGGTGAGGGTGCGATGCGTCGAGGCGGGCACGATCACGGCGCTCACTCCGCCTGCCTTTCCCCTTGAGCCATACGGCTTCGAACGGATTTCCGAGCCCGCCTCGTTCCAGCTCTGGGGCACCAACGCCAATACACGCGTCCAGCTCTACCGCAAAACGCTCGCGGCAGGCGACACCCTCAATTTGGGCAAGTGGAGCATTTTGCTCGGTTTCAAAAAACTCACCGCCAAGGCTATCGCGAAAACCCCCTGGACGCAAAACGCAGGCGAAAGGCTCTACAACGGCATTCAGCTTCCCGAAGAGTGGCCGCCCCAGGACATCGACACCCAGTCGGATGAACCCATGCCTGTCCCCTACCTCGACCATCCACCCAAGATCATCAATATCGACACCGGCCGCCAACTCTTTGTGGACGAGTTCCTGATCGAGAAGACCGACCTGCTCCACACGTATCACTTGCCCGAGAAATACGCGGGCAATCCGATCCTGAAAGCCGAAACCGCCCTCGAGCGCCCGCCCGGCATCATCGGCGGCCCCGGCCGGCCGTGCGTCTGGTGGAACCACGAGAAGCAGCTGTTCTACATGTGGTATCAGGTGGGTCTCACAACTCCCCGCGCGACCATGGCCCTCGCTACCAGCAAAGACGGCCTGACCTGGACACGCCCGGACCTCGACGTCAACCCGGGCTCGAACCAGGCGCTGCCCGTGGGTTTCGAGGTGGACTCCTACGGCATCGTCCCGGACTGGGAGGCTGCCGATCCGCAGCAGCGCTTCAAGCTGCTCGCGACCTACGTCGGCGCACCGATGCCCGCGCGAAGCTTCACCTCGCCCGACGGCGTCCACTGGACAAACCAAGTCGCCACCGGGCCGACCGGCGACCGCAGCTCCATATTCTACAACCCCTTCCGCAAAAGATGGGTCTACAGCCTCCGCTCCAACTTCCGCGGCCGCTCGCGCAGCTATTGGGAGTGTGACAACTTCCTTGCCGGAGCCGGATGGATGCCCGGTGACCCCGTGCCGTGGACCGGCGCTGACCGCCTGGATGCGCCCGAGCCCGGCTACAAGCACAAGACGCAGCTCTACAACCTTGACGCCGTCGCCTACGAGAGCCTCATGCTCGGCTTCTTCGAACTCCACCGCGGGCCGGAGAATGACCGCTGCGTGCCAAGGGGCCTGCCCAAGCTGAACGAGATCTCGTTTGGCTACAGCCGTGACGGCTTCCACTGGGCGCGTCCCGACCGCCGCGCGCATATTCCCGCCAGTCGCAAGGACACCTGGGACCGCGGCTATGTCTCAGGTGGCGGTAACATCTGCGCGGTCGTCGGCGACAAGCTCTATTTCTACCACTCGGGCGTCCGCGGTGACATGGACAGCGCAATCAAGAAAGACGGCAAGGTGAACTTTCGCAGCATGTATGACCCGACTTGCATCGGGATCTCAACCTTGCGCCGAGATGGCTTCGCCTCTCTTGACGCGGGTGCCTCGACCGGCGAGATCACCACGCGCCTGCTGACCTCCTCCGGAAAGAACCTCTTCGTCAACGTCGACTGCCCGCAGGGCGAACTGAAAGCCGAGGTGATCGGCGAGGATGGAAAAGCCGTCGAACCCTTTACGCTCGCCAACTGCGTTCCCGTCTCCGCCGACAAAACCGTTGCCCCTGTCTCATGGAAAGGCGCCACAGACCTCTCCGCCGTCGCGGGCAAACCGGTGCGTCTCCGTTTCACCTTGCGCCGCGGAAGCCTCTACGCCTTCTGGGTCAGCCGCGACGCCACAGGCCGCAGCGACGGCTACGTGGCCGGCGGCGGCCCCGGCTACACCGGCGCGACCGACACCGTAGGAGAACTCAAATGATCAACAAGCTCGACAAGCCATTTAGCGCGCCCCGCGACGATACCGCGCGCGCGAGCTGCGGAAACGGGGCAAAAGCGAATTTTAGCGCGCCCCGCGACGATACCGCGCGCGCGAGCTGCGGAAACGGAGCGAAAAGCGATTTCTTATCACTACTAAAACTCCACCACGCCCTCCTCCTAGCGTTCGCCATCGCCACGCAAGCGCTCGCGGAGCAGGCAGCTGTCCCATCCGGCTCCGCCTCGCAGACCTGGCAGGAACGCGCCGCTGCCCATGCCCGCATTCTTTCCCGTGTAAAATGGTCGCCTGTCGCGGACACGCTGCCGAATCGGAAGGGCGGCTTCTTTGAAAAGGGGAAGGAATACACCGGCGTGCCCTACTCCAGTGTGCGCTCGGAAGGGCGTTACATCGGGTTCGACATCGCTCTGCGAACGTTTCTGGCCGCAGTCGAAAATCCGCGCAGCGTCCTCTATACGGAGAACCTCACGGGCAAAGTCCCCAACGCCGCCGCTTTCTACGGCAGCGTTTGCTCCGCCTACACCAGCTATGCGCTCGGCTGCGGCATCCCGGAGGTCAGCCGCCGCTACGGGCCGGAGATCAGTCAAGGGATCGTGCTTGTGGAGCCGCAGGCCGCGCGCGGCGCGCAGGTTGGCGATGTGATCTACACGCCGCACGCCACCGAGACCTCCGGCTCGCATGTCGAGATCGTCACTGCCGTCGCGAGGGACGAGAAGGGACGCGTCACCTCCATTCGCGTCGAGGAGAGCGCCCCGCCGACGACCCGCATCACCGACCGCAGCGCCGCGAAATTCGACGCGCATCTGGCTTCGAAAAACAAGCATCTCTTCCGCGTCACCGATCTCGACGCCTGGCGCGGCGACAATCGCGCTGAGCAGATGCGTTTCCCCAACTTCGAACTCGATGCGATACCACCCTCGATCAACCGCAGCCTGCTGCTCGACCTGGGTGATTGGGTGCCGTATCAAAAAGCAACCCCGGTGAAATTCAACGTCATGGACCGTGACCAGCGCGGCGTGAAGACCCTCGTTATTCGCCGCGGCGGCCAGGTGGTGGAAGAAGTCGCGCTCGCAGGTCCGGGCCTGCATGAGCGCCGCTTCGAGGTCTGCGGCGACTACACCGCCCACGTCATCCACACCGATGGCACAACCAGCCAAAGCTGCGAGTTCGCCGTATGCGACCTCGACCTCCGCCTGCCCGGCGGCAGCGTCACCCTCGACAAAGAATGGAGCCTCGATTTCCGCTCCGAAAACATGGACATCATCGCCATCCATCTTTGGAACTCCGACGACGGCTACGGCCGCCATTCCATTTTTCTCACGCCGGAGCAGAGAGCGACCGGCACCTGCACGATTCCCGCCGGCCTGGTGAAAAAACCGGGCAAGCTGCAAGTCTGGCTCATCGGCGAGCACAAACTTGGCCGCCTAAAACTGCGCAAAGACATTCCGTTGCTCAAGTGAAGGCGAAGAGATTCGTTACCTGCGAGTCGGAAGGATCGAGAGTAAACAGACCATCTTGCGGCTTTAGAAGACACGTTTATGAAACCCACACTCACCCTCCTCGCCGCCCTGCTGCTCGCGCCATTGGCCGCTCTGAACGCGCAAGAAGCCGCCGCCAACACGCCAAAACGCAGCGCCTTCATCTACATGGCCTACGGCGTGCACTCGCTGAACTACCAGATCCTCAAGGAAGGCAAAGGCTACGAGTTCTCCCGCTCCCTGAAGCCGCTGGAGAAACACCGGGATGTCATCACGCCCATCAGCGGGCTTCATCACCCGGGAAGCCTCAGCCACCACCACGGCTGCGGCAAGGTCTGGCTGACGGGCGGTAAGCTCGGCCCCACCGACCGCAACACCATCTCGGTGGACCAGAAGATGGCCGAGGTCACGGCGCAGCACACCCGTTTTCCGTCGCTGGAGATGGGAGGAGGCAGCTCTCTCGCCTGGACTGCAGACGGGGTTCAACTCCCCGCGATGCGTCGCTGCGATGAGAT
>JBILKY010000243.1:0-5742 GCA_044376395.1 Chthoniobacteraceae bacterium | reverse complement strand
GTTGCAGGTCCGTTTGGAAGAGGCTTCCCGTCCCACTCGATCAGCTTCGGCTTGTAATCCCATGTTTCGAGCTGGCTGACGGCGCCAGCGCAAAAGATGACCACCACATTCTTCGCCTTCGCGGGAAAGTGGCCGGTCCTCGGCGCGTAGGGACGCGCTGCGTCAATCTGCACACTCCCCGCTCCGCCCGCGCTCCCCGCAAGAAGGCCCTCCGAATCCAAAAGGTTCGAGAGCGCGATGGACCCGAGCCCCGTCGCCGTGCTTGAAAGAAAGCGCCGACGGTCCAAAAGAAGACGCCCGGCGGGTGTGATGATTTCTGGATTCATGGTGTGTTGAATGTCGGTCTCGACGTCGGGGCTGGAAAAAGTCTCGGTGGAAAGAGCGTCTTGCCGAAGCGGTGTTTTGCACAACTGCTACGGCATGAACAAAAATTCGTTGCTATTCAAAATGGCACGGCAGAAGGCTTCGGCACCGTCCCGGCGCACGACCTCTTCGGCATCACGCAGCTCCTCGGGCTCAACAGCGCGCCCGAGCGCGAGGTGGTAGGCGGTCTTCACCTGCTGCGCGGGGTCGTCGCCGCATTCAGTTTGCAGTCGCTTTGCAAACGCAGCGGACTGCTCCAAAGCAAAACGACTGTTGAGCAGGTTCAACGCTTGGACCGGCGTCATGGACTCCCGGCGGCGCGCCGTGCTCAGCCCAGCGTCAGGACAGTCGAAGGCTCCAAACACTGCGTCAGGTTCGCGCCGGACTTTGTGCGCGTAAATCATCCGCCTCAATCCCTCGCCGGAGTAAGATTCAACCGGAACAAATCCACTCAGCCCGCCCCTCTTGTCAAAAAGATCAAACCCGCGTCCGTACATCGCAAGATTCAACCGCCCGCTCACCCAAAGCGTGGCGTCGCGGATGGATTCAGCCTCGAGCCTGCGCTTGGGAAAATGCCAGAGCAGCCGCGCATCAGCGTCTTTCTGCGCCGCGGCCTGATTGAATTCCGACGACTGCCGGTAGGTGGACGAAAGAACAATCAGCTTGTGCAGCTTCTTCACCGACCAGCCTCCCCGCATAAACTCGTTCCCGAGCCAATCCAGCAATTCGGGGTGCGTCGGCAAAGCGCCCATCACGCCGAAGTCGCTGGGTGTTTCCACGATTCCCACGCCAAAATGCCACTGCCATACACGGTTCACCATGACTCTCGCGGTGAGCGGATTCTTTGTATCGGCAATCCAGTGCGCCAGTGCCATGCGTCGTTCCGATTCCCCAAGCGCGCGGTCCAGTTTCAAGTCGCCAAAAACCACGGGAATCGCAGCGCCCACAATCTCCTTGGGTTGCTCCGGGTCTCCGCGATTGAGCACGCTGATGCGGTCCGGTTCGCGGAACGCCCCTGCGAACACGCGTGAAGCGTTCTCTAGGCCCACAAGTTCGCGTTCCATTGCTTTCTTTTCAGATAAAATCCGCGCGCCTTCCTTCTGTTCATCCGGCGAGAGCCCCTCCCCGTCAAAAACGTTGCCCTTCGCGACGTCCGGGTTTTTCGACGGAGGACGTGTTCTGTCGCTCGAATCGCAGATTTGCCGCCACTGATTGTCAGTCCCGGCCACCTCGATCCGGTAGCTCTTCGCGAGACGGTCTTTGAATGCGCCTGTACGATCCCTGCCCCATACGACGCGCTCCACACTTTCCTCGCTCGCGAACTCGATCGCCACCCAGCCTGTCCCCGTGGTGTTGGACATCCAGCTCCGCATGTTGCCGTACTTACCGTCGTTGACATAAAGCAGGTCATGATTGTCGGCGACAATCTTCTGGCCGGACGCAGTGGCGACCGCCCCGGCCGACGCAAGCGCCACGTTCTTGCCTGCTGTGTTGAAAACTTCGAGCTCGTCCACGCAAGGCTCGAGGTTGTTGGTGGAATCGATCGTAAATCGCAGTTTTTTCGCAATGACCGGAGGGAACCGGTCCACGTTGATTTCAGGTTTTGTCTGCGCGCGCGCGGTGCCGGTGTTCGCGAGAGGCTCGAACGAAATGAGCTTTCGCTGGGCTTCCGCAATTTGCGCGCGGAGCTGCGCTGCTTTCTGACGAGCCTTGTCGCCCTCCTCGTTCCGAAGCTCCCGATCCTTGTACTCCACGCCCGCAAAAAAGGACTGCATCGAGTAATAATCCGCAGCGGTGATCGGATCAAATTTGTGGTTATGACAGCGGGCGCAGCCAACGCTGACTGCGAGAAATGTGTTCGCCGTGTTCACGACAATTTCATCGAGTGAATCCTGTCGGGCCAGCCGCTTCGAAGGTTCATCCTTCCCAATCTGTCCGGGCAGCAGCACCGATGCGGTCACCAGAAAACCAGTTGCGGCATCCTTGCCCAACAGATCGCCGGCCAACTGCTCCCGGATGAACTGGTCATAGGGCGTGTCCTCGTTGAATGCCCGGATGACGTAATCCCTGTACGGCCAGGCATTGGGCCGCTCGGTGTTCACCTCGAACCCGTGCGTGTCCGCATACCGGACGAGATCGAGCCAGTGCATCGCCCACCGCTCCCCGTATCGGGGCGAATCCAGCAGCGCATCGACAATCCGGGAGTGCGCCTGCGGTGATGCGTCTTTTTCAAAGTCCGCGATCTGTTGCGGAGTCGGCGGCAGGCCCGTGAGATCAAAACACACCCTCCTCAACCACGCGGCGCGCGAGGCTTCGCGTGCGGGGCGCAGCCCTTCCTTTTCGAGACGCGCCAGAATGAACCGGTCGACCGCGTTGCGGGGCCATGCGTGATCCACGGTCACCGGTGGAGTGTATTGCCCGAGGGGTTGAAAGCACCAGTGGGCTCGGTTGTCAGCGATGCGCGCTGCATCCACGCCATCAGGCCATCGTGCGCCCTCCTCAATCCACCTCGAAATGATTTCGACTTCGACTGGAGAAAGGCGTTCGCCTTTGGGTGGCATCTTCAGCTCCTGCTCAATCCCCGAAACGGTCGCAAACAGAAAGCTTTGCTTTGGATTGCCCGGAACAATGTTCGGCGCATGTTCCTCACCGCCTTTAAGCGCCGCAGCTTTCACGTCCAGACGCAACCCGCTCTTCTGCTTTTCAGCGCCATGGCATGAGTAGCAATGTTTTTCGAAAATCGGTCGCACTTGATGCACGAAATCCACCGGCGCACCGTCGAGCCGCCCGCACAAAACAACGGAGGCGACGCCGAGCAGAAAGGCCGCGCTCCTGATTCGTGCAGTTCCTGCGGCGGCTGTTTTCAATCCTCGTGCTTTAGCATGCATGGTGAATTAGCGGTATGGGTTGCCCGCGTCGTGGAGCAGCCGGATCTCCTCGTCGCCAAGAATGCGTCCGATGAGCAACAGTTCGTCGAGACGCCCGCTCAACTTACGGTCCTGCTTGTCCCAGTTCCCGATTTGGGCGGGACCCAGTCGCGCCGGCCACGCGATCTCCTGGCGTGTCTCCTTGTCAAACACGCCGTTGAGATAGAAGCGCACCGTGCAGGCCTGCGAATCATAGACCGCAGCGAGGTGAATCCACCGGCCGCGCTCGGGGAGCACGGGCGTTCTTGAGTCCGGAAAGCCCGCCTTTTCATCGGAGCCAGCCGCGAGTGTGTTGCCGCGGAGCGCGAGACGCATCGTGGCGGCTTGCGTGAGCATCCAGTGCACCTGCCCCGGCGCGTCGGCGTTCCAGCCGTCGGTGTGGTACAATGACTGGTAGGGTTCGCCCAAATCATCGATGCGCACCCACGCCGCAAGCGTGAGCTGCGCGAATTCCTGATTCCCGCCGAAATTAACGCGCAGATGATCGCCAACATGCACGAATTCCGGGGCGCGCGAACCCGGCCAGCGCCCCTGGGCAATCCGGTGTTTTCCCTCAAATGCCTCGCCCCCCTCAAAATCGAGCGCCGCGATGAGAGCCGGATCCTTTTGGATGGTCAGCCAGTGCGCGCGGGCACGGTCGCGCTGTCCCGCTGCAAGACCCGCAGCAAGCGCGGGAAGCTCGTCCGCTTGGATGAAGGCCGCTGAACGCAGCCAGCGCGCTGCGCTCGATCCGTCACTCAGGCTGGCGGCCTCCCCCGTACGCAGGCTCTGCTTTTTACTCCCGTCCCTGGCCTGCGCGATCACCTCTCCTTGAAACACATGGATTTCGGACCCGCCTGCCTGCTGGACGTCCACACCAAAACGGGTCCCGAGATCCACGGCGCCCCCGTCCGGCGTCAGGACAGTGAATCCGCGGGCCGCTGGAGGAACGTCGGCGGCGACTTTTCCACGAAAAACCCGCAGGCACTCGCTGGACTCGAATCGCACCTCCGCAGGCGCCTCCACGACGACGCGCGCCCCGAGCGCGGTCAAGAATTCGACGGCTCCGGTTTCAAAACGAAAAGTCTCCGAGCGCACTCCATCACCGGGCCGTAGTTCCGCACCAGTCGCGGCGCATACGGTGGCGTAGGGAAGGCGTGCGCCCGGCCTCCATTGGACGGCAAGGATCAAGAACGCAATCGCCGCCGCGATCCCTCCCACCGTTCTCCATAGCCTTCCGCGCGTCGTTTTTTTAAACTCAAGAATGTTGTCCTCGCTGAGGCCCGCCGCGCAGGCGGCTTCCGATGAAAGCGCGAGATCAATGTTGAGATATTCGAGAAAATAAGCGCGGAATTCAGCATCCGTTCGCAACGCTGCCTCAAGCGAGCGCATCACATCAGGAGACGCTGTGCCTTGCACATAGTCGGCTATCCAGGATTCCCGCATCTGGATATGTTTCTTCATCGTGAACTCCTGAGCGTGAGTAACGCGCGGGTGCAGTCCAGTAGCAGCGCCCGGATACGGTGCAGTTTTTTATAAAGCGACATCGCAGTGACACCGATGCGCGCAGCGAGCGCGTCGATCCGGGCCTGCGGCGCGTATGCACTGTTGACCAGCGCGCGCTGCCTGGCTGGGAGTTTCCCGAGGCAGTCCCGCAACGCCTCCCTCTGGGCCTCCAAGGCATCCGTTTGTCCTTCGGCTTCGTCCGCGAGCAACTCGAGCGTTTCGGCCCCAAATACATGCCTGTCGCGCATCCGGTCGCGCTGCCAGGAGAGCACCTTGAATTTTGCGACGGTGAACGACCAGCGGCGGAAATCCTCAGAGGTTTTGTACTCGGCGAACTTCTGCCAGAGGACGATTGCAACCTCCTGCATCACATCGTTGGAGTCGGCAATCGTGGGCACCAGCGAACGCACGAACCCTCGGATCGCAGGCTCGCATGACATGAAGAGCCGCAGGAAGGTCTGCTGCCTGTCGTCACCGGATTGGTCAGGGGGGTGCATTGCAGGGATATTCCGCGAGTGTGCCGCGTTTGCCGCAAAAAATTAAACTCAATCCTGAAACCGATCGTCCCCAGAGTGAAGCTCGGTTCGATGGACCCGCAAACTCGACAGGCCCGTAAGGACTTGACGGCCCCTGAGCGATGAAGCAGACCAAGGCCCAGTGAAACGGCCGACCAAAAAAGCCGGGACCCCGCGCATCATGCGCCGCTCTTGCATCATGCGCCGCCCTTGCGGGCGCGACGGAGCGGCGCGCCTCCAGTAATTCCCTTCTTTGATTCACGCGTTAATTGAGCCAGCCGCTTACACTCCAGCCCACAATCCGCCCCATGAGCTTCTACCTAAAACCACCTCCCTGCTCGGCGCACTGGGCGTCGGGTTGGGCGCATTCGGAGCTCACGGGCTCAAACAGATTCTCGAGGCCCACCAGACTGCGGCCATCTGGCAGACGGCGTCGCTGTATCATTTGCTGC
>JBILKY010000242.1:0-5756 GCA_044376395.1 Chthoniobacteraceae bacterium | reverse complement strand
GAGTGAGAGATTCCAGCATCTCACGCTCTTCCTTCGTTAGAGTAATCCTGAATCGCGGTACCATCCTGTACAATCGCACAGAACTCGATTACCGCATCCGTCATCCGCAGCGTTACTGCCTACTAGGCATTCCCAATAGGTTTTGAAGGTTTTGCATCCCACACTGCACAGGGGTTGATCACCCAGCCTTTCCACCTCAAAAATCAAACCCACCCTGCGAGTTTTCACTTCTTAAAAATCTGTCTCCATGCGGAGACACCAATTGAGCGGAGAGGCCCTGGGGCAGTCAATTTAGCCCGCCCCGCGACGATACTGCGCGCGAGTTGCGGACACGGAGCGAAAAGCGATTTCACTCGAGTATGAGTGCAGCGAGAAGTGTGAAGGTGTGTATCATCGAAGCGTGTTATGGAGAGGTTCATTGCGGCCACATGCCCTTCATTATGGGCTTGAGCGTCAGCTTCGCGGGATCAATCACCAGATGGCAGATGTTTTCGCGGCGGTAGGTGTAGGTGATGTGGACGAGGCCGTCGCGGGTCTGAACAACGGCGGGATAGCTGAACTCGCGCTTCGGTTCGCTCTCCAGCACGAGCGCGGCTTCCCAAGCTTTGCCGTCTTGAGAAAGCGCTACATTCAGCGGCAAGCGCTCGCCGTCGCTCTTGCCTTCGCGGTTGCCGGTGTGGTTATACACGAGAACGTGACGGCCATCGCGCAGCGTGAGGGCATCGGTGCCGGAGTTGTTGTTCGGCAGGTCCATGAGGCTCATCTGGCCCCAGCTCAGACCGCCGTCCTCCGACCAGATTTCAAAAAGGCGCCCCTGCTGCGTGCGGCCCAATGCCTGGAGTCGGTTGTTTGGATGAAACAGGATGCCCGGCTGGATGGCTTGGATCTGGTGCCCGTCATTCACCGGCCCGATGAACTCCCAGGACTTCCCGCCAATTCGTGCTGCGCTTGAAATGCACGCGCCAGCCGCGGCCCCTTCGGCATCTGGAACAACACCGGATTGAGGCAGTTCACGCGCGGATCCTCCGTCTCCGCACCGTTCGCCACCTCCACCGGCACCGACCACTTGCCCTCGCGATGCCGCGGCAACCAGATGCCCACATCGGGATTCCCCTCCTTCGTCCCACCGGATTAATTGCCTGTCCCCAGTGCGTGCTCTCCGAAGGGGGAAGAAACATTCCGAATGGCTGCGCAACCGTTAAAGGCCGGCAGCGCTAGGGCGCGAACCAGACTTCTGAAATCCTGTCCGAAACGTCCGAGTGAAGCAGCCGTTTTGGGCGCAAGAGCTTTTACCGGGGCAAAAGAACATTAAGTCATGATCAATTTAACAAAAGCTGTTGAACATGTTTTTCAACGGCGACTGCTTTGTGCCCCCCGACACGACAGTGCCCGCGTGAGCTTTTGAAAAAGGGCCGGAGCGAATTCTGTGAATTTCTCAAGAATTGGGCCTCGTTCAGGTAACGCAAATGTGCGCTCCAAAAAGTGGGCGCATAGTGGCTGCGTGGATCAGTTTGCACCCGCATTGAAAAAATCTTTGAAATCAGTCTGACTGTAGGACTCTGCTACCAATTGGTTGCCCCGATAAACTTGTATCGCGTGCCCGACCACCTTGATTCCCATGGTTTTTCCAGAGTCAACATAGTATTCTGTAGAAATTTCCTTGGATGTTATCTCCTTGTTTTCTCGGGGA
Source organism: Chthoniobacteraceae bacterium (assembly GCA_044376395.1). Classification (GTDB taxonomy): domain Bacteria; phylum Verrucomicrobiota; class Verrucomicrobiia; order Chthoniobacterales; family Chthoniobacteraceae; genus Chth-196. Next base: position 4,066 of record JBILKY010000242.1, on the reverse strand, counting down.
TTTAATATGACCGATGCGTCTTCTTTCTCGATGACTTTGTTTTTGTTGGATTTGAGATCTCGTCCAACAATCAAAAATTGTACGGTGAATGTTTCGGCTGTTTTGGTTGCAGAATTTTGGATGGTGAATTTAAGAGATTTTTTCTGCTCCATCTTCATTGCTCCGCCTCCGTTGTATTTCTGCATCTGCCCAACTGCCTTGCCAGGGAATAATCTCGCTGAGTCACCCAGACTGAGCTTAACTTGCCGAAAGCTTCCAACGAGTTCCGCGTTCTTAATCTGCACCAGATCTGCTCCGTATGAAATTCCGCTGGCAAAACTGGATGCCACAATATGAAGGCAGAGCGAACTAAGAATGCGGATGAGGATTTTCATGATTAATTTGGCTAAGCCGTTCTCGGTATATTCACTTGCCGCAAGCAGTCAATTCACCACGTGAGCGTGCGTTTTTTGAGCACTCCACAACGATGGCGCGCACGGAATGCACCGGGGACAGGCACTTGGCCGCACTCTTGGAGGCACTGTGGACAACCACTGGGGGGACACGTGCATTCAGAGGCGCCGGGACAAGCATTTAGCGCGCCCCGCGACGATACCTCGCGCGCGAGCTGCGGAAACGGGGCAAAAAAACTCCTATCATTATCACTTCTGTGATTGAGCGGCAGAGGGCGCTTTCGTCACCGGGGAAGCGGCCGCTTTCTCCTCGGCGTTTTTGGCGGAGATGACTCGGAATCCGGCGATGTTTGGCGGAGGAGGAGAATCCGGTTGGACCGTCAAACGGAACGAGGTCTCGCAAAAGACACCGTGACTGTTCCAGTCCCCACCGCGGAGCATCACCGAGTCGGGAGAAGTTTTATCCGACATCCACTCAAATGCGTTTCCTCCAAGATCATAGAAACCGTTCGGATTGGGTTTGAAGCTGCCCACGGGGGCCGTGCCCCGGATCCCGTCTATTCCGAGGAAAGGCTGGTGTAATCCGTTGGAGCCGATTGCATAGTTTCCGTCATCCCAGTTGGGCGGATAATATTCCCCCCAAGGGTATTTCCGTTTTCCCACTGCGGCTTCCCATTCTTTATTCGAGGGCAAGTTCCACTGACGTCCCGTCGCTTTACTCAGCCACGCACAGAATTTCGCGGCCTGCTCCCAGCGGATGTTCACGACCGGATGCTCGTCGGTTTGAAGGAACTTTTTCGGATCGGGTTGCGCCCACGGGGGCAGGCCCTCGGCTCTGAGGTAGAGTTTCCATTCCCCGACGGTGACCTCCGTTTTGCTCATCAGCACGGCGGTGCCCGGTACGGGGAGCAGTTTGGCTTCGAGTTTTCGAACCAGCTCCCGAAGGGCATCCGCGGCAGGCGCGGGGTGGGCATTTTCTTTCGGACCGGTGGATGCGGGAACAGGCGGAGTGGCGGCTGTTTTTTCCGCGGGGTGCGCCGCAGTCTGGAATGCCCCCGGGGCGGAATCCTTTTTGCGGCCGCCGAGCAAAAGCATGGCTCCAGCCGCGAGGATCGGCACCGTGATGGCAGAAATTAAAACCGCGGGGTGCCTTTTGTTTTTGGGCGCGGAAGCCTCCGCAGAAGCGGCGGATGGTTCTTGGGACGCAGCGGCAGCCGGGATGGTGGGTTCGGAAAGGGCCGCGTAGGCGCGCGCCAGATCGTCACCCAGCTCCTCGTAGCTGCCGTAGCGGTCTTCGGGCGCCTTCTGCATACACTTCATGAGCACCGCGGAGAGTGCCTGAGGCAGGGCGGGGTTTAGTTCGCGGATGTCCGGAACCGGGGAACTCACGTGCTTCATCATGAGCGAGATGAAACTTTCGCTCATGTAGGGCGGTGAGCCTGCGATGAGGTGGTAGAGAGTGGCTCCGAGGCTGTAGATGTCGGTGCGCAGGTCGATGTCGCGTTTTCCCTCGGCCTGCTCGGGGCTTATGTAGAGGGGCGTCCCCATGGACGCGCCTGTCATGGTGAGGCTCTGTTGGTGGTCAGAGCTTTTGGCCAGACCGAGGTCGCCCAGTTTGACCTCGCCATCGTTGGAGAGGAAAATGTTGTCGGGCTTGATGTCGCGGTGGATGAGCTTGGCTTTGCGCCATCCGTAAGCCAGGGCCGTTTGCACGTGCATGCAGATGGCGAGGGCCTCGCCCGGGTCAAGTTTTCCCTGGCGCTTAAGCCGGCCTTGAACGCTCTCGCCATCCACAAACTCCATTGCGAACCAGTGCGTGCCTTGGGTTTCGCCTGCGGCGTAGACCTGAACGAGGTTCGGATGATTCAGTCCAGCGGCCGCGATGGCCTCGTTGTGAAAACGGGTTACAAATTCGGCGTCCGAGGAGAGCGATGGTTGCAGCGTCTTGATCGCCACCAAGCGTTTGAGAACCGTCTGTCGCGCCTTGTAGACGGCGCCCATCGCACCCTGACCAAGACGGCCTAGAATCTCGAATTCTCCGAGGCGTTCTCCTTCGTGCAACATAGAGCTGATCGCCCAGTGTACATACCTTGGTTCTGGGGAACAGCTTTTGAGAGTAAGCGAGCCGGGTCCCGCAGGCCACCACCGAGGCACCCGGGTAAAGTTGAATTCGGACGGCCACGGCACGGTGAATGCAGTGCCGCCGCTTTTCCCCACAGAACTGCAGCCGTCACTGCAGCCATTGGCAGGCCGTCTTTTTATGCTGAAACCAGCTCAAGCGCACAGCCAGATGCCAGTTTCGCGTAGGACTGCATTCGCTACTGGACTTGGTTAGGGCCCAATCTCCTTCGCTTTATACTGAACCCCAGACTTACCGCTGAAATGCGCGTCCTGTGTCCAGAGCGTAGCACTGTGCTTCCTCGCAACCGTGTAGATCACCGAATCAGCAAACGCCAAGCCCTCTTCCAAACCCACCGATGCGGCCTCAATGGCAAGGTCTGCATCCAAATCAATCACCGTCCCCTGCTGCATCGCGGCTACTGCGGAAAAAGCATCGTCTTCACCACGCTCCCTCAAAACCACCTTGAAAACTTCGTAGATACACACTGCGGGGACTACAAGAAGATCCGCGTCCTCGATAGACTCCGCAAAAAAATCCGCTGCCGGCTCATCCGCGAAGTAGGCCAGCCACCCTGAAGAATCCACCACATTCATAGGCGGTCACCATCCCGGGTAAACGAGGTGTCGATCCCCTTCAAATATCCACGAAGGCTGCGAACCTCCCGCATCGGAATGATTTCAATTCGATTTCGGAAAGCAACCACCTTGGCCTTCTCTCCAGAGCGCAGCCCCATCGCTTCGCGAATCTTCTGAGGGATAACGACTTGAAATTTTGGAGAAATCGTGACGGTTTCCATGCGTCATACGGTATCCCGATCGATCGGCTCGTCAATTGAGATCTCCCCCTGTCTCCTCGCAACGAAGTTCGGCACAGTAATCTTCAGAGGCGGCACTTGCATTGGGCCAGTGTCCAGTCCAAGGGCGTGCGTCCAGTCCAAGGGGACAGGCACTTTCTCTCTTAAGCGAGGATGATCTCATGAAGTCACGCCGCTTTGATGATGCCATCGCCACGGGCTGCTGGTATCTCGACCTGCATCCCAACAAAACCGTGGCGGGCAGCGCCAATGACTTCGACCCCAGAAAGGTGCAGCCGGAACCCTATGACATCCCGTATCGTTCACTGGTCCCGCAGTAGATCGAGAACCTGCTCGTCGCCGGGCGCTGTCACAGTGCAACGCGGGGAGCCCATGCCTCCACACGCGTGACAGTCACCGCCATGGCCATGGGCGAGGCTGCCGGAGTCGCCTCCGCTATGGCGCTGAGGGACAAAACCAGCGTGGCGTTGCTCAGTGGCGTCAGAGTCCGCGAAGCGCTCGCCAAGCAAAATGCCGGGCCGTTCACGGACGCCTAATCGCCGACACTCTGAATTTGAATACTCGTCCAAGAAACCCTTCCTCCCGGTCCTCACCACCCTGCTGCCCGCGCAGCTAGATACGCTAGGTGTCCCCAATTGCCTGTCCCCGGTAGGTGTCCCCTGCCTGTTCCCAATTGCCTGTCCCCAGTGCACCGCCAGTGCACCTAGTGCAGGGCGCGCCACTCGGCTGGGCCCACTC
>JBILKY010000241.1:0-5771 GCA_044376395.1 Chthoniobacteraceae bacterium | reverse complement strand
AAAAGCCAGCCGTCCAACGGCGCGGCGAAAGACGTGACGCCCCGAGTCACCGCGTGCGAGGGAAATTCGTTGAACTCCATATCCCAATGTCCTCTTGAGCCGATGTCAGGCTGCCACACCGCGCCGAGCCAGTCGCCGATTTCCGAGGCAACCGCATTGGGCACGTCAACGGCCTGATGCAACATCACAAACCCTGCGCCCCGCTTGATCGCAGCACCTAAGCATGCCATCCGCTCCGGTTGCAAAAACGGCAGCTTCGGGCCGCCATCCGCGAAGACAACGATGCACTTCGCCTGATCGATGAGCGTCTCGTCCTTGGGCCACCCATTCGCGGCCTGTACGGGAATAACGTCCGAGTGCTGGCGGAGCCATTTCGCAAGCAGCGTGCATCCTGCAAAGTACTCGTGCTGCCCGGCCTTGTTGGATGGCTCACCCGCGATCAGCAGCACCGTGGCGCCTTTCGCGCCCGAGGGCAGTGCTTCAAGCGCGACCTCTGACTGCTCCGGAGTAAAGGCAAAAAGCGGTCCGCAAACATGCAGACCGATCGTGTACAGAAGCAAAAATGCGAAGCGTTTTGTGCGTTTCATGAGGGTGTAATCAAGTTTATCACGCTTGTTCAAAATAAAGTGGCCGTGCACGGGGAAACGCGGGCTTCGCGAGAAGCATCACGCGAAAAGATCGCCAACCACACGGCCGTGGACATCGGTGAGGCGGAAATCGCGGCCCGCGTGACGGTACGTCAGCTTTTCATGGTCAAGCCCGAGCGCGTGAAGCAGCGTCGCGTGGAGATCATGCATGTGCACCTTGTCAGCGATCGCGTGATGCCCGAACTCATCCGTCTCACCATACGCTACGCCGGACTTGAACCCGCCTCCCGCAAGCCAGATGGAAAATCCCGCGGGATTGTGATCGCGGCCCGTGCCGTTTTTTTCGGCGTAAGGCGTGCGCCCAAATTCGCCACCCCACCACACGATGGTGTCTTCGAGCATGCCGCGCTGCTTGAGGTCCTCGAGCAGCCCCGCGACCGGGCGGTCGACTGCCAGCGCGTGGTCGCCGTGTTTTTTGAGATTGGAATGCTGATCCCACGCGGGATTGTTCGTGTTATCCGCGTAGCTGACCTGGATGAAACGCACGCCTGATTCAGCCATCCGGCGCGCAAGCAAGCACTGCCTCCCAAACTGGTCGGTCGCCGCAGTGCCGATCCCGTAAAGATCGCGCACATGCTGCGGCTCGGAATCCAGATCGAACGCCATCGGCCCGGCGGTTTGCATGCGCCACGCAAGTTCGTAGCTCTCCACCATCGCCTCGATTTCAGATCCCGTCGCGGTGCCCGCAGCCTGCGCAGCGTTCAGCGCGCGGATTGCATCACGCTGCCGCGTGTCTGCTCCAAATGTGTTGCCCGGCGTGATGTTTCGAATCACCGCGTCTTTTGCAGGCATCCCAGCACGACCAATTGCGGTGCCCTGATACGAGGCGGGCAGAAATGCCGTCCCGTAGTTGCGTGGGCCTCCGTTGCCCATCGGGGGTGAAATGGTGACAAACCCGGGTAGATTCTGGCTCTCGGACCCGAGTCCATAGCTCACCCACGCGCCCATGGAGGGCCTCAGGAAGTTGGTGGATCCGGTGTGCAGAAACAACGTGGCCGGTCCGTGCGCGATCCCCTCGGTCTGCATGGAACGGACTACACAAAGGTCATCCGCATGCTTTGCCATCTCGGGAAACAAATCCGAAACCCATAGGCCGCTTTGGCCGCGCTTGTCGAACTGCCACATTGGAGCCATCACACGCTGCTTCGGACTTGTACCGGTCTTTGCAATCGCACGGAGATCATCGAAATCCAGAAGCTTCCCGTTGTCTTCGGTCAGCCGGGGCTTGTGGTCGAAGCTGTCCACGTGGCTGACCCCGCCCGACATGAATAAAAAAATGATTCTCTTTGCGCGGGCAGGAAACAATCCCGCTCTCGGCGCCATCATGCCAGCCGATGCCACAGCCGCCTCCGCGTTTGTTCCGGCAAGCCCCGCGAGAGCAAGCGAACCGAACCCACAGCTGATGGTGGAAAGCGCGGAACGCCGCGTCATGCCGCAAAGCGGGCGAGGGGTAAAATCGTGACGCATATCTTTTGGGGGTTAAGGCCGTGTTAAGACGAGGCTAGCGGATATATCTAAAATCGACCGAAGCGAAAAGCGCGTGCGCGACGCGGGCCAGACGCCTCGCGGCATCCTCCTCCTGCGGAGCGGATTTGTATAGCGCCGAAAGCACTTCAGCCTCGGGCTCAGATGGATTTCGCCCAAGGATCACCTGCGTCATCTTTTTGATGGCGGCTTCGATATCCTTGTGGGCAGCCGCGAACCGCTCCCCGGCCGCCTGCGACTGCTCGCCAGCGAACGCGCTGTTGAGAAAGAACAGCGCTTGTGGCGCGACCGTGCTTGCCTCTCGAACGCCGATGGAATTGTTGACGTCCCCGAAGTCAAAAACATCGAAGATTTCATGCCGACGGTTCCGGAAGGCGGGCGTGTACAAGCTGCGCCGCACATCGGTGAACACGTAGTTGTATTCGATGTTGGCGGCGCCCGAATCGTTCGCGTTGATTTCCATTGCCCCCTTGATATTCGGACCTCCGATATCACGGTTGAGCGTTCCCGCTGCGTGCAGCATCGAGTCACGGATTTGGTCTGCATCCATCCGTCTGATGGAGTGTCGGGACAACAGCCTGTTGGCGGGATCCGAGGCAGTAGGGGGCTGCTCCGCGAGACGCCAGGCGTGGGAGAGCACCATTTCGCGAACGAGTTTTTTCAAACTCCACCCCTCCTGAATGAATCGTGCGCTTAAATAATCCAGCAGTTCAGGATGAGACGCCTTTTCGCCGGTTGTCCCGAAATTTTCGGTGGTGGTGACGAGGCCCGCACCGAAAACCCACGCCCAGACCCGGTTCACCAGAACGCGCGCCGTGAGCGGGTTCTGGTCGGATGTCAGCCACTCTGCGAGTTGCACCCGGCCGCTCTGCGTCGCGTCAAAGCGTGCGCTCTTGGAATCCTCAACGAGCACGGCCCTCAGGAAGCCGCGGGGAGCGACTTCCCCCTTCTGCTTCGCGATTCCGCGCACGCGGATCGCCGTGTCACCGATGTCGACGTTTTCAGAAACAACCATTGCCACCGAGCGCGGAGGCGCCTTTTTCTCGAGTTGCTTAAGCTCCTCACTGAGTGTGGCGAGTGCAGCGCGTGCTTCCTTTCCGGCGTCTCCCTCGTTGCCCGTGTCCTTCTTGACAGCGCGCGTTTCGGCGGTTTCAGGATTTGCTGCTCCGTCCGACGTCCCCACCGCGTTCGTTGCTGTCTTTACGGGGGACAGGTTGTCTTGAATGAACTGGATGGCGTCCACCACAACATGGCCGGGACCACCGGCGTTGCTCACCAACACAAAACCCGCGCCGTCTTTTTCAAAACGGAATGTCCCAAGCGAAGTGAAATGGCCGTCGACCGCCGGCTCCTCCGTTTCGTTTACACGCACGGTTTCCTCGCCGTCCGCGTGAAAAACGGTGACCATGACATCCCTGGCCCGGTTCGATCCTGCTGAATACGCGAAGCGGACTTCGAACCTGCCCGAGGCCGGAAGCGCCGGAGTGAACGTGGCGGTTTTTTCGCCTTTGGCGGTGTTCTCGTCGGTGATGTATCCCGCACCGACATAGTTTTTGAAAAAGCTCGATGTCTTCCACGCACCGACGAGTTTCGCATCGGAATCGTCCAGCACGATGCCCGGGAGCCGGTCCAACGGGACGGGCCCCTTGGCGAGAGATTCGCCGGCGCCGGCTTTTGAATTCAAGCGCGCAATCCGTGTGCGTGCCGCTTCGATTTTTGAGCGCAGTTGCGCGACTTTTTCTTTGTGTTCGCTTGCCGCCCGCTCCTCATCGGGATGCCCCGGCAGTGGTTCTACAACCCAGCGCGCGACATTGTCTGTGAGGTTGTTGAGGGTTCGGGTGCTGCTGAAAATGCCGGCAAGCGCGTAGTAGTCGCGCTGCGGAATGGGATCAAACTTGTGGTCATGGCAGCGGGCGCAGCCGATGGTTTGTCCTAGAAACGCTTTGCCAATGGTGTCGAGCTGCTCGTCGATGATATCAAACCGGAGTTGCTGCTTGTCTTGCTCTTCGTAATTGGTGGGACCGAGCGCCAGAAACCCAGTAGCCGTCAGCAGTCTCGCCCGTTCCCCGTCCGTCGCAGCGGGCAACAAGTCACCTGCAATTTGCTCACGGATGAAGCGGTTGATAGGAACGTCCGCGTGGATGGAATGAATCACGTAATCGCGGTATCGCCACGCGTCCTTAAATAGAAGTGTGCGGCCTCCGCCGCTTGACTCCGCGAAACGTGTCAGGTCCAGCCAGCGTCTTGCAAACGCTTCGGCGAATGCGCTGGACGCGAGCAGCACGTCGGTTGTTTTCGAGACAGCAACCTGTGGGTTGAGAGTGTAGTCGGCGACGAATGCATCGATCGCCGCGGCTTCAGGCGGCAGCCCTGTGAGCAGCAAGTGCAGGCGGCGGCACACAGTCGCAGCATCGGCGTCACGAACCGGTGTAATCGCCGCAGACTCCATCGCACTTAAAAGAAAACGGTCGATCGAACTCTCCGCCCATCGGCTGTCGCGCACGGAAGGCTCCGTTTGGATTGCGATTGGGCGGTAAGCCCAATGCGTAGCCGCAGCCTCAAGCGGGAGCGCCCTCGATTTTTGCGCCTGGGCAGCTTGCGCGGCTGGATCTTCGCGGCGTGGATCCGGCGCGCCAAGACGCACCCACTCTTCGAGCACTTCGAGTTCGCGCGCCGCGAGTTTTTTACGAGGCGGCATTTGGAAATCCGGATCCCGGTAGCGGACCGCTTTGATTAGAAGACTGGCCTCGGTGTCGCCGGGGACGAGGGCCGGCCCGGAATCGCCCCCTGTCTTCCACCCAGACTCAAAATCAAGCCTCAGCCCCCCTTTGACTTTATTGGAAGCACTGTGGCATTCGAGACAGTGCTCCTCCAGAAGAGGACGGACCTTCTTCTCAAAAAGCTCGTTTCCTTCGTGCGCCGAAGAGGGGTTGTCCGCTGGCAAAGCCACCGCAGCCTGCAGCATCCCACAAGCCGTGAGGGTCGCGGCAACACCGAGGAGCCAGGAGTGTGAGGACGTGTAGCGCATGCTGGGGGGCGGCAAGACAACCAGTTTGGGGCCCTTATGTTAGAGGGCCAGACAGAGAATCCTAGCCTGAATAAATCACGATTTGGAAGCCCGGCAGAAATTTTGGGCTTTTTGAACAGGGTAGGCAGGCGCATGCGATGGCTCACCAAGAGCGCCTTTCTATTCCATTTGGGAAAAAGACTGGCTTCGGCAAGGCGGGCTCGAAATCCACCGGCCTGTGCTGCCTTTTGCGATTCACGCAACGCCAACGGGAGAGGAAGCAGCACCGGCCTCCGCGTGGCTTTCATTCTGGTTTCTTAGAGGTCGTCCGTTGAGAGCGCCCGGTCTTCAGATTGGTTGGAGCCGCCCTGCCACGGATTCAATATTGGTGCCATCGGATATACCGGTCTCGAGGACGCGGCGTCATTGACGAAACACACAAGGCGCTCTTCACTCGTTTGCACCCATGAAAATCTCCCGCCGACAGCTCCTCAAGGCAACGCCGCTGCTCTTCGTGCGCGGCCTGGGTGTTGCCGCAGAGGCCCCGCCACTCTTCGGTCCTGAATTTCCTCAACTCGACTCACTCACCACGGGCGAATGGTGGAACAAAGGTGCACTCGCCGCGGCATCAA
>JBILKY010000240.1:0-5822 GCA_044376395.1 Chthoniobacteraceae bacterium | reverse complement strand
TAGTCGTTTTCTTTGGGCTTGGAGATGATCCCGTTGAATGCAGCCGGGATCGCGCTGACCTGTTTCGCATCCGCGGGCGATGCCGTCTGCTCTTTAGACTCGAGCACGTTGGGCATGTCTGCAACCCGCACGACCAAGGGACTCGGGGTCAGGGTAGACGGAAATACACTCCCGATGGAATTGTCGCGGCTCCCGGGCGAAGCAGTCGTTTGAATCGGCCCCAGAGGGTCGCCCAAAAGAGTGAACTGCGTTTGCTTGGAGACGGGCCCACCCGCGGGATAAGCTATCAGCGGGCGAGGAAAGTCACCGATGTGCATGAAATAATGGCACGCCCCGGCACCCGCCCGCGTGGAGTCGTGAATGGTCACCGTATACTTCCCGTCCTCGGGCACAATCGCACTGAACACAGGATTACCCCGGCCAAATGAAGTCCCAGCCACGCTCTTGAAGACACTCCCATCCGGTTTCCGAACGATCACCTCCGGGTCGTACGGATTCTGAGTCTGGAGCTGCATCCCGACCACATCCACGCTCAGTCGCTTGCCCTTTTCCAATTGCACAACGAACTGGTCCAGATCCTCTCCCTGCGTGTGCCCGTAAACCGTCGTGTTCAGCGCAATCTCCTGAGGTCCGTCAACCGGCGCAGCAGGAACCGCAGCCACGGCAGGCGCCGGAGCGGTAGGATTCGCCTTCGCCGCCGCCTCCGCAGCAGCCTTGGCCGCGGCAGCAGCAGCTTTCGCTTCCGCAGCCTTAGCCGCAGCCCGACTCGGGTCGGTCGGAAACGACTCCTCCAAGATTGGATAGGGCGATACAAAAAACGCGCGCAGGTCAGACACACCGGAATTCGTGATCACCCGCAGGCGATGCTCCCCCAGCAGAGCGTCGCTCGGGATCCGAATCTTTGCCGTGTATCGGGCCGCCTCGGCCTTCACGGTGGTTACGTCAAAACCGGGAGCATCAAAAAGGATCGTGCGCGCATCGCTCAGACCCGAGCCAAAAAACGCAACTTCAACCTCGGTCCCGCGCTGACCGACTGACGGGTAGGCCGAAGAGACCCGGGGCGACCCCGCCCACGCGCTCGTCCCAGCGAGAGCAAGCGCGACGCAAATTTTCCAAAGCCGGACACCCCGAGGGTACCCGTACGGGGAGCGATCCAAACTCATATGATTTTGCGAAGGGGGGTTGTCTGTCTGTGATTCTTTATGGCTAAAAAATCTGGGTCAAAATTCGATTAGGCAAGCAGGTCCGTCATCACCTGGCCGTCCTTCACGATTGCAGCCGGACGATTCCCGGGCGCCATCAGAGCCTTCTCGGGACGGATCCCGATTTGGTTCAACACCGTGGCCGCCATGTTTTCCACCGACAACGGATTCGACTCCGGCTCCGCGCCCGTCGCGTCAGATCCGCCGTAGATGAGCCCACGCTTGAAGCCGCCCCCGGCGAAAACAACCGAGAAAACCCGCGGCCAGTGATCGCGGCCGGCATCCTTGTTGATCTTCGGGGTGCGACCAAACTCTGAGCTGACCATCACAAGGGTGCGATCCAACATCCCGCGCTGCTCGAGGTCGGTGATCAACGCCGCGTAGGCCTGATCGAACGGCGTCAGATTCGTCTCCATCGCACGCGCGATGTTACTGTGATGATCCCAGCCACCAAATGTCACGGAAACCGTGCGCACGCCGCTTTCCACCAACCGGCGAGCCATGAGCAAACGCTGGCCCGCGGCGTTGCGTCCATACTGGTCGCGGAGTTTGGCGGGCTCGGCCGCCAAGTTGAACGCCTCGCGGGCGCTCGGCGAGCTCAGCAGCGAGTAAGCCGCTTGGTAGAACGAATCCATCGCGTTGAGCGCGTCCGCCTGCTCGAGGTACTTGAAATGGGAGTCTACCGTGTCAAGGATCGAACGGCGGCGCTCGAAGCGCTCCGGAGTCACTCCCGCGGGAAGGTTCAGGTCACGCACCTTGAATCCATCCGAACTCGGGTCGCTTCCTAGGGCAAAGGGCCCGTAGGCTGAAGAGAGGTAACCCGTGCCGGCGAATTCATTCGGAACCGAAGGAACGCAAACATAGGGAGGGAGCTCCTTCCGGGAACCCAGTTCGTGAGAGACCAGGGAGCCAAAGGAGGGGTAGTTCAGCGCGGGCGACGGGCGGTACCCCGTAAACATGTTGTGGGTGCCGCGCTCATGGGCAGCCTCGCCATGGGTCATGGAGCGCACAACGGTGAGGCGGTCGGCGATCTTCGCCGTGTTTTTGAGGTACTGAGAAAACTTCACCCCGGGAATGGAAGTGTCGACCGTGCCCAGCGGGCCTCGGTACTCCGAGGGAGCCAGAGGCTTGGGATCCCAAGTTTCCTGCGCGGCAGCTCCTCCGGGCAGGTAGATGTGGATCAAAGAGTCGGCCCTAGCCTCGAGTGGCGCAGCCTCCTTCTTTTCCTCGGCACGGAGCTTAAGGTAATCACCGAGCGTGAGCCCCAGGCCACCGACCAAGCCGGTGTATAAAAATTCACGACGGTTAGGTTTGCCAATGTAAGAACCAGAGTTAAGTTCCATAAATCGAAGATAATGTGAGGGGATGTTTGTATTGCACGGTGGCGAACCACACTGGTCGCCAACGTCAAGAGAACCCTGAGCGGGTTAGCTTTATTAGTTTTTTTACCACTAATTCACATTTTTAAACACAAAAATACACCCGCCCACCCCACGCTTGACCATCGAACCAAGCGACCGGTCCTTCGAACGCTCGATCGACCGCCCGCCCCCCCGGGGCGCCATCCTAAACCCACGGGTGCGCGCAACGGATCCTTCCGCCCTTCAACTCCCCACTTAAAGTGTTAAAAACAAATTGTTTTTGATTATAATCTAAACAATTCCGCTTGGCCTCCCGATTTCACAGAAGGCCCTGAAGCTCCTCGTTGCACTCAGCGCCCCCGACCGTGCGGTCTCCTCGATCCTCCTCGCCTCGCCTCAATTCTTCCGCTCCCAAGCGCCCCTCCTGCGGGTTCTTCGCCCGCGATGCCGGCCTACCGGTTCCCACGCCTCGGAGCGCATTGAGGATGGATTCCTCACGCGAGAGCCTCTGACGCATCTTGCGCAGACCGATCTCGAGTCGCGTTTTCACCGTCCCGACAGGCGCCTTAGTAATCTTTGATATTTCCTTCTGGCTAAATCCCTTGTAATAGGCCATCCAGACCGCCCGCCCCTGCTCCTCGGGCAGCCTGTTGAGCGCCGATTCCAGCGCGGTGCGGATCTCACTTAGGCGCATTTCCTCCTCGACCGGGCTCCCCCCGTCGGGCGTGCAGGACAGCTGCTTCTGAGAAAGCCCGACCTCAACCTTGCGCTGGCGTTGCCGCACGCGCAGTCGGTCAATCGCCCTGCGCCGCACCAAGGTGACCAGCCACGCAACGGCCCGCGCCCACTCCCTGTGGTAGCAGGACGCCCGCTGCCAGACCTCGATGAACACCTCGGAAACAACGTCATCCGCCTCCTCTGGGCTTCTTAAAAGCCGAAGGGCCTGGCTTTGAAGCAGCCCGCAGTATCTGGCTCTCAGAAGAGCAAGCGCCTCCTCGTCGCCGAACTGGACGCGCAGCACAAGCTGCTCGTCGGAATCCTCCCCGCCACCCGCCTGCCCCGCGCTCCTTCCCGAAAAGGCCTCGTCCAACTCCCCAGCCCCAGCGAACCGGGCACCCGCTCCACGAGCATGCGCCTCCGTTCGCTCGCAACCGCATCCCTGCTCGTCTCCTGCGACCTGAGGGTCGGCCGGCTGCGCGACTGAATTCCCGCACTCACCTTTAACAGCCTCATCAACGATGCGCGACAACCGCTGATCAGCTTTTTTGGCCAGCACAGGCGCCGACGACGCGCTTCCGCAAACTGTCGTAACAGCCGCTGCGCAAGCGGTGTTGATGGACGCTCTCACAAGCTCAGACGGCGCGCGAGCCGCTGAGTTTTCGAAGACATGGAAGTTCATACCCTTGTTACGTGAAAGCAGTCGCTTACAGGCCTGCTAAAATCACCCTTGGAGCGAGTCAGGCGGGGCGGAGGTTGACCCATCGGGCAGGCGCATTAGGCTGTGCCACCTTCTTACTCCACACCCGATTCAAACAATGAGTTCGCTCAACAAAAAATTCCCACGCCTGTTGCCAACGCCGATCACCCGTGGACAAAAAGCCTCGGACCTCATTGACGGCGCCTTCAAAGCATACAACGGCGGACGGCTCGCGGAAGCTTGCCGTCTGCTCACAAACAAAATGCTCGCGAAGGACGGAACAGTCGGTCTTTCACTCACCGGCGCCCTGACCCCTGCGGGCCTTGGGCGCGCCGCCATCATCCCACTTTTGAAAGCCGGCTTTGTGGACTGGATCATTTCCACGGGAGCCAACCTTTACCACGACCTCCACTACGGGCTGGGCATGTCACTCTTCGCCGGCTCCCCTTTCCTAGACGACGTTACGCTGAGAGCGGAAGGCGTCATTCGTATTTACGACGTGCTCTTCGACTATGACGTGCTCCTCGACACGGACGCATTTGTGCGACAGGCCATCCAAGGCCCGGAATTCCAGAAGACCATGGCGACCGATGAATTCCACTACCTGCTTGGCCGCTACGTCTACGAGAGGGAACGCAAGCTAGGTATTAAAGAAACGAGCGTTTTGAGCGCAGCATTCCAGTACGGAGTGCCGGTGTTCACAAGCTCACCAGGCGACAGCTCAATCGGGATGAACGTTGCGGCGATGTCCCTGCGCGAGTCGAGCCTGCAGTTCGACGTGAACCGGGACGTCAATCAAACCGCGGCAATTGTCTACGACGCCAAGTCGAGCGGTAAAACCTCCTCGGTATTCATCCTCGGAGGCGGATCACCGAAAAACTTTATGCTGCAAACCGAGCCCCAAATCCAAGAGGTGATGGGTATCGAGGAACGCGGACACGATTATTTTTTGCAATGCACCGACGCCCGCCCGGATACCGGCGGCCTTTCCGGAGCCACGCCCGCGGAGGCGGTGAGTTGGGGAAAAATCGACCCCGACACGCTGCCCGACTGCGTGGTATGCTATGCGGACTCCACCATCACGCTGCCGCTCTTGACCGCTTATGCACTCGACCGAGTCAAGCCAAGGAAACTCAAGCGCCTTTACCTGCGAAGGGACGCCATGCTCGACCGATTAAAGTCCCAGTACATCAAACACGGAACGGTTGAAAAAATCGGGCATCGAACAGATCTCTCGAAGCCGAAAAACGGGCGTTCAGGCCGCTCTGTAACCGGCAAGACGCGCTCAAAATCAAGCCCGCAAAAAGATGCAAAAAAATCCCCTTCAAAAACGGGCAGGAAGATTAAATAAAACTCAAAAACGCACCAGCAGGGCGTGGAAAACCACCCCGAAACACTATGCAAATTCTTCGCCACAACGCGCCCGGATTCAAACAGTCCATTGAAAAGCTGTTTCGAAAAGCGCGCCCCACAAAAGAGGTCGAGCATACCGTTCGTGGGATTATTGAAGACCTCAGGGCCCAAGGTGACAAGGCGCTGCTGGCGTACACAACAAAGTTTGGCGGACCAAAACTGACAGCAAAGACTCTGCGAGAAACACGCACCTCGAAGGTGGATGCACTCACGGCGCGGGCAATCGAGACGGCTCGCAAAAACGTGCATGCTTTCGCGAAGAAGTCACTCCGGAAAGACTGGCAGATGCGGAACGCGCAGGGAGGCTTGGTCGGCGAACGATTCGACCCCTACCAGCGAATCGGCATCTATGTGCCGGGCGGCACTGCCCCGCTAGTGTCCACGGCGGTCATGACCGTCACGATCGCCGCGGCGGCAGGTGTTCCAGAA
>JBILKY010000239.1:0-5855 GCA_044376395.1 Chthoniobacteraceae bacterium | reverse complement strand
GCCGTCGCCGGCGACTGTGCTTTTGAAACAGAGACAGACGCGGCGGAAGCGATCGCGAGAACGGCGGCGGGGAGGAACTTTATGCTCATTTTGATTGATACGAAACGTAGCGGAAACAGACGATGAGACTAACCGTTGAGATAGACGGCGCAACAGCGCTTTTCTTAGAAACCCTTTATAGAAAAGCATGAACGACAAAGATAACCCTCGGCCCCGCACTCCTTAACCCTCATGCAAAAACCACTCGCAGCTTGGAACAAACCCGGCTCCATCGAAGCCCGCACAAACCAAGCAGGACTCGAGTTCTTGAAACTCACCGGTCCCTTCGGTTCCGCCGAATTCTGCACCCAGGGCGCCCATCTGATGCACTTCACCCCGACCGGCGGAACTCCCATGCTTTTTGTGAGCGCGAAGACCCTGCTCTCTCCGGGAAAAGCCATCCGAGGTGGCATCCCGGTGATTTTCCCTTGGTTCGGCCCACGAGCCGGGCACCCTGAATCGCCGATGCACGGATTGGTCAGGACGCGTCCATGGCAGGTCACCGAGGTGACAGTCCCCGGGACCCCGGGCCAAGAGAGCCACGGGTTGGCGCCGGCCGTAGTCAGATTCGAATGCCGGTCCGACGCGGACACATTGGTTTTATGGCCCCACGAATTCCGCCTCGAACTGGTCTTCGAACTTGGCGCCGCACTGCACATCACATGGCGGGTTCACAACACGGGTTCCGCCCCCTTCGATTTCGAGCAGGCCCTTCACCCCTATTTCCCAGTGAAAGACGTCCACTCAGCCTCCGTCAGCGGGCTCCAGAACGCGGCCTACATCGACAAAACAGATCAAATGACGATCAAGACGCAGACTGAATCCGTCGTCCGTTTCAGCGCGGAGACCGACCGCCTCTTTCTGGACACGGCCGCGGAGCTCACTTTGGATGATCCTGCGTCTAATAGACGACTGCGCATCCATAAAACTGGGTCAAACAGTAGCGTGGTCTGGAATCCATGGATCGCAAAAGCTGCCGCTCTGGCCGATCTGGGCGACGAGGAATGGAAGGAATTCGTTTGTGTGGAGCAGGTCAACGCCGCAAAAAACTCAATACAACTCCCTCCCGCAAAGTCATATACAATGACAACCTCCTTCACCCCCGAGAGGACTGCCTAGATTTCCCATTCTTTCCCCTAAACAAATCGTCCCGCGCAGGTTTTCACTTATGTCCCCCCGCCCTTGATTTTTCCGGGGGCGGACCCCGAAAAGAACAGCCAGCGCCTGAAAAGACGCTGGCTGTTCGATTTTAAACTCCAAGAAATGGATCTCTAGGGAAGCTCGGTGGCGCCCATCAGGAAGCGGTCGCACTCGCGCGCCGCGCCGCGCCCTTCGTTGAAGGCCCACACCACAAGGCTCTGTCCGCGACGACAGTCCCCGGCGGCGAACACCCCTGGGATGCTGGTCGTGTACTTCTCGTGTTCGGCCTTCACATTGGAACGCGCATCGCGCTCGACGCCCATCGCATCAAGCAGCGGCTGCTCCGGCCCGAGGAAGCCCATCGCGAGAAGCACCAACTGGGCGGGCATCACGCGCTCGGTGCCGGGCACGTTTTTGGGAACGAACTGACCCTTGTCATTCTTCGCCCACTCCACCTGCACGGTATGGACCGCCTTCAAACTCCCAGCACCATCCCCCTCAAACTTCGTTGCGGTGGTCACGTAAACCCGCGGATCGCTTCCAAACTTTGCGGCAGCCTCCTCCTGTCCGTAATCCATCTTGTAAACCTTCGGCCATTCGGGCCACGGATTGTCCTTCTGCCGAACCAGCGCAGGCTTTGGCAAAATCTCGACCTGCACCAGCGATTTGCAACCGTGTCTCAACGAAGTGCCGACGCAGTCGGTCCCCGTATCACCGCCTCCGATGATCACGACATCCTTGCCCTTCGCATCGATGAAACCCGCGTCCGTGTTTGCACCCAGCACCGTCTTGGTGTTTGCCGTCAGGAAATCCATCGCGAAGTGAATGCCCTTGAGCTCGCGACCCTCGATCGGAAGATCGCGCGGTTTCGTCGCTCCCGTGCAAATCACGACCGCATGAAAATCCTTGCGCAAGCTCTCCACCGAGATGTCGACGCCCACCGTGGTATTGCACTGGAACTTGATCCCCTCATCCTCCATCAAACGGATGCGGCGCATCACCACATCCTCCTTGTCGAGCTTCATGTTCGGAATGCCGTACATGAGCAGTCCGCCCGGCCTGTCCGCCCTCTCAAAGACGGTCACCGTGTGCCCTGCGTGATTAAGCTGGGCAGCAGCACTCAGTCCGGCAGGGCCTGAGCCGATCACGGCAACCTTCCTGCCAGTGCGCTTGATCGGCGGATGAGGGATCACCCAGCCGTTCTCCCATCCCTTGTCGATAATCGATACCTCGATGTTCTTAATCGTTACTGCGGGCTTGTTGATTCCCAGCACGCAGGAACCCTCGCAAGGCGCAGGACAAACCCGGCCCGTGAACTCGGGAAAGTTGTTGGTCTTGTGCAGGCGCTCGAGTGCCTCGCGCCAGAGTCCGCGATACACAAGGTCATTCCACTCCGGAATCAGATTGTTAATCGGACACCCGCTGGCCATGCCGCCAATAAGCTTCCCTGTATGGCAGAACGGGACGCCGCAATCCATGCAGCGCGCACCCTGTGTGCGGAGTTTTTCCTCGGAATGATGGTTGTGGATCTCCTTCCAATCCCCGATGCGAGTCACCGGATCGCGGTCGGCAGGCAGTTCGCGATCGTATTCAAAAAAGCCGGTTGGTTTTCCCATGTTTCTGCTGAGTAGATAAATTTCTGTTGGTTCCCTTGGCTGCCGATTGAAGGCCTAGCCACCGCCGACACGCGCGACATCCCGGGCGTTCATTTCAAATGCCTCGTTCAACGCGTCGTCTCCGCTGAGCCCCTTGGCTTTCGCCGTGGCGATCGCCTGCAGCACACGTTTGAAGTCTTTCGGCATCACCTTCACGAACTTCTCGCGCATCTCATCCCAGTCAGCCAACACACGCTCCGCTTTCTTGCTCCCCGTGAGTTCGGCGTGCTTTTGAATCAGCCCGCGCAACTCCGCAGCATCACGATCATCGGGTTTCTCCAAACCCACCATCTGCTTGTTGCAGCGCGTGGCGAAATCACCTTTTTCATCGAGCACGTAAGCTACTCCGCCACTCATGCCCGCTGCAAAATTACGCCCTGTGGAACCGAGCACCACCACAGTGCCGCCGGTCATGTATTCGCACCCGTGGTCGCCCACCCCCTCAACAACCGTGTCGACCCCCGAATTGCGCACACAAAAACGCTCGCCAGCAACGCCGCGGAAAAACGCCTCGCCGGCGGTCGCCCCGTAAAGAGCGACGTTCCCGAGGAGAATGTTATCCTCGGCCGCGAAGGTCGCCTTCGCATCCGGATATACGATCACTCTTCCGCCGCTCAGACCTTTGCCCACATAATCGTTGGCATCCCCTTCAAGCTCGATGGTCACGCCCTTCGGCACGAACGCGCCGAGACTTTGCCCGGCACTCCCCTTGAACTTCAAGTGCACCGTCCCATCGGGCAACCCGTCCCAGTGACGCTTGGTGATTTCATTGCCGAGGATGGTTCCAACCACACGGTTGGTGTTCATGATCGGCAACTCGACCTTCACCGGTTCGCCGCGCTCAATCGCAGGCTTGCACGCCTCCAGCAGCACCGAAAGGTCCAGCCCCTTTTCAAGCCCGTGATCCTGCACCTCCGTGCAGAAACGCCCCACTTCAGGGCCCATCGGAGGCGAGTACAGCAGCTTCGACAAATCGATCCCTTTCGCCTTCCAGTGCTCAACTGCGCGGCGCGGCTCCAGCACATCCGTGCGACCCACCATTTCGTTGAGACTCCGGAACCCGAGCTGCGCCATGATCTCGCGCACTTCCTGCGCAATGAACTTCATGAAGTTTACCGCATCGGAAGGATCGCCGGTGAAGTTCTTGCGAAGCTCCGGATCCTGAGTTGCGACCCCGACCGGGCAGGTATTGAGGTGGCAGACGCGCATCATGATGCAGCCCAGAGTGACCAGTGGCGCGGTCGCGAATCCAAATTCTTCGGCGCCCAGCAGCGCTGCGATCACCACGTCGCGGCCGGTCTTTAATTGTCCGTCCGTTTCAACCACGATCCGGGAACGGAGCCGGTTGAGCACGAGCGTTTGATGGGTTTCGGCAAGCCCAAGCTCCCAGGGCAATCCTGCGTGCTTGATCGATGTCTGCGGCGAGGCACCCGTGCCGCCGTCAAAACCCGAGATCAACACCACGTCGGCATGCGCTTTCGCCACGCCCGCAGCAATCGTCCCCACACCGACTTCCGAAACCAACTTTACGCTCACTCGCGCAGCGCGGTTCGCGTTCTTCAAGTCATGAATCAACTCTGAGAGATCCTCGATCGAGTAAATGTCGTGATGCGGTGGCGGCGAAATCAGTCCGACACCCGGCGTAGAGTGGCGCACCTTTGCAATCCATGGATACACCTTGCCGCCCGGCAACTGACCGCCCTCTCCAGGCTTCGCGCCCTGAGCCATCTTGATCTGCAGTTCCTTCGCGTTCGTGAGATACAAACTCGTGACTCCAAAACGGCCGGAAGCAACCTGCTTGATCGCGCTGTTCTTTGAATCACCCTGCTCATTGGTCCACGTGTAGCGCTCGGGATCCTCACCGCCTTCGCCGGTGTTGGATTTTCCGCCCAAGCGGTTCATCGCGATCGCAAGACTCTCGTGCGCCTCTTTTGAGATCGAACCGTAGCTCATCGCTCCGGTTTTGAAGCGTTTCACGATCGATTCCACAGACTCCACTTCCTCGATTGGGACGGCACTCCGATCCTTAAACGAGAGCAGTCCGCGCAGCGTGAAAATCTGCTCCATCTGCTTGTTCACAAGCGAGGAGTACGTCTTGAAGGTTTCGTAGTTACCGGTGCGCACCGCTTTTTGGAGCGAATGAATGACCTGCGGACTGAACAAATGCGCCTCGCCCTCGTTTCTCCACTGATAGTCTCCACCCACGTCGAGCGTCGCTGCGTTTTCCACGCGATCTGGGAACGCCTTGTGGTGCCGCTCGAGGGTCTCCTCAGCAACGGCTTCGAGATCCGCACCTTCGATACGGGTGGCAGTGCCCGAGAAGAACTTGTCCACGACCTTCTGCTGCAATCCGACGCACTCAAAAATCTGCGCGCCCATGTAGCTGTGAATGGTTGAAATGCCGATCTTCGACGCCACCTTCACGATCCCCTTCGTCGCAGCCTTCACGAAATTCTTGCAGGCCGTGTAATGATCCACCCCGACCAAGAGCCCTTGGCGGATCATGTCGTCCAGCGTTTCAAACGCAAGGTAAGGATTGATCCCTGCGCAACCGTAGCCGATCAGCGTACAGAAGTGATGCACCTCACGGGGTTCGCCCGACTCAAGAATCAGACCGACCTTCGTGCGCTTGCCTTCGCGGATCAGGAAATGATGCAGCCCAGAAACCGCCAGCAGCGGCGGCATCGCCGCGTTGTGGCGATCCACGCCGCGGTCGCTCAGAATGATCAGATTCACACCCGCATCAATCTGCAGGCTAGCCTGCATGCACAATTCATCGAACGCAGCCTCCAAGCCCTTCGCCCCCTTCGAGGCCTCGAACAGCGTCGGCAATGTCACCGAACGGAATTGCCCGTGTGCGACGTGGCGCAATTTGGCGAGCTCCTCGTTGGTGATGATCGGCGTCGGCAGCTCAATCAAGTGACAGCTCTTGGGCGTGGGCTCCAAAAGATTCCCCTCCGGCCCAATCGTAGTGACGGATGAAGTGACGATCTCCTCGCGGATACAGTCGATTGGCGGATT
>JBILKY010000238.1:0-5896 GCA_044376395.1 Chthoniobacteraceae bacterium | reverse complement strand
CCTCCCCCTGGTTGGAGGGGCGCTTTTTTGCTTTCAGGCAATTAGAAGGCAAAAAAAAGCGGGCGCGTCGCCACCCCTGTCGACGCGCCCGCGGAAACGCGACGCATAATCGCGCCGGTCTCCACTCATCATATCGCTGGCCCCGCGATGCGCGGTTGGGTTTGTTTCAAAAACTACGGATTTTTTTGAAAGCTGGCTTTCCAGTCCCGGAAAAAGGCCACAGAAGCCACAAAGTCATAATTCAGTTCGCGCTCGGGCGCGGGTGCAATCCTCCATTCCCAGGTCCGGTCTGGAGCTGGAAGGCGGTATCCCTGAATCACCTCCCATGGGTCGGACGCCGAAAGCCCAAGCTGTGCCTGAGCGTCGGCTGTTGGCAAGGTCTGCCATTGGTAGTCGGTGATCAGTGAGGTGTGGCCGGGCAGGATCCGCAGGTACTCCAAATGCGCCTCAACAAGGTGGCGCTGGAAGTCTTCCACCTCACCCTTCGGGTGAGAGCGTTTAAGGTGCCATCCCGGCACCCATCCCAGCTGCGAGAGCAGGTTGACGGAGACTGTGAAATCAACCCGCTCATCGAGCAGAAAGAGCTGAGGGAGATGCCTGGGTAATTTCCCGTTGGATCGTGCGAGCTCGGGTAGTTTCGCGACGGTGTCTGTGACATCAGCCGAGATTCGTGAAACATTCCGGAAAGCTGCCGTCTCCCAGCGGCTTGAAAGGGTGTGGACGATGTCCACGAGCACCACCTCTTGAAACATTTCTGAAAGCTCTTTCAATGGAATGTCGTGAACAAGCCCGGCGCCAAACAATACCGCCTTGCGCCGGCCCTTGCTGAGGTTCGCCGCCTCCAAGATTGCCGCGCGCGTGCGCTCCAAATGCGGCTTCCACGCGTTGCGGCAGCGCCGATACCTCGCGCGCACCTGGATGGAAGACTTTAGAAACCCCATTTTCCGAGCGATCCCGGAGCAGGGCGTGATGAGGTATTCAAGAAACTCTAAAAACATCGGTTCGTGCGCGGGCGGTTGTGAATTCGGTCGCTGGTGTCACGCCTGGATTTCCTTGGAAAGAAACATCCGCAATTGGGGACTCTTCGGGGATGCAAACAATTCCGAGGGCTTCCCCGACTCAAGAATGCGCCCCTCTGCAACAAAGGCGATTTGGTCCGCAGCGTTTTTGGCGAAAGCCATTTCGTGTGTTGCCAAAATCAGTTCACGGCCCTGATCGCGCAGCTCTTTGATCATTTCAAGAACCTCGTGTGTCATTTCCGGGTCAAGGGCTGAGGTGGGCTCGTCCAGGAGAATCAGCTGGGGCTTTGTTACAAGCGCCCGCGCAATGGCGATTCGCTGTTTTTGGCCTCCTGAAAGCGATGCCGGTTTTTGGTTGGCGTGCCCTTCGAGGCCGAAACGCGAGAGGATTTGCAGTGCGGCATCCTGCGCCTGTGCTTTGGTTTGCCCGTGCGCAACGGTGAGGGGCAGCAGCAGGTTTTCGAGAGCGGTGAGGTGAGGGAACAGGTTGAAGGCTTGAAAGACGACCCCGATGTTACGTCGGTGTAGAAGCAGGCTGCGCTCGTCAAAAGCAACGCTTTTGCCATTGATCGCCACGGTGCCCGAGTCGGGTGTTTCGAGTCCCGCGATAATGCGAAGCAGCGTTGACTTGCCGCCTCCGGAGGGGCCGATGAGCACAAGGGAACGGACGTCCTCCAAAGAAAGCGAGGCGCCGCAAAGAGCTTTGCGCGCTTCAAACGAGCGGCTGACGTTGTGGATATCAAGTTTCATAGCGCATCCGGGTTTCAAGCCGGCGTGCCCAAAAGGAGAGTGGCAGTGTGCAGACGCAATACCCGGCGGCAAGGAGGAGGTAGCTCTCAAAATTACTGAAAGTGAAGCTGGCTACGTTTCGTGCGTTTTGAGTGAGTTCGTTCAGACCGATGATTGAGAGAAGCGAGGAGTCCTTCACGAGTGAAACAAACTGGCCGGCAAGGGCTGGCAAGGAGGCCCTGAGAGCTTGGGGGAAAATAACGTGCCTGTAGGTTTGAAGCTGTGTCAGACCGATCGCCTTGGCGGATTCAATTTGGGATTTGCCGACTCCCTCGATTCCCGCGCGTAAAATTTCCGAGATGTACGCTCCGCTAAACAGGGAGAGCGTGATGGTGCCTGCGACAAACCTGTTTTCCAAATGAACCGCTTCAGCAACGATATAAAAGAGGATGTAGATTTGAACCAGAAGAGGAGTGCCTCGGACGAGTTCAACAGTTCCAGCGGCGGCGTAACGCAAGGCGACGAACCTTGAGCGTCGGAGTAACGCCAGGACAAGACCGATGAGGGCGCTGGTCACGAGTGCTGAGACGCTCAAAGCGATTGTGGTGCGCCATCCGTCGATGTAGAGACGCCAGTAGGGCGTCAGGAGGTCCCACTGCCACGATAAGTTTGCGCGCTCAAGAACGAGGCAGCCGAGGCCGATGGCCGTCGAGATGACCAGCAGGAGGTTGAACCAATGCTGGAAACGCCCCGCCTTCTCCTGACGTTCGGGCAGGATCAACGCGCGTTTCAATAGTGACATCATTCCGGCCATTGGGATGCTGCGAACAGCCTAGAAAACGAACGGAATCCCGAGTCTTTGAAAGGCAGTCTTCTGCGCCGACAACCACCGGTCGCCGAGATTTTCAAACCCCTTGGAATCGCGGAACGCCCGGATGAATGTATTCACCTCTGCCTTCAAAGTCTCATCCCCTTTTTTGATGCCGATCGCCCACGATTCACTTTGAAACGGGACGAGCAGCGGGCGCGTGGTTTCACTGTTCTGTTCTGCATGCTTGAGGACAGACATCTGATCGTAGATGAAGGCGTCAACTTTTCCCTGCGCCACCTCGAGCACGCAGGCGGATTCCCGATCGAGGACAAGCACGGTTGCGTTTTTCAAGGACCTTGAGAACAGGTGCCCGGTGGTGCCTTGTTTCACTGCAATAAAACGTTTCTTTTGGTCGGCATCCGCAATCGTCTGAATGTTGGAGTTTTTAGCAACCAAGAGGCAGAGTCCGGTTGAGAGGTATGGATCTGAGAAATCGATAGCTTTCGCGCGCTCTGGGTTCGCTGTCATGGATGAAATAATCAGATGGATCCGGCCTGTTTTTAGCGAGGGAATCAGTCCGTCAAAAGGAAGGTTCTGAATTTCAACAGGGCGGTTAAGATGTGAGCCCAGCGCGTTTGCGAGGTCGACGCTGACCCCGGTTGGCTTTCCTTTTTCGTCTGTCATTTCAAACGGCGGATAAGCGAGTTCCATTCCGACGATCAAGGGCCGGGTTTCCGGGGCGGCGCCGGTGCATGCGGTGGTGACCGCTATAAGGAGGGTGAGGATGTGGAGTCGCATAGGGATGGCGTGGGACCGCAGAAGTAGGTGCCAGACCCAGTAAAACACAAGGGCGGCCCTCGGTGAGAGTGGCCGCCCTTGAAGCTTTGCGGGGGCTAATGGGTTATTTTAGTTCCTTCACGAAGGTCACGTAGGATTTGACGTCCTCGACGTTGTCCTCCCAGTTGATCTCGTGCTCGATGGAGATGGGCCCGTCGAATTCAACCGACTTCAAGGCGCGCAGCGCCTCATCAAGATTGGCGCGGCCCGTGCCGGGTCGCGTGCAGGAGCGGCTTCCGTGGGCGATGTCCTTGAGGTGGCTGGAGACGATCCGGGATTTCAAAATCTTGATGCAATCCGCCGCTGCGAGACCGGAGTTTGTCCAGTGCCCGAGGTCGGCGCAGGAGCCAATCCGCGGATCACGTCCCTGCGTAAGTTCAAGGATGTAGTTCGGATCCCAAACCTTGTAGTTGGGGTTGTCGGGACGCTGCGGATGGTTGTGGTAACCCACGCGGATATCGAATTCCTTGACCATCTTCTCAATGATGTCGATGGATTCCGTGCTCTCCGTGTTGATCACTCGGATGCCCAGTTCTTTTGCGAACTCGAAAATTTTTCTCGCTCCCTCTTCGTTGTTTGGGATGCCGATCACTCCGACAGCGACAGCGGTCAGCTTGTTTTTCTTGAGGATCTCTTTCATTGCCGCCATGCCCTCTGGGGAAACTCCTGGGCCTGTTTTTTGGTCAGGCAGCGCGGCTGAGATTTTCTGGCCCGGAAAAAGCTCCGTGGTATGAACCCCAGTAGACGCGGTCTTCGCGCATGCCTCTTCGAAGGTAAAGTTTTTGAATGTGTAGGACTGGGTTCCAAGCAAGAAGCCGTTGGTGCGAACCTCGGCTGGCATCGGATCTGCCGCACAGGCGGCGGGCTTTATCGCATGTGCTGCGACGCTTACGGCTAAAACGATCAAGGGGAGGGGGAATTGCCATCTCATAGATGTGCTCAGAGAAAGGATGTCAGTCCCAATAGTCAAGATGAGAGCTGCTTGGGCCTTGATTCTGTGAAAAGAATTGATTCTTTTCGCCGCGCCTGAAAAAAACTCCGGCGCATTTCTTCTGCTCAAACCTCGATACATTTATGAATCACGTCACCTCCCTCCATACCCTGAAGTCCAACGTGCGGCCATTGGTGGAAGCGCAGTTGCAGGCCACGGGCGGCCTGTTGCGCCTTGCGCCCTGCTGGGTTCCCCGCTCCTTCCTGCAGCCCGGAAAACGCCTTAAGCTGCATCCGGATGATCTTTATGCGTTTGGATTGAACCGCGGCGGCATTGACGAGCGCTGGTTCGCTTCCACCACCCCCGCCGCTAACGACAACCGCACTGAGGATGAGGGGCTTTCTTATGTGGTGGCAGGCAAGGAGCGTTTCACCTTGCAGCAGGCCGTCGCGGAGTGCGGGTCGCTTCTGATCGGCGAGTCAATCTGGAACAA
Organism: Chthoniobacteraceae bacterium; assembly: GCA_044376395.1. Lineage (GTDB taxonomy): Bacteria > Verrucomicrobiota > Verrucomicrobiia > Chthoniobacterales > Chthoniobacteraceae > Chth-196. Next base: position 1,076 of record JBILKY010000238.1, on the reverse strand, counting down.
GTACAGCAAGTGGCCCGTGTACTCGAAGTTTTTCGACAACATGGGGCCCATTCCCCACCACATGCATCAAAGCGCCGCGCAGGCGAAGTTGGTGGGTCAAGAGGGCAAGCCCGAGTCCTATTACTTCCCGCCCCAGCATAACAACGTGGGAAACAATTTTCCGTACACCTTCATGGGGCTCGAGCCCGGCACCCCAAAAGAGCAGGTGCGCCGCTGCATCGCGGACTGGAACAAGGGGGACAATGGGATTCTGGATCTTTCGCGCGCCTACCGCTTGAAGCCCGGCACGGGTTGGCTGATCCCGCCTTGCGTTCTGCATGCACCGGGTTCGTTGTGCACTTACGAGCCGCAGTGGGGAAGTGATGTGTTCGGGATGTACCAGAATTTGGTGGAAGGCCGTTATGTGCCTTGGGAGCTCCTCGTGAAGGACATGCCCGAGGACAAGCACCGCGACATCGATTTCATCGTGGATCAATTGGACTGGGAGGGGAATTGCGACGAGAACTTCAAGGATAACCACTACCTCGAGCCCGTGCCTGTTGCAGACACGCGCAAGGAGGGTTTTGTGGACCGCTGGATCGTTTACGGCCGCATCAAGGGCGAGCAGCTTTTCACCGCCAAGGAGCTCACCGTTGAGCCCAAGACGAAGTGCACCATCCGAGACAACGGCGCGTACGGCCTGATTTGCGTTCAGGGCGTTGGCAAAATCAACGGGCAGACATTGAACAGTCCCAAGCTGATTCGGTTCACGGAATTGACCGAGGACGAGTATTTCTGCACGGAGGCGGGAGCTAGGGCGGGGGTGACGTTTGAGAACTTGAGCGAAACTGAACCGCTGGTGGTGCTGCGTTACTTCGGGCCCGAGGTGAATCCTGATGCCCCGGAGATGGGAGCCTACCGGAAGAACGCTTTCTAGCTGTGACGGGCTCGTGGCTTGCTTTGAATGGGGGGCACCGCTGCAGCTGATGCGCGGCGCCCTTCGCTCAAGGCGATCCCACTTCGCTCAAGGCGATCCCACTTCGCTCAAGGCGATCCCACTTCGCTCAAGGCGATCCCACTTCGCTCAAGGCGATCCC
>JBILKY010000237.1:0-5907 GCA_044376395.1 Chthoniobacteraceae bacterium | reverse complement strand
CAGAAGCGTACCGTTCTGCGGGATTGCCTCAATCAATAAGCATTGCATATCCAGACTATTTTCCTAAACATCATTGTTATGGGAGCAATAAAAGCAAAGGCGTCGCCTGTTCGCTCGGAGGAGCGCCGGTATTTCAAGGAAGTACGCTTCCGTCAGATCCGGGCGCTATTCGAGATCTCCCGGCACGGCAGTTTTGCGGCAGCCGCACGGGCACTTGGCATGGCCACCCCATCGGTTTGGCGTCAGGTGCGGGCGTTGGAAGACGATTACGGGGTGCGGTTCGTCGCGGCCAAGGGGAGGTCCGTGCGGCTCACCGAGGACGGCGAGAGGCTGATGGGACTGGCGGCTCCGTTGGTCGAGGGGTTCGATTCCTTGCGGAAGGTGTTCCTTGACCTGCAGTCCGGGGCGGAGCGGGTGCTGCGGCTGGCCGCGTCGGCCTCGGTGCTCAACAGCCCGCTACGGCATGTGATCGCGAAATACCGGCTCTCGCAGCCTTCGGTGAGGCTGACGCTGATCGACGCGCCTTCGCGGGTGGCGTGGGGCATGGTGGAGTCCGATTCAGCGGATCTGGCCATCGTGGGTGCGCCGTCCGGGGTGGAGCTGCCACTGCGGCTTTCGGTCGTTCCATTCGCAAGCCACCCTTTCGAGGTGATTTTTCCCGAGGGACATCCACTCGGGAAAGTCAGGAAAATGGGCCTCCGCGACATCCTTCGTTATCCTCTGATTCTTGCGGGTGAGGATTCGAGCTCGCGTTTGCAGTTTGACCACGTCGTGAGCGAGGCAGGACTCACTTCGCTGGTGAACATCGTGATGACAGCGGGCAACGTGCCTTCGATCTTGAACTACGTCGGCCTCGGGATGGGCGTGGCCATCCTGACCCGCTCCGCGATCGAGGCGATATCGTTTCCAGCCGTGAAGAAAGCCGGACTAGCGCACCGGGATGCCTCGGCGGTCCTCGGCCACGATAATCTGGTAATCGTGCATCCGAAGGGACGGCACGAGTTGGAGCATATTCGTGTCTTCCGCGAGATGGCTGCAGCTTCGCTCAAAGCCGACGGCTGATCGGTTGTTGGAGGAACAAGAATTTGCTTTCCGCTACGTCTCTGCAGAAACGAAGGCAAAAGCAAAGATCTATTAATCCCCCGGGGTGTCGGCGGCCGTTGCGGAGCGCAAGCCGTCCATCTCCGCCTCCCCGATAGCCGCCAACTCCTGTGCCTTGAAAGCCCGCCGCGTGACTCTGACTTTCACGCCCTTGCCGGATGCCCCGACCTCAGGAGGCCGCCCCGTTATGCGCCTTTCGTCACGCGCCCTGAATCCGGTCTACGACAGCCCTCTGTGCAAACGATCCCCGCGCGAGGGCAATCGGGTACCATCGCATTACCAGCCTAGGCTGGAAAGGAGTGCCTCGACTGTCAGTTTGTGATGAGCGGCTGCCGACTTCAGTATACCGCCTAGTAAGGTGCCTACCTTTAACGGACTATGGTGGGGTATCGTCAAGTGATGCACGCCGTTCTGGGTGGTCATCAAACGGATGCGCGAACCGCTCCGGCGCACAATTTGGTAGCCCAGCACTGCAAGTGCTCGAGCCAGCTCAATGCCGTCAATGTTCCGCGGGACCTTCCAGCAATGAGCACTTCGTCCCGAACAAAATGAAGACGGATAATCCGCGGGGTTTCCCCTGCAGCTCCATCTCCGAAATGGCAGTGAACCGCGTCTTTAATCATCGCACGAAGCTCTTCAACCCTTTCTGCCTGTGTCACGATCGAATGCCCGAGACAAGTGGCTACGAATCCCCCATCTATCTCGTCTTCACGTATTTAAAAAAGGACCTCTTTCATTTCAATGGGCTATGTTACTTGGCTTCTACCCTAGCGTAATCGGCACAAGATGGTTTCACTTTTCGACTTTTTTCGGGGTAATTCTCGGTCGTATCCACCATCTCCTCCATCACCGCCAGTTCGGAACGCGGGCCTAGGTTCTCCCGCTGTACAGGAAGCCGCCACTCACTACCAGATATTGCAAGGATTCCTCCAATTGCGAGGTGGCGTCCTTCTCCTGCTCGTCCCAGTATTTCGAATCAGGGGCGCTCTGCGCTGTCAGACGAGCCCCCGCGCGCATAGCTGCCACCGTGGATACGACTCTGGGCCACACGCGCGGCGGGCGTCTCAGCTCGAAGCGACAAAGCGGACACTCTTACTTTCTCACTCCTTTCTCCTGAGGGGACAGGCACTTTGGCACCTCTCCTCAGGTGATCCACGCTTGCACGCCGCCACCCTCACAATATCCCTAATCTCTCCAACGCGTTCCGCACCCCATGAAGTTCTTGTTTTTTCTTCCTTACATTGCCCTTATCACATCGCTTTTTGCCGACGCTCCCCCTCCGGGTTTCAAGGCCATTTTTAATGGCAAAGACCTCACGGACTGGAATGCCGAGCCGGGGCGATGGACGGTCGAGGAAGGGGCGATCACAGGCACCGTGGTGCCCGAGAATCCGCTCAAGACAAACTCTTTCCTCGTTTGGCAAGGCGGGGAGAAGGAAAACTTCGAGCTGCGCTTGAAAGTGCGCTGGCCGAAATGGGATCAGAGCAAAGGGATGCGTAACTCTGGCATCCAAATCCGCAGCGTGGTGCTGCCTGCCGTACATCCGTGGAGTGTCGGCGGTTATCAGTACGATCTGAGTCCCGGTGGTGAACTCGATGGCTTGTTTTATGAGGAACGCAGCCAGCGCACACTCGGCGTGGCGAAGGGTGACCGTGTCGTTATTCAGCCGGATGGGGAACGTTGGCGCGTGGCGACCATCATGGGAACCGCGGACCTTAATACACTGCGCAAACCCGAAACGGAATGGAGCGATTGCGGCATCGTGGCCGTTGGCAATCACATCACCTTCAGCATGAATGGTCAGACGGTGATGGAACTCACCGATCATGACGAGCGCTATCGTCGCTTGAGCGGCGTCATCGCACTGCAAATCCATGTCGGCGGCGCAATGAAGGTGCAGTTTAAAGACCTTTGGCTCAAAGAACTTCCTGCGGGCGGCATCAAAGCGCCAATGCACGCAGTTCCCACGGATGCCGTCAATGCTGGCGCTGATTCGTTCCGTAACTCCGCATCAAATCTGCTCAAAAGCCACGATGCTCAAAAACTCGCCTGGGCTCAGGAATACAAACCAGGAATCACGCGAGTCTGGCCGAAGGATGGCGAGTTCCAGCGTTTTGCATCGGGTGATGCGGCCACGGTCTCCTTTGTCCCGCCTTCTACTGCGGATGTGGAGTCTTGGAAAAAACTAGCGGCTGATAGCAAGGCCGAATGGCTGACGCAGCCTAGCTATGCGCTGGCCACAAAACTTCCCGATGGCAGCGAGGCCCGTCTGCCAATTGCCAGCGTTCATGGTCGCTACTTCTTCGCCTCACTTGGCACAGGCACCGCACAACCAGCCAAGCCTGAGCACGGCTATGTGCCCCTTGATGGCAAGGCTCCCGAATCCGTCCCGACGGTGCAAGCTGGCCCGCTAGAAACCAAACGCAGCAACCTCGCACTGAATGCCAAAGCCAGCGCTTCAAGTGAAGAGAAGGACAAAGGCAACACCGCCGACAAAGCCGTTGATGGCAAGACCTCGCGCTGGTGCCCAGCCAAAGGCCAGAACGGCGAGTGGCTCACCATTGACCTTGGTAAAAAACAATCGATTACGGGTTATCGCGTGTCATGGGAAAGCGGTGAGCAAGTGTATCGTCACAAGGTTGAACTCTCCGATGACAACCAAGCGTGGCACCTTTGCGCCGATGCCTCAGCGCTCGAAAAGGCAGGCCCTCACGCCGCCGATTTCCAAGCGGATGGCCGCTATGTGCGCATCACTTTTCTTGGTCTAAAAGATCGAGATCAAGGCTGGGGGAGTATCCGCGAATTTGAAGTGCTCGGTGCGCCGGAGGTCCTGAGCGCGAATGCTCTGCGGTCACCACTCATTCCAGACAATCATCCCGACGCCGAATGGCTCAAGGATATCAGGTTACCCCAAGGATTCAGCGCCAGCATCTTTGCGCGTCCACCTGCAGTCAGCTATCCCATCTTTGTCAGCGCTACGCCGGATGGCACGCTCTTCGTCGGTTGCGATGGCAATGGCAGTGGGGGGCGTGACAAGGACCGTGGCCGCATCCTGCGCCTTCGTGACCTTGATAGCGATGGCCGTGCCGATGAAGTCAAAGTCTTCGCCTCAGTCGATTCACCACGCGGCGTTGCCGTTGATGGCAACAAGCTCTACGTCCTGCATCCAGCCGACCTCAGCGTCTTCATTGACAAAGATGGCGACGGTATTTCCGATGAGCAACGCACGCTAGTGAAGGGCATCGGTTTTGGCATCAATGACCGCAGCATCGACCATGCCTCGAATGGCATCGAGCTAGGCATTGATGGCTGGATTTACTGCGCCATTGGCGACTTCGGTATGCTCAATGCCGAGGGCACCGATGGCCGCAAGCTCACGCTGCGCGGCGGTGGAGTCGTGCGTCTACGCACGGACGGCACGGGCCTCGAGCTCTACTCCCGCGGCACACGCAACATTCTCGAAGCTGCAGTCAGTCCGCTGCTCGACGTATTCGCCCGCGACAACACTAACGATGGCGACGGCTGGGACGTGCGCTTCCACCATGCCACGGCGCTGGGCGAGCACGGCTATCCCACGCTCTTCAAAAATTTCGTCGATGAAACCATCGCTCCGCTCGACATCTATGGCGGTGGAAGCGGGATGGGCTCGGCTTGGATTGACGAGCCAGGGATGCCGAAAGAATGGAACAACGCGCCCTTCACCTGCGACTGGGGCCGCAACTTGATCTACCGCCACGGATTGACGCCAAAGGGGGCGACCTTCAGCACCGACCAGCGCGAGTTCTTCGGAGCCACGCGGGTCAATGACCTCGATGTCGATGCCCGAGGAAACATCTATGTTGCCAGTTGGAAGGGCGCAACCTTCTCCTACGCAGGACCAGAGGTCGGCTATCTGGTCCGCCTGGTGCCGGATGGACAGAAAACCGCCGCCCTGACTGACTTCGGCAAGGCGACTGACGCTGACTTGGTGAAGCTGCTTGAAAGCCCAAGTCATCGCCTTCGCCTGGCCGCCCAGCGTGCGCTGATTACGAGAGGCTCGGCGGACTCACTCGAAGCACTGGCTGCCGGCAAGGGCAAGCCACTCGCCACCCGCATCGCGGCGTTGTTCGCGATCAAACAAATCCAAGGTGCCGCAGCCAACGAGTTCATCTCGATGCTCGCAGCCGATGAAACCATCGCCGGATGGGCAATCCGCGCCCTCACCGACCACGAGGGCCACCTAGCCGGGGTCTCCCCTGCCCCCAGTCTCGCCGCGCTGAAGTCCGCTGACGCCCGCACACGTCGTGAGGCCATCGTTTCACTCTCAAAAATCAACAAATCCGAGCACGCATCGGCCATCGCGCCCTTGCTTGGCGATTCCGATCCCATCGTCGCCCACACCGCGATGCAGGCCCTGCGCAAGCTCGATGACGGCAAGGTGAGCTTCAGCGTGCTTGACGACGCCGCAGCGTCACCCGCACTGCGAGCCGGGGCCTTCAATGTGCTCAGCGTCCTGCACAGCGCCAGCGTTGTCGATGGCCTGCTCGCACGTCTTGCCAAAACCACCGACGCCGCCCAGCGCAAGCCCTTGCTCACGGCTCTGTGCCGGATCTCCGCAATGGAAAACCCGGATTGGAAGGGCGGCAGTTGGGGCACCCGTCCCGACTCGCGCGGACCTTATTTTTCCCTCACGGATTGGAGCGAAACCAAGCGCATCAACGATGCCCTGCTCGCCGCGCTCAACTACGCCGATGCAGACGAATCAAAGTTCCTGAGCGCCGAGTTTGCCCGTCATCGCATCAAACCGGGCGACGCCACCGCCAAACT
>JBILKY010000236.1:0-5919 GCA_044376395.1 Chthoniobacteraceae bacterium | reverse complement strand
CCCCCTTATTTCCCCGCAGTACTCGGCCTCTACCAGTGCCCCACCATTGTCAACAACGTGGAAACCCTCTGCCACGTGAAGCACATCATCGCGATGGGAGGCGAAGAGTACGCGAAGATCGGCAGACCGAACAACACAGGGACACGCATTCTGTGCGTATCCGGAGACGTGCAGAAGCCCGGTTACTACGAAGTCGCGGTTGGATCCCTTACCCTCGGCGAACTCATCCATGATGTGTGTGGCGGACTCAAGCCGGGGCGCACGCTGAAGGCGGTCATCCCCGGAGGAAGTTCAGCGAAAGTCCTCAAAGCGGGCGAAACCTACAAAATCAAGGACAAGGAAGTCGCGCTGGAGGATCTTGTGATGGACTTCGACACGCTTGCAGCCGCAGGCTCAATGGCCGGTTCGGGCGGGGTAATCGTCATGGACGACACCCGAAACATGGTGGAAGTCCTCAATAACATTAACGAGTTCTACGCACACGAATCCTGCGGCCAATGCACCCCTTGCCGAGAGGGCGCACAGTGGATGAAAAAAATCACCGACCGGATTGTTGCGGGTGGAGGCGTCGACAAAGATCCCGACACACTAAAGTCCGTAGCTGACAACATTGCGGGCAAGACCATCTGCGCTTTCGGTGAAGCCTGCTCGTGGCCTACCCAAAGTTTCGTTGCGAAGTTCCGAGATGAGTTCACTGCCAAATCCTCAAAATCCCTTCCGCCGCCAATGCCTCCTGAGTACACGTCCGAGGAGCTCATCAAAAATGATTTGATCCCGGCGATCGAAGCCCCCCGAGGAAACGGGCATGAAATTATGGCCCCAGCCGCCACCCGATAACCTTTTTAAGTGATGAGCACCGAAGTTCCTTTGCTGAATGTCCAGATCGACGGCGTGTGGCTGCAGTTTCCAAAGGGCACGCGAGTGATCGAGGCCTGCTCCCAAGCTGGCAAATTCATCCCACGCTACTGCTACCACCCCAAGCTGTCCGCTCCGGGAAACTGCCGGATGTGCATGGTCGAGATGGGCATGCCCAAAATGGGCCCCGACCGCAAACCCATCATCGGCGGCGACGGCCGACCAGAGATTGCTTGGATTCCGCGCCCGCAGATCTCCTGTGCGCAGGACGTGGCCGAGGGTATGGCTGTCCGCACCGACTCCCCAATGGTGCAGGAATGCCGCAAAGGCGTGATGGAGTTCCTGCTCATCAACCACCCTCTGGACTGCCCAATCTGCGATCAAGCGGGCGAGTGCAGACTGCAGGAGTTCTCAGTCGAATACGGCCAGTCAAATTCACGTTTCTTGGAGCGCAAGGTCAAAAAGCCCAAGAACGTTGAGCTCGGCCCTAGGGTGACGCTTGACGCGGAACGCTGTGTCCTCTGCTCGCGGTGCATTCGCTTTATGAAGGAAGTCGCTCAGGACGATGTGCTGGGCTTTGTGGACCGCGGTGGATTCTCCACCATCGCTTGCCATCCCGACAAGACCCTCGAGAGCAACTACTCACTCAACACCGTCGACATCTGTCCCGTGGGCGCGCTGACCTCGACGGATTTCAGATTCAAGATGCGGGTCTGGTTCCTCAAGGAAACGAAGACCATCGATGTGAACGACGGCCTCGGCTGCAACATCACGATCGGAAGCCGCGAGGGCCGAATCTACCGAATCACTCCCCGCGAAAATAATGAAGTGAATTCCAACTGGATTCCCGACTCGCATCGGTTGAATTTTAAGTACCTCCACGACGAAGCTCGCCTCGCGTCTCCACTGATTGCTGGAAAACCATCCGCATGGGGCGAGTCAATATCGCACGCAGTGAATTTACTGAGGGCTGCAGGAAACGTTGCGATGGTCGTGTCCGCCAGACTCACCAACGAAGAACTCTACCTCGCAAAGACGCTCGCCCAGATCCTGAACATCGGTTCGTGGGATGTTCTGCCCCGCATCGGAGAACCCGACGGAATCCTGATTCCCGCTGACCGCAATCCAAACACATCCGGTGCGCGGGCCTTGGGATTAACTGGCGAAAAGCCTGGAAGCCAGCTTCAGAAGATTGCCGAGGGCATCAAAGACGGTTCAATCAAGGGGGTGCTGAGCATTGGAGAAGACCTCACTGCATTCGGCCTCTCAGCGCAAGACCTAGGAAAACTGAAAGCGCTCGTCGTAACCGACATTCTTCCGAATGAAACCACTGCCGCCGCCAGCGTAGTGCTCCCGGCGTCCGGTTGGGCTGAAAAACGCGGCTCGATGATAAACATCAAGGGACGCCTCCAACGCCTCAACAAGGCCGTCGACGCTCCGAGTGGAGCGCGGGATGACTGGGAAATCCTGAGGGATCTTGCGATCGCATCGGGTGCGACGCTAGCGATGCATTCGATCGAGGATGTGTTTAGGGCTATGTCCCAAGACACGCCGATTTTTGCAGGGCTAAATCTAAGTAAAGTTGGAGACCTTGGACTCCAGCTTGCAACGCCGACGCCCGCGCCGACACCGGCAAACGCAGGCGTATAAGACAAAACACAGCAACATCCATGGACTTCTTTTCGACCATCCCGCTGGAGCTCATCGCGGCATCCGTTGCGAAAACACTGTTTCTCGTGTTTCTCGTGGTGCTGCCGCTGGTGTCCTACACTGTCTATGCCGAGCGGCGCGTCAGCGCGCTAATTCAGGACCGCCTGGGGCCAAACCGAACGGGGTTCCCAACTTCGCTGTTAGGCTTCCAGAAAGATCTTCAATTGTTTCTGGGAGGCCTCGGTCAGCCGCTGGCTGATGCCATGAAATTCATGCTAAAGGAGGAATTCACTCCCGCACATGTGAACCATTTTTATTTCTGGCTCGCCCCGGTGCTGGCGATGGTTCCCGCGCTTTCAACCCTTGCCGTCATTCCCTTCGGCAACTTCCTTTTCGGACAGAAAATGGTTGTTGCAGATGTGAACGTTGGGATTCTTTACGTGTTCGCGATCGCGTCCATCGGCGTCTACGGAATCGTGATCGCCGGCTGGGCCTCGAACTCAAAATATCCGTTTCTGGGCGGCATCCGCGCCTCCTCACAGATGATCAGCTACGAGCTCTCCCTCGGGCTGAGCGCAGTTCCCGTGCTACTGATTATCGGCAACCTGAACCTCTCGGAAGCCATTCAGTACCAGATCAACAACGGTTGGCTCCTACTGCCTTTCACAGACGGAACTCTGACCGCACGGGAGCTGCTCCTGTGGATCCCGATCACCATCTCGTTTGTGGTATTCACCATTTCGATGTTTGCCGAAACGAATCGTCTTCCATTTGACCTTCCCGAATCCGAGACCGAGCTAGTTGCCGGATACCACACCGAATACTCGGCGATGAAGTTCGCCCTATTTTTTCTTGGTGAATACGCAGCCATGATCGTTGGCTCCTCGCTTATCGTTGTCCTATTCCTTGGAGGCTGGCACATGCCATTGCTCCCGATGAACACCTTGGAGTCATCCATGACGCCTGCGGGGGTGCTTCTTGGTTTGGTGCACATCACAACTTTCTTCGCAAAAGTCGCCTGCCTTTTAATCTTCTTCATTTGGGTCCGCTGGACTCTGCCGCGTTTTCGTTTCGACCAATTGATGAAATTAGGCTGGCTGTACCTTTTTGAAATCGCACTGGTAAATATATTCATTACCGCCGGCATTCTCGCTGCGACGCGCTAACCCAGAAGATCGTCCACCCAATTCGATCCCACCCGACCTCAACACCCAAAAGACCATGGCATACACCGTTCGCAGGCCGAATCTGACTTTCTGGGAAAAGCTCTATATTCCCAACATCATCGCGGGACTGCTCATCACTTTCAGGCACCTCAGGAAGATGCTTGGTGGTGAAACCAAAGTGGTCATGCAATACCCTGAAGAGAAATGGGATTCGCAGCTTCCAGAGTACTACCGTGGCGCACCAACCTTGGTGAAGGACGACCACGAGCGCGAGCGCTGCGTCTCATGCCAGCTTTGCGAATTCATCTGCCCTCCGCGCGCGATCACCATCACCCCTGGGGAACTCTCTTCAGAAAGCAGGTTCGCCAAGGTCGAAAAAGCTCCCAAAGAATTCCTCATCGACATGACGCGCTGCATTTACTGCGGTCTGTGCGAAGAAGTCTGCCCCGAACAGGCGATCTATCTAAGGAAAGACTACGCTATCACAGGCGAAAACCGCGCGGAAATGGTGCACAACAAAGAGAAGCTGTATGAACTGGGCGGCGTGATGCACGGCTTGGTCCACAAATGGAATCCCGACAAATAGACCGCCCCCATGTCTCCCATTCTTTTTTGGATACTCACCTTTCTGATGCTCTCCTTCGGAGCGTCAGTCGTCATCAACCGAGATCCCGTTGCGAGCGCACTCAGCTTGGTCGGGTCTTTCCTTTGCCTAGCTGCGCTTTTCGTCGGCTTGGATGCGTTCTTTATCGGGGTCATCCAAGTCTTGGTTTACGCCGGCGCGGTGATGGTTCTCTTCCTCTTCATCATCATGCTACTTGATCTCAAGGCTGAAAACCGCAGGCACCTGAACAAGGCTGCCCTCGCCGGTGGCGCGCTGGTGACAGCGGGTTTTGTGTGGCAATTCCTGCGGGTGTTAGACTCCTTCAAGGAGGGATCCAAGCCCTTTCCTGCATTGGGCTCAGCACGAATCGAAGACGTCCGATCGGTTGGAAACGCTCTTTTTACAGACTTCACCCTTCCCTTCCAAGTTGTGGGAGTCCTCGTCCTAGTTGCGACCATCGGGGTCGTAGTCCTATCCCGGCGCGAACTGAAATAATCTCCTCTCATCCACTTCCGTGAATCCACTGACACTCAATCACTATCTGCTGGCAAGCGGGCTGCTTTTCTCGATTGGCTTCGCGGGGGTGCTGTTGCGCCGCAACATCATCACCATTTTTATGTGCCTCGAACTGATGCTTAACGCGGCGAACCTATCCCTCGTTGGCTTCTCACGGTTTCACGTCGGCGCGGACGGTCTTCCGAATTACAACGCGCAAGTGCTCGTGTTCTTCATCATCACGGTCGCAGCTGCGGAGGTTGCCGTTGGACTTGCAATCATCGTCGCTCTCTACCGCGCGCGCCAAACCACTCATGTGGAGGACATCCGTTCCCTTCGGTTCTAACCTGCACCTCATCACATGGACCACTCTCTGCCCTGGCTCATTCTGCTAAGCCCGCTTTTTAGCGCAGGCCTCATTCTTCTGTTTGCCCACCGCTCAAAATCTCTCAGCGTTCTGATTTCCCTCTGCGCTGTTTTTGTGTCGTTAATTGCGACACTCGCAGTTTTTGGCAAGCCGCCCGAGAGCCTCGCAACGCAGTTTTCCTGGATCGACCTCGGGCCGGCGCTCCAGCTGAACATCGGCCTCAAAATTGACGCTCTCGCGAAAGTCATGCTGCTTGTCGTCACAGGTATCGGCGCGCTTGTCCATGTGTACTCAACCGTCTACATGGCAGAGGACGAAGGAAAAGCGCGGTTCTTCGGGTCGCTCTCGCTTTTCATGTTCTCCATGCTCGGCATTGTTCTCGCCGACAACCTCGCGATGATGTTCGTGTTTTGGGAATTGGTGGGGGTCAGCAGTTTTTTACTGATTGGCCATTGGTTCACAAAGAAATCTGCAGCGGACGCCGCCAACAAAGCCTTTCTCACGAACCGCATTGGTGACTTTGGGTTCATGACTGGAATCCTTCTGGTTTGGTCGGCCACCGGCTCTGTGACCTTCGATGGGATTCAAGCAGGGCTCTCAAAGCTCACGAGCTCCCCCACCATGCTCACGCTTGCCGGACTCTGCTTGTTCTGCGGAGCCGTGGGTAAGTCTGCTCAGCTTCCACTTCACGTGTGGCTGCCGGACGCGATGGAGGGCCCGACCCCGGTTTCCGCCCTTATCCATGCCGCGACCATGGTCGCGGCGGGCGTGTACATGCTGGC
>JBILKY010000046.1:0-17123 GCA_044376395.1 Chthoniobacteraceae bacterium | reverse complement strand
AAAACAAGTTGTCTTCTTTGCCAAACTCGCGCTGCGCTGGCAAGAGGTCCGAAAGATCCTCGAACTGTTCTACACAATAGCCCACAAGGGAAAGCCAGCCCGACTCAAAAAACTCGCGGAGTAGTACCCCTTCCGAGGCCGGAAAACGCCCCCTTTCGGGACCCCGCAAGCAAAAGACCACAGACTACTGAGCAGCACCCTGGTTTTTTGATAACAATCCGCGGCCCGCTCGTACTTTTGGAAGCTGTTTCCAAACGGGGCTTACACCCCAACTCGCCTAATTCCTCAGCCCGGCTACGCTCTCGGAAGACAACACCACGATGGAAAGGCTGGCGAGGTCCATCGACCTGCCCTCACCCCGCCGAATTATTCCTTTGTCCTCGCGTCGACCTCGTCCTCCTCCGTCCAGCCTCTTAGGCAGGAGCGCCCGAAAACTCGGGAGGAAAACCAGGAGCCGAAGAAGAATTCCCCTGAACTTGCCGGGGCTTAAGCGGCGGCGGAGTTGACGACGGGGGTTCAGGGCTCACCGGTGGATTCTGGATGCTCCCGAACTCCATGATCTCGCGGATGTGGCTTCCGTCCAGTGTCTCATACTCCAGCAGGGCCTTTGCAATCGTCTCAAGCTTCTGACGATTCTTCGTCAGGAGATCCTTCGCGATGCTGTGCGCATTTTCGCAAAGGGAATGAACCTCCTTGTCAATCTCCTGGGCCGTCGCCTCGGAGTAATTCCGGTTCCGCGAGATATCGCGCCCCAAAAAGACGTAGTCCTCATGCTCCCCGTACTCGACCATCCCCATCTTGTCGCTCATCCCCCACTCGCAAACCATGCGCCGCGAGATATCCGTAGCCTGCTTGATGTCCCCCCGGGCACCGTTCGTCACATCACCGAAAACGAGCTCCTCCGCGACGCGTCCACCCATGATCATGATCAAGCGGTCCAGAAGCTCGTTCTTGCGCTGCGTGTACTTGTCTTCGGTCGGCAGATACATCGTCGAACCGAGTGAAGGCCCCCGGGGGATGATGGTCACCTTATGAAGCGGATCCGTATTGGGCAGCAGCAGGCCGAGCAGGGCGTGTCCGGCTTCGTGGTATGCGGTATTCTCTTTTTCCTTGTCACTCATCGCGAGGGAACGCCGCTCCTTGCCCCAGCGCACCTTGTCTCGCGCCTCCTCTAGTTCCTGCTTCGTAATCGCCTTCAGCCCGCGCCTCGCGGCCATCAACGCGGCCTCGTTCATTACGTTGGCGAGTTCCGCCCCCGAATATCCAGGGGTGCCACGCGCGATTAGACCGAGGTCAACACCCTCCGCGATCTTCACCTTCTTGGCGTGCACTTTCAGGATCTCCTCGCGCCCCTTCACATCCGGCAACGAGACGGTGATCTGACGGTCAAAGCGGCCAGGACGCAGCAGTGCGGGATCCAAGACATCAGGGCGGTTGGTTGCGGCGATGATAATAACGCCTTCCTGCGTATCGAACCCGTCCATCTCAACCAAGAGCGCATTCAGAGTCTGCTCGCGTTCATCGTGACCTCCTCCCAAGCCGTGCCCGCGATGCCGCCCAACCGCATCGATTTCATCGATGAAAATCAAACAGGGGGCGTTTTTCTTGCCCTGCTCGAACATATCCCGTACGCGGCTCGCGCCTACACCGACAAACATCTCAACGAAGTCAGAACCCGAAATGGAGAAGAAAGGCACGTCAGCCTCGCCCGCAATCGCACGCGCAAGCAGCGTTTTTCCCGTCCCAGGAGACCCCACCATCAAAACCCCCTTGGGGATGTGCCCGCCAAGCTTCTGGAAACGCTTGGGATCCTTCAGGAACTCGACAATCTCCTGAACCTCCTCCTTGGCCTCCTCGACACCTGCCACATCCTTGAAGGTGACCCGGTTTTTCTCACGGCTCATCATGCGGGCCTTGGACTTTCCGAAATTCAACGCACCCCGCCCCGCACTGCGGATCTGCTGGCGGAAAAGGAAGTACAGCACCAGCAAAAACATGCCGATCGGCAGAAACCCAAGCAAAGTGGAAGCCATCACATTCGTCTCAGTCTTCGGATTCGCCTCGAGCCCGTTTGCCTCCAGGAACTCCCTCAGGTCAGTATTGAACTGTAAATTGACCTGCGTCGAAAAGTGTTCAACCGAGCCGGACTCGCTCAACCGCGACCATCCTCTCAGATAGTCATTGAGATTGCCGGGTTCGCTCACCAACTCCAACGGGCGAGTCGCATCCACCCAGTGTTTCTCCGCTGCGGATTTAAACACCGAGTACGGAATCTCACGCACGTTGCTGCCGGGAGCGCGGTACACAAGAAAACCCGCCAAGAGGGCGCCGGAGAGCGCAAGGAGAATCAGAGCGCGCCAGTTAAACTGAGGGTCACCGTTCTGACTGGGGCGCTGGCGCTGCGAACTATTGCGATTTTCGGGCTCGGGCATATGAATGCTTTCAGGTTTTTGAAGAGATTACGGCGACAAGAGCCCCGTTTGATTAATGTATCATCTTTGCACTGATCGGCAACACCCCAAGAGTTATTTGCAAGTCGGGCCGATTTTGGCCCAGCGGCCCCCGCAGCCCAGCAACCACCCGGAACCTCCCCGTCGACAAGCTGCGCCCGTTGGACTACTTTTCCAAGGGTTCCGATCTTAAGGCCGCTCCCTCCCACGGCGCGGCGCACCGCAGAGGACCCGGAACACAACGCCTCGACAGCCTCAACCGCCTCCCTGCCCCACGCCCGCCCTTCGCATGTCACGTATCGCAGAGAGCCTCCTGAGAGAGGCCCGCACGCAGCTGAAACGCATCTGGATGCAGGTCCCCCTCGTCCACCGCGGGTGGCACACCCTGCAGTACGCGGCCCGGCGACTGGCGCGACGGCCTCGTACCGTCACCGAAAGCCCCAACCTCCTCCCCCTGCTCATCCAGGTGCTCGCCGCGTTCTCAAGGGGCGGCGCACAGGTGCTCGAGGACGAGATTGATTCCTCACTCGGTTTTTTGCGTCACGATTTCCCTGCCGCTGTATACTCGGAACTTCGCCTCCTTTTCCGGCACGCCCTCCAGGAGCAGCATGATATCGGTGCGATGGCGCAGAAGCTGGCGAACCAGCTCAACACCGACCAGAAGATCATGCTCGGCGTCCAGCTTTATGACTTGATCGCGCGGGCAGGCATGGACCGGCAGCAGTTGGTCGAGTTTTACTCGTTCATGACACAGCTTGGAATGGCGGCCCAGGCGATCGACATTGTCTACCAGCTAAGCTCCAGCGACACGCCTGATCCCACTGTCTACCAAACTGGAAACTCTCCGCTTGAATGCGTGAGCTTCGGTCCGTCGGGCGGGGATGCGGACGTGGGGCTTCGAAGCCTTCGCGACAAAGAGCGTATGCTTGCTTTCCGTTATCACGAACTGCTGCTGCTCAAAAATCTTTCCGTCGGCAATATCATCGTGAAGGGACGCCCACTCAGGGCCGGCGACTTCTGCAGAATCTACTCCGGACAGCGTATTCTCTTGGGCGAACAAGTCCTGAACTACCAGGAACTGACGTACTATTTCAACGCCAA
This sequence comes from Chthoniobacteraceae bacterium, assembly GCA_044376395.1. Lineage (GTDB taxonomy): Bacteria > Verrucomicrobiota > Verrucomicrobiia > Chthoniobacterales > Chthoniobacteraceae > Chth-196. The sequence goes on along the minus strand of JBILKY010000046.1, from coordinate 13,572 downwards.
GAAAAACGTCTCGCTCACCCTGATTTACCTGGCGCTGGATGACAACGATGAGGTGGAACTGCAGAAAGAGAAATCACGCGATAGTGCCATTGAAGTCCGTTTCGGGCTGAAGGTCCAAGTGCGGGCGATAAAAAACACCAACGCACACATCAATGGGGTCAAACTGACGGCGAACTCCCGCATCGAGGCCACTCTCGACGACCGCATTATTTTCAACAACGACTCAGAGCTACCCCTCAGCGACTTGAGACGGCGTGCGCGCGCGCTCGGCGGACGATTCCAACTCAAAACCTACAAGACCAGCTATCTGGTGTCCAACAACCCGGCCCTATTGGATGTTGACGACATTCTTTTGTCACCAGGCACTGCTGGCGAGGTGCTCTTGAGGATTCTCTGCGACTATGACCACCGCGTGGGCACCGTTGAAATCCTGCACTCCGACCGACCGCTGCATATCGGGGAGGCCGCTCTGTCAGTCGGTGGAACGTGCGCTCTGGAGGATGACGCGACAATCCGCCTGGATGCGGGGCAGGTACTGCGGTGCAATTTTTCGGAACGCATCATCGAAGAGGAGCGCAACCTGATATCCACACTCGAAGTTCGTGATCTCAGTGTATCGTACCGCAAGCGGCAAAAGGCACTCGATGGAGTGTCCTTCAGCATCAACCGTGGCGAGCTGCTGTGCGTAATGGGTGCGAGCGGATCGGGTAAATCAACCCTTCTGCGCGCCATTGCGGGCCAGCTGCATCCCTCCGAAGGCGACGTCTTACTGAACTCTCAACCGCTTTATGCAAATCTCGACACGCTCAAAAGCTTCGTAACTTACATTCCTCAAGACGATGCCTTTGACGATCACCTGACGATCGAGGAGAATATGGAGTTCGCCGCAGCGATCCGCTCGCCGCATCTCTCAAAACGCGACCGCGCGAGGCGCGTGGAAAGCAAACTAGTCGAGCTGGGCCTCGCTGAGCGCCGGGACTCGCTTGTGGGCAGCGCGGTGAAGAAACTGCTCTCGGGCGGTGAACGAAAACGGCTCAATATCGGACTGGACATGCTGTCGTCCGCGGATGTGTTCCTCATCGACGAACCTACGAGCGGCCTTTCCTCAAAGGACTCAGAACACGTCATGGAAATTCTCCGGGCGATCTCGCACAACAAGATCGTTTTGGTGACACTCCACCAGCCGACATCAAAGCTGTTCAAGATGTTTTCAAAGGCGCTGCTTCTTGACAAAGGCGGCAGGCTGGCATTTTTCGGCACGCCCGATGAGATGTTGTCGTACTTCGCAGAAGCAGAGCATGAGCAGCATTTCGGCAGCGAACTGGGCGGCTGCCCGACATGCGGCACTACACGGCCCGAATTCATTTTCGATGTGCTCGAATCACCCCTGCGTGACCTCAGCGGAGACGTTATCTACGAGGAAAACAACCGCGGACAGCTCATCCCCGCCCGCCGCTTTTCACCCGATTACTGGAGGGACAAATACGACCGCTTCAGGCTCCTGCAGGACATGAAGCAGGTCAACGTCCGCGAGGCGCCTGTCCCGCCCGCGCCTCCACCGCTGCCAACCGCGCAGCAGCGACGCCTCCGGTTGCGCGAGGAATGGACTCAACTGCGCACGCTCTGGAAGCGGGCGTTCACTTCGAAGCTGCGCAACGTGGGCAATCTCACCTTGACTCTAGTTGTGCCCCCTGGTCTCGCTGCGATCATTGGCTGGGCGCTCTACTTCACCAAAGACGAGTCTGGAAGCTACGATTTTGCGAGCGCCTTTCACATCCCCACTTATATTTTCATCTCGCTGCTCGTCTCTATGTTTCTGGCGCTCGTGAGTAGCGTGGACGATATCATCCGCGACCGTGTTCTTCTGAGCCGCGAACGCAACCTGACCGTGCGGCTTCCCTTTTACATCCTCGCAAAGCTGGGCTCTCTTGCATTGTTCAGCGCCATCCAGTGCGCTCTCTTTGTTGCAGTGGGAAACTCCATTTTGGAGGTGAAAGGCATGTTCTTTCCCTATTGGTTTTTCATGTTCATCACGGCGATGAGCGGACTATCTCTGGGCCTCCTCATCTCGTCGCTCGCAACATCGAGCAAAATGGCTGCAAACTTTGTGCCGCTTGTTCTGATCCCACAGCTTATTTTTGGTGGGGCGTTGGTAAAGTACGACGAAATGAACCGCGACCCGGACCTCCTTTACACGCTGCAGCGCTGGTTCGCGCTGAACCCAGACCCCAAGCAACCGGACAATGAGGCCCGCGAGCAGGCTGACCGCAGGCTGCGTATCCCAGCGATTTCGCGACTAGTTGCAACCCATTACAGCTACGAAGCGCTTATTGTCGCCCAGGCAAAGCTCAACCCCCTCACCCGACGCCAGGATGCGTTGCAGGAGCAGATTGACAGGCTTGCCAAAAAGAAGGACCGCAGCCAAGCCGAGGAGCGCAGGTTCGCGGACCTTAAACAGGCGCTGGTCGATGTCAGCGTGCTTAAAACCGATTCGGGCCGTGAAATGGACAAACGCGTTGCAGCAGTCGACAAGGTATTGAAGGGAATCAACCTGCATGACAGTGGTCTGGCATCAGCGGGAAAACGAGTTAGCGCGCAGCACCGCTATACAAACCAGAAAGTCGGTGAAATGGTCTACAAGGCCGAATCTGAACAAAACGATTACCGGAGAGACAAGCCGGTGAACGTGTTTTTCAGCCCTGTAAAACACATTGCTGGGCTCAGCATCAGCGTCTACTTCTGGAATACAGTCGTGTTGGTCTGGTCGAGCGCGCTTCTCCTACTCGCACTCTGGGGCATTCTGAACCGGCAACTTCGGCCCCAGGGAAAACCAAACGAAAACTGATCCAGCCAGCATCGCGTGCTTATTTCAGGAGGCTCTACTCGATCACTGACTTTTTCGTAACCTTCGAGTGGCGGATGTCCTCGCCTTTGTAGAGGTAAAAAACCTCTTCTGCGATATTCGTGGCGTGATCACCCGCGCGTTCCAGCGCCTTTGCAACTGTAAGCAAATGCAGGGCTCGGGCTGTCACCGTCGGATCCTTCACAATCCCAACTTCCACGTCGTGAGCGGCCTCCTTGTATTCCGCGTCCACTAAACGGTCCCTGCCAATTACTTCCAAAGCCAAGTCCGTATCTCGCTCGACGAACGCCTTGATACTCTGACGAAGCATTGCCTGCACCTCATCGGCCATCCGGGGAATCCCCGCGAGTGACTGCATCTCTGGGAGACGACTCAAGTCTCGCGCTCGCCTCGCAATGGTGGTTGCCTGATCCGCAATCCGTTCCAATTCACTGGCGATCTTTGACGCAGTGATCAGGAACCGGCAATCCTTCGCCATCGGACCATGCGTCGAGATGTATATGATCACTTTCTCGTCGATTGTCTTCTCGAGTTGGTCCACCTCTGAATCCTCGACCTCGACAAGATTCGCCAACTGGTCATCACGCTCCAGAAGCGCACGAGTTGCCTGCCCTAAATTCCTTTCGGTAAGGCTGCTCATCAGGAGTAGTTGCTCGCGGATGTCTGCCAGATGATGCTCCCAATATACGCTCATGAGTTCTTAAAATTGATAAAAGGACACACGTTGCCTTCTAGCCAAAACGGCCTGTAATGTAGTCCTCGGTTTGCTGATGCGCTGGATTGGTGAACACTTTTTGCGTGGCGTCCATTTCCACCAACTGTCCCAAATAGAAAAAGGCCGTCTGATCCGAACAACGTCCCGCCTGCTGCATGCTGTGCGTAACGATGACGATCGTGTAGTCTTTCTTCAATGTTTGGATGAGTTCCTCAACCTTGCCCGTGGCGATCGGGTCAAGCGCCGAGCAAGGCTCGTCCATGAGGATTACCCTCGGTTCGACTGCAATCGTCCTCGCGATGCACAACCGTTGCTGCTGCCCACCTGAAAGGCCAAGAGCGCTGGAGTGCAGTCGGTCTTTGACCTCATCCCAAAGGGCCGCGCCGCGCAGGCTGCGCTCCACAACACCATCGAGGCGCTTCTTGTCCTTCACCCCCTGCAACTCCAATCCATAGGAGATGTTTTGATAGATTGTTTTTGGAAACGGATTGGACTTCTGAAACACCATGCCCACCTGCCGCCGCAATGAAATTACGTCCACGCTTGAATCATGAATATCGATTCCTTGGATCTGTATATTTCCAGCGCCAATGTGCGCTCCCTCGATCAAGTCATTCATCCGGTTAAAACACCGCAACAATGTCGACTTACCGCACCCGGAAGGCCCGATGAAAGCAGTCACCTGCTTCTCTGGAATCCTCAAAGAGATGTTAAAGAGCGCTTTGGCGGACCCGTAGAGGAAATCCAAATTTTCCACCTCAATAATTGGCTTTCCAGCCGGTGTGTTTGACGCGCCGCCAACCGACTGGGTAATTATTGCTTGCCGTGCTTCCTGCATATCAGTTGCGTTGTGAAATTGAGAAGACATGTGCGATTACCAACGGTACTTGGATCGAATCCGGATTCGCAGGATCACCGAGGTAAGAGTGATTAAAAACACCACAGACAAAAATACAAAGGCCGTCCCGAACTGAACCCTTTCGGTGTACTCATTCTGTGGAATCTTTGAGGAAACAACATAGATGTGGTACGGCAAAGCCATCACACCTTGCGAGAAGAAGTCCATCCATCGTTCAACCTCCCAAGGCAGCCGATCCCGAACAACATATGCTGCGGTAAACATGATGGGAGCAGTCTCACCGGCGACACGGGCAATCCCCAAAATTGAGGACGTCAGGATGCCCGGTAACGCATACGGCAGCACGTTTGTACGAATTGTTTCCCACTGAGTGGCACCAAGCGCCAGCGAACCGTCGCGGAACCCTTTCGGAACTGCCTTGAGTGACTCCTCGCTCGCTGTGATCACCACAGGTACAACCATGAAGGCGAGTGTCACCCACCCTGACATTAGCGAGACGCCCCAGCCTGAAAAATTTAAGTAACCAAACCCGAGCGGCAGCGAAAAAACCGCGGGATCAGGCATCTTTGCGAATACAGGCGCGAAAAGCACAAACAGCCCGAAGCCGAAGAGCCCAAAAACAATGGACGGAACACCTGCAAGGTTTAAGACCGCGAGCCTTAAAATCTCCACCAAAGGTCCTCCGCGACTATATTCATTCAGGAAAATCGCGCTGCTGATCCCAATGAACAGCGCGATCGCAATCGAGCCAATCACCAAGAGCATTGTCCCCACAATGCACGGAAAAATCCCGCCAGCACTGTACACGTAGTTCTCGTCAACCACCTCTGGATTGCCTTTTTCCGCAAGGAAAGCGCGGTACGCTCCGTCACCCATCTTCAAACTGCGCCCCTCCCATTGAAAAATATGAAGCGTCTCCGGAGAAGCAGAAAGAAACTCGGTATTGATGAAAGGGAACCGCGATGAAAAGACGGTGGGCGCACCCTTCACAAAAATAACGGTGAACATCAAAGTGGCGGCTGCCACGATCGCGTAAGTCGCCATCCGGAAAGCAGTGAATGCCAACTTCTCATTGCGGCGGGAAGCGGTGACTGGGACTGCAAATGGATGAGTCTGAGATGCCATCAGGAGCGCTCGGGATTAAGGAACCGTTTATTTACACGAGAAAGAAATACGCTGTCACGCGCCATGGTTCGATCTCTGTAAACGGAGCGTTAAGTACAATGTAGGTGTGGTCTGTTTGTTCTGGATTCGTTCTGTGTCCCACCGAAGCTGCACTGCCGAACGCATACCGATCGTCAAACGACGGCTGCGAGCCCGCATTGGCAATCGAGCGACACTGACAACCTTGAGACCCGAAGGTGCCAAATGCGCGTCAGATCGGAAACATTCCAGTAATCTCATGAGCAGCGACGCGCGGAGCAACGGGCCTCGGGCAGCGTCCGCCTGATTTCTGTTAACCTGTAACCAAATCCCGGGCCGCCAATCGAACCCAAGTCGACCCGCCCCTCAACACGCGAAAAAATTCCCGGATGAACCTTCGCCTCAATCACAGAGGCTTTCGGATAAAACTGCATGCCATTAGTCTCCACCCCGGCGAGAGTCGGCGCATGGGACGCCAGCAGCAGGTGCGGAATCTGCGCCAACATCGGATTCGACAAATCCTGCACCATGATTGTCATGCCATGCGCCTTCGCCCAGCAAAGACTGAGCAGAGCACCGGTCTGTGTCTTGCACGTTTTCAGCGCGACGCCGTTCCAACCCAACTCCCGACCAAGCCGCACAAAGCGCCAGTCATGTGCGCTTTCGTCCAAAAACAACGGCACACGTCGGCTCACTGAGTGAACATCAATGGGATGCTCTTCCAACTCGTACGGAAAGGGCTGCTCAACGTATGCAAGGCGAGACCAGAGTTCGGGCACCTCCGTCTTGACCCGGTCGAGGATCCCATTCACGTAGCTGGGATCGGTCACCGTGCAGTTGAAATCTGCGGTGAAGAGCTTCACCCCCATCGGCAATCCTAGCTCACAGACCTTCTTGAGCCGCTCGAAATCCCATTCCTCGTCATTGCCCCTCAGCTTGATCTTCAACGCTTCGAGGCCGTCCCCGGCGATCCACTCCCCAAGGGTGAGTGGGTATTCGTCTGGGCGGGTTTCAGAGCCCGGGTCGCCGTCGATAAGCGGATCCAATCCCCCAACAAGGTGCCACGCCAACAGGCGCTTTTCGGGCACGTTCCGGAAATACTCCGCGGGAAACCTTCCTTTAAAATCGACGCCAGCCGCATCCGCAGCAGGTGTCAAATAATGCGACAAGTCATGCTCCATCCACGGACTGCAGTACGTGGAATAGACCGGAACCCCATTTGCCACACCGTATGCGTCGTGCAGGGCGATATCAAAGGGAGACGCGCAGACAATTCCCGCGAGCGTGGGCATCCGCAATGATTCGGGTTGCTCCGCGTTGAAAGCAGCGCACAACCCTGGCAACACCTCCTCCAGAAAACGGTGGCCAATTTCAAACGCGTGGCCTCTTGATTCAAAACGTGCGTAGGCCTCAGTCAGCCTGTTGCAAAACGCCTCCATCACCTCCATCCGGCACTGATAGGACTCCGGCGATGGCCAGACCCATTGCACACTCAATGGCGTTTCGCCCCAACCTTCCACCCGACGCCCATCTGCTGTTTCCACCTCGATACAAACCCTTGCGCACACCACCTCCGTCACCACTCCAGAGCCAAACTTGAGCGGCACACGGGTGAAAACTGGCAGCCCATACCAGCGGGCAGATACAATTCGGACATCGGTTTTTTTCATCCTCAAATCACTCTAAAAATCTCCCTCAAGCCTTGCGGATCCCAATCCCCAACTCTCTGCGGCAATACGCGATGCTCCGCTCGAGCTCCTCCTTCTGAAATGCTCGCTCAGCCTCCTTCTTATCCACTCCATCTGGCACGCGAAAACTTTCCATAGGGCGCCCTCTCGCTGCGAGTGCCTCAAACTGGGCTAGCGCGCCGGGCCGCTTGTCGTAATCCTTCCAAAACGCATCGCTCTTGTACGGAAACGAACGCGCGAAACCTGAGATTGTTTCAATCTGGAAAGGTACTCGCGGGCAAAAATGCCTCCACAGCTCAATGAATTTTTTCCAGTCGACCAAACCCTCCCCGATCGCAGTCCACTGGATGAAAGCTCCCTCGGGTGTGCTCCAAATCATGTCATCCCGCAAGCTGGAGCAGATTGTGTATTTCCCAAGGTTCTCGAGCACCTGCAGTGGATCCTCAAGAGTCCATGCCGCATTGCCGGAATCAAGGTTCACCCCAACATAATCAGTGCCAGCTTCCTCCACCAAGCGGGCCAACTCCCACGAGTGCATGTCACCCGAGTGATTCTCCACCGCGATCTTAACACCGGAATCCAGCACCCGGCTTCGAACACTTTTTAAAACCTTCACAGTGTCCGCAATTCGAGCATTGATTCCACCCTCTGTTTTACGGTCGTCGGACGCCCCAAGGATGACCCTGAACACTGGAGAGCCAAGCGATCTCGCGACGCGAAGGCCGGTAACCAGATGTTCCTCAGCCGAACCCCACTTGGGCTTAAATCGCACGGAACTTGGACAGATGCTCCATGATCCAAGGTACAGCGAAAGCCCTGCGGCCGCTGCCTCTGCCTTAACTTCTTTCAATGCGACATCCTCAAGGGAAGGCAGGCAATCCAAGTCTGAAAGAAACAAGGTGTCTAACCTCAGTCCTGCCGCGTACTGGATCAGCTCAGAGGCTTTCCACCCGAATCCGCGCACCGCGAAGTTATCGATCCCGAGCGCTATCGACCCCAGATCGGCGGCGTGTGTAATACTAGGAATCAGAGTGCTAGAGGCGACTGCAGACAAGAAAGACCGTCGGGTAAGCGGATTCATACGGGGAGGAGATTCAAGAACGACGGCGCGAGAGTAAGCCTTACCAATCCTGTGAGTCCATGCTACAGTTCAGACATGCAAGCGGGTTCCACATGGCTCATTTACGCACTGGCATGCATGCTGCCGCTCCTCTGGGCTGCCTGCACAGCAACGCGCGCCGGCTACAAGACGCCCGCTTACACGGTGAGAGAACAGGTAAACGGGCCGGTTCATTACGAAGTCCGTGATTATCCTGGGCTGCTGCTCGTCGAAACGCCTGCCAACCCAGATCGTAATGGGCGCGATGGAAGCTTTGGACGGCTTTTTAAATTCATTACTGGCAGCAACGCCGCGGGAGAGAAAATACCGATGACCACACCGGTGTTTTTTCGCGGTATTGAGAGCGACCACCGGATGTCCTTTGTAATGCCCGCTGAACTGACCTCTGCCACTGTGCCTACCCCATCCGATCAACTGGTGCGCGTGAGCGAGCGTCAAAAAGGGCTGTACGCGGTGATGAGAATCGGCACAAAGCGCAGCAAAACCTACTTGGATACTGAGATCACAAAACTCCGTGAGGCGCTCGCAGAGTCCCACTGGAGACCAACGGGACCTGCGGAGTTTGCGTACTATGATCCTCCATGGATCCCTGCCTGGTTCTGCCGGAACGAATGCATGCTCCCCGTGAGCCAGAGGTAAAGCGGGCCTGGGGCGGTTGAAAGAGCGACCCGTTGTTTAAGCGTTGTATTCACAGCAAATGAACGACGCCGGATGCCGAGGCGTTCGAGCGAGACAAAAGTGCACCCGGCGGGGGTCGAACCCACAACCTCTGCCTTCGGAGGGCAACGCTCTATCCAGTTGAGCTACGAGTGCGATCGGGAGGCGCAGATCGCGCAACCACACTTTGGATGTTCCAACACCCGCGTGGTATGTCGAGCCTTTTTGCTCGGAGACGCACCCCTTGAGAAGACGCTGATCAATTAGCCCGCACGAGAGCCATCCGCGATGGAATCTTCGATTGTCGTGCTGCGAGTTGCAAAGCACAAAGATGATCCTCTATAGGCCACTGGGGCAACAGGAGGAGCGGAGTCTACGGGGCTCGAACCCGCAACCTCCGCCGTGACAGGGCGGCGCTCTAACCAATTGAGCTAAGACTCCTCTGAGGGCGCGAAGGATATCGGGCGTCGGAACCCATGCAACCCTTTTTTGCTTCTGTAAACCCTTATTTTGCCCGATTAATTCGCGTCACCGAGTCAAAACCCTCCACCATCGGAGTCTCCGTCGAATCACACCCCAATTCCACCTCATGAAACATTGGTTGCTCCCCAGTCTTCTGTCTCTTTGCCTGCACTCTGCAGTTTCGGCTGCGGACGTCCGATTGGAACCACCAAAAGACTTAAACGGCTATTTTCCGTTTAACCCACCGACATCCTTGGAGAGATGGAACGATCGAAAAGCTTTTATTCGGCGTCAAATCCTTGTCTCGCAGGGACTGTGGCCCATGCCGTCTAAAGCGCCTTTAAATCCTGTGATTCATGGGAAGATTGATCGGGACACTTACACAATCGAAAAAGTCTATTTCGAAAGCGCCCCCGGTTTCTTTGTAACTGGCAACCTTTACAGGCCCAAAAACGTCACATCAAAAGTGCCAGGCGTTCTTTTTGCGCACGGTCACTGGCAGGACGCCCGCCTGAGCCTCCAAGCAGACGCAAAAGTGCGGCAGGAGATCGCCATCGGCGCGGAACGCTTCGAGAGCGGTGGCAAGAGCATTTTCCAATCCCTGTGCGTTCAACTCGTCCGCATGGGATGCGTCGTCTGGCAGTGGGACATGCTTAGCGACTCCGACTCAATCCAGATCCCACGTTCTGTCGTGCACTCTTTCGCGAAGCAACGCCCTGAAATGAATACGGCGGAAAACTGGGGGCTTTATTCCCCACAAGCCGAATCAAACCTCCAAAGCGTCATGGGGCTGCAGACTTGGAACGCTATCCGAAGCCTCGACTTCCTGCTGACGTTGCCGGAAGTCGATCCTGAGCGCACCGCCATGACTGGCGCAAGCGGAGGCGGCACACAGACTCTACTCCTTGCAGCCGTTGATGACCGACTCAAGCTGTCCTTCCCATGCGTGATGGTCAGCACGGCGATGCAAGGCGGCTGCACTTGCGAGAACGCAAGCCTCCTGCGAATCAACACAGGAAACGTTGAGTTCGCGGCAATGTTTGCCCCGAAGCCGCAGGGTATGAACACGGCAAACGACTGGACCAAGGAATTATTCGCGAAAGGATTTCCTGATCTGCAAGCCCTCTACGCACTCCACAATGCGAAGGAAAAGGTTTTCCTGCTCCGCGGAGAACACTTCCTCCACAACTACAACGCGGTGACTCGTTCGGCGTTCTATACCTTCCTCAATCATCACTTCAAACTCGGCACTGAATCCCCGATCTTGGAGCAGGATTACACGCCGCTACCCCGAGAATCACTGACCGTGTGGGATCAGGCGCATCCCGCGCCTCCGGCCGCGGACCCCGAGTTCGAACGTAGGCTCTTGAAATGGTTCGCAGATGACGCGCGCAAACAACTCACAGCCACCGTCGCGAGCAAGGACGGAATCGAATCGACTCTCCGCCCAGCTTTGGAGGCGATCATCGGCCGATCCTACAAAAACGCCGGCAAGGTCGATTGGGAGCTCAAAGACAAAATCGACAAAGGAGATCATTTTGAAATGAGCGGCACATTGCTCAATCAAAATTACAAGGAGGAAGTAGCCGTGCTCTGGCTGTATCCAAAACAATGGAACGGCACAGTCGCAGTCTGGCTTGATGACGATGGAAAAACTGGCGCACGAAGCCGCGCTGCAATGAATTTGGTAAGGGGCGGCACCGCCGTGGTTGGTGCCGACCTTCTCCTGCAGCAACCAACACCCGCCAGCCAGACGCCTGTCGTGCCCAACCCGCGCGAATTCGCAGGGTACACGCATGGGTACAACCACGCCTTGTTCGCTCAGCGCACGCACGACGTCCTCACGCTAACATCCTTTCTGCGCAACACGCGGGTGGGCGGCCACCCGGCCCCTAAAACAGTCGTGCTCGCTGCTTGGGGAAGCACAGGGCCCGTGGCGCTTTCCGCCCGCGCTTTGGCTGGGGCCGCGATCGATAAAATAGCGGTCGAAACAAATGGTTTTCGTTTCGGCAACATTCTCGACTACCGGGATCCCATGTTCCTGCCGGGAGGATCCAAATACCTCGATCTCCCTGGGATCATCGCGCTCAACGCACCGCATCCAACATGGATTGCGGGCGAAGGCACGCAACCCGACACGCACGGGATCAAGTTTAACGGATTGTCGGGATACTCGGGATCCGTCGAAACTAAAATACAGTCGGCGACGGACTGGCTGGGCAGTCCGCAATAACAGTCGACGCGGCGTGGAGCCCCGCATGATTGGGTGATTTCTTTACGTCGAGTTGGGATGTGTAATAACATTCTTCAATGGCAACTTACATTTACGAGACAGCGGACGAAAACCGACCGATGCGTAGGTTTGAGATTGTGCAGAGCATGAAAGATGCAGCCCTTACGCAGCACCCTGACACTGGGGAACCGATCCGGCGGGTGATCACCGGCGGATACGGTCTTCTTTCCAAGGCAGGAGGCTCTGATGCAAGTGCGTCTGGGACTTCCTCAAGCGGCCAAGTCAGCGGTGGCTGCGGCACCTCTTGCGGCTGCCATTGAGCCCGTGCGAGCGCCTGATTCCTTCGCATCAATCGGGGTCGGCGGCACACCCTATCCGCGAAACCAACCGGCCATTCTCCCGGACACAGGCTGGCGTTGACTTTCAACAAGGTTACCCACAGGCTTCGCGACGTTGAAGTCGTTACCCCCCAACGGTGTCGCCAGGCGCAGCGTGATTCAAGCAGGAGCAATCAGCTTGCTTGGACTCGGGATGAATCACATCGCGGCCATACAGTCGCTTGCCGCTAATGCCTCTGCCAGCGTCGGCCAACGTGCAGGCGGAAAAGCAAAGTCCGTTGTGTACATCTTTCTCTCCGGCGGCCTCGCTCAGCACGAGAGTTTTGATATGAAACCCGACGCGCCACTCGAGTTTCGCGGCGAATTCAAACCGATTTCAACGAGTGCCGACGGCATTCAAATTTGCGAGCATCTTCCGTTCCTTGCCAAACGTGCGCACAAGTATGCTTTGGTTCGTTCCCTCACACATCCAAGCAACGACCACTCGGCAGCCCATCACATCATGCTGACGGGTCGCAGTGAGATTCCTTTAGGTTTTGATCCGAGCAAACCGAAAGAGAGCAACTGGCCCAGCATGGTCGCCCTCGCAAACCATATCCTGCCTCCCGGCAACAACCTTCCGCCTGCTCTGACGCTTCCCGACAAACTTCAGCACCGGGAAGGCCGATTCATTCCGGGGCAGTTCGCCGGGCAACTCGGCAAGCAGCATGATCCGTGGTTTCTCGAAATGTCGCCCTACCACCCCAAGCATTACGGCGCGTTTCCTGAATACCTGTTCCACCATGAAAAGGGTTATTTGGAGGAGGCCTCGCTCAAATTTCAAGCTCCTCACCTCTCACTGCCCGAAGGCCTCACCCAAGGACGCTTTCTCGATAGAATATCACTCCGCAGAGAACTGGAGCAGCAAACGCGTGCACTCAGCGAAGCAATCGAAGACACGACATTCGATCGTTACCGTGAAGCCGCTGCATCCTTGATCACGAACGCAGACGTCCGGAAAGCCTTCGATCTTTCAACCGTTCACGAACAGGTGATCCAACGTTACGGCAACAACAGCTTCGGGTGGTCCTTGATCATGGCCCGACGCCTCTTGGAGTCCGGGGTCAAACTGCTGCAGGTAAACCTTGGCAACAATGAGTCGTGGGATACGCACCAGGCCGCTTTTCCCAACCTCAAGAACTTCTTGCTTCCTCCGATGGACCGCGCAGTGAGTGCGTTCCTCGATGATCTTGAGGCCGCGGGCCTGCTCTCGGAAACACTCGTCGTCATGGGGAGCGAATTCGGCAGGACACCAAAGATCTCAAAACTTCCCTCCGCGCTTCTTCCAGGCAGAGACCACTGGGGCGCTTCACAAACCGTGATGCTCGCCGGCGGAGGCGTGCGCGGCGGAACTGTAATTGGCTCGACTGACAGCAAAGGAGCCTACCCCGCGAGCGACCCGCAAAAGCCTGAGAACCTCGCCGCCACGATCTATCAAGCACTCGGGCTCCCGCA
>JBILKY010000235.1:0-5949 GCA_044376395.1 Chthoniobacteraceae bacterium | reverse complement strand
CGGACGAACGTTATCTCGCACTCGAGGGGCACGGCAGGATCCGCATGCTTTCAGTCAATGAACTGGACGCCATCACCGTTTGGCGCAAGCGCCGAATACCCGTCGCCAAAGGGGACCTTCTGCAGCTCAAAGCAAACGCAAAAACCGAATCGGGCGCGCGCCTTTGCAACGGTGAGATCGTCAAGGTGCGAACCTTACTCGGGGACGGCTCCGTTGAAACAGAGGACGGACGCAGGCTCGGACCCGGGTACCGCAACTTTGTACCCGGATTTGCGGTCACCTCGTACGCGTCGCAAGGAAAGACGGTGGACCACGTGTTGTTTTCCGATGCGGCAAGCCAAGCTGCGACCAGCCTGCAGCAGTGGTATGTGAGCGTGTCCCGGGGCCGCAAAAGCGTGCGCATTTTCACGGCGGACCCGGACGGTTTGCGCAAAAGGGTTCAACACTGCGGCCACCGGCAGCTTGCGGTCGATCTGCTGGGAGAAGGGGTGATCCCCCAAAAGCGTAAAATGGACATAATCCAGCGGCACCTGCAGCAAACCGGTGTCCAGATCCGCAACGCATGCCGGCGCGCATTGGCCAAAATGTTGGGCGCCCGCAAGATTCAAAACCAAATCGAGTTATGAACACACACATCGCACACGCGATACGGAACAGCAGCTCGTGCGCCGACCCGGCAACCTGCTGGGGACCGGCCAGGAGCGCGCAATGCATCAGGTTCGAACAGGCAGATGGTACGGTGCACATGTTTCCATTCGTCCAATTTGTTTACGCTGAATTCAGATGCGAAAATGCTGAGGAGCTTTTGCGAATCGAGTTTGGAAGCCATTGCGTGGAGCTTGAGGGTGTGAACCTTGGCGAGATCGTGGTTGCGCTGCAGGTCCTGGAAGTTGGATGGGTACGCACCTTGCCTCGGAAATTTCAGCCGGCAATCCATGCCGCGTGTGCGGCGGTGTTCTCGATGCGGGTGAAACGGGCGGACGCTGGGCTGAGCTCGGCGTAAGCACCCGAATACTCGAGTCACAGGCGAGCCGCCATTTCCCGAAATGCGTCTGAGATCTGACGCTGAAGCTCGGACTCTTTTGCACGCCATTCGCGGATCCGCTCCTCGCGAGTGAGGCCGTCTGCCGCCAAAATCCTCCGGGCACCAAGAATGGTGGAGGACGGATTGAAGAAAACCACCCGCCCGGTGCGAGCTGCGCGGTCGACTGCAAACCCGTGGGCCACATGCAACGCGCGCTCGTAACTCGACACGATTCTTTCAATGGAATGCCCTTCACGGAGGGCTCCTAAAACCAGCGAGAACGCTGCCCTGCGGCAGTACGTTACCTTGCAGTTGTCCCAGTGCGAGCCCTCGAGCAACGGCAGTGCCGCAAACGCCCTTCTGCGCAAACGCAACCGTCCATGTGTCATCCGATCCGCGCCTGCATCCCGCCGCGACAGCGTGATTCCGCGCCCCGCGCCGTATTCTTTGATCTGCTGTATTCCGTAGGAATCCTTTATATATGCAGCATCACACCGTCGGCCGGAATGGGACTTCACGGGAGTCGCCGTCTCCTGCCTTTGATCTTGCATCTCAACCTCAACCGGTTGCTCCGCATCTCCTTGCCCAGTGGACCTCGCCGCGGCATCGGTTTCACCAGAATGATCCGCCGCCACGACTGCAGCCGCACTGCTCCCGATTTGCGGCCGTGCGGCACAGGTGGGTTTGAGCTTCTCGCCACCGCGGGCGAGGGTGCTACGATTGTGCAAAGCACGCCCGCGCGCGTCATAGAAAAGCGAAGCACGGTCGAATCTGAGTTTTCGCGGGTCAGCGACTATGACTCCCCAGTTGCGAGCACATCGCTTCCTGCGAGTGCGGATCTTTGTTTCAAACGCAAACTCCCCCTCCCTACGGATAGCAGAAAGAGTTCGGGTCGCATGCTCGCGGCTGTATCCGGTTTCCCTGCAAAACACCGCTATATCAAGATCACCCCAGATTGGTGAGCGAGCCACGACGGCCTTGATCCACCCTCTTAGCCTCGAGCGGCAATTGGCGCCGCGCTTCCTGTGAACCCGACTGGCACGAACTGCGAGACCACTGCAGCCCGCGGCTGCTTTGATTGATGCCCGTTGCGTGTCACTTCGAGAATCTGATCCGGTTTTTGATGCGATGTGCTCCACCGCCAATTCCAGTACAGGAGCGCACACCTGTTTTTGTCATGGCGCCGAGACAAAGTTACTAAATCGCAACAACGCGCGCCCATTTCACTGATCCCGTAATCAAGACTCCAAGGGCGACTCAGCGATTAAATCTCGCTTCGGGCGACGATTGAGCAGGTATGCGCTGAGATCTGCAGTGCTCATGAAAAGGCATTCCAAATGCACTCCCAAGGCTCTCGAGATCAGGCACACCTCGTAATCCGTGATGCACCGAGTGCGGCCTTCCAGCGCGTATAGGCTGCCGCGGCTCAGATTGAGGCCTGCGCACTGCAATTTCGCGGCCAACTCTCTGACCGTCATTCCGCGCCAACCCCTTACGATCCTAACGTTACTTCCTATTTTATTGAGCTTCTGCATGTTCCGAGTGAGTTTTGATTGCACCCTGAATTTATCGAAAAAAGCACCCAAGAAGGTCATGTCCCCGGTACAACTTTTGGTGGGTGAGATTCGATTCCGCTATTCACCCTTTTTTGTCCTCAAAAAACGCAGCAAATTTTCGCAATAACCCATCATTTGATCGGCGCTTTGATTATATTGAGTCAGCGTTGCAACACAGGGCCGCACGAGAGAAGGAACGCCGCTCACCAGCGGGCGCAATGCGAAACGCAGTCGGTGTTGCTGCCCGCTAACTCCGAAGCGCAACTTCGCAAGGGCGTGCAGGCTTATTCATAAACGCCTGGAGGGCGGGGTAGTGGCAGCCCAAGCCCCGGCGAGAAAAGGCTCGGGCGCTGGCGCCAAGCCAGAGCTACCGATTTGTGAGTAAGCCGGGCGGTGCGCCGGACGCTCCACTCAAAAACTGCCCTACCCCAGCAAATTACCGAGCTAAACCTCACCCGGGCGAGAGGCAACGGCGACAGTCTTCCGCCTTTGATTGGGCATCGTTATCAACCCCATTTGTTCGCAGATGCAGGCTTATTCCCCTAGTTATTTCGCGGGTGAAACGCAATCAATCAACGGGCGGACGGAGACCTTTGAATCGAGTTGATAACTGCGCCGGCCGGGATACACGATCCAGAGCTCGTCGAGGTCCAGGTCCGCGATCGCGGTTTGCATCGAGCGGGTGATGTTTGGCGCGTCGGCCCGCTTGAACTCGACTCCAACCTTCCTTCCGCGCTGGAGCATCAGCAGGTCGAGCTCGCAAGTGCTGTGGACCGCGTAGAAATAAACTTCCTCGGGTTGATTAGCGCGTAAAATCTCTTCAAGTGCGAAGCCCTCCCATGAGGCGCCAAGCTTTGGGTGCGTGAGCAGGTCCCTGGTACTGCGGATGCCGCTGAGTGCGTGAAAAACGCCGGCGTCGCGGAAATAGATCTTCGGCGTTTTGACGAGGCGCTTGCCCACATTCGCCTGCCAGGGAAGCAGGCGCCGCACCATGAATGTCTGCTCCAGCGCATCGAGGTAGGAGCGCGCGGTGTTCGGGGCAATTCCCATCGACGACGCTATCTCGCTCCCGTTCCAAACCTGCCCGTGATAATGCGCAAGCATCGTCCAGAAGCGGCCCATCACAGCGGGTGACATTCCAAACCCAAGCGACGCCAGGTCGCGCTCCAAAAAGGTGCGGATGAAATTCCGCCGCCAGTCGAAGCTGTCTTCATCATTTGCGGCCAGAAAAGAGCGTGGGAATCCCCCGCGGTGCCAGAGTTCCTCGGCGAGGTCGGCACCCGTTTCGGGAATATTGAATCCCTGCATCTCGATTATTTCAACTCGTCCGGCAAGGGACTCCGAACTCTGACGCGAAAGCTCGGGCGATGCGCTGCCGAGGATGAGAAATGTCGCAGGATTAGGCACCCTGTCTGCCAATACGCGCAAAACCGGAAACAAGCGCGGCTCCCTCTGCGCCTCGTCAATGACCACCAGTCCCCGAAGCCCCTCAAGAAGGGTCTTTGGATTCTCCATCAGCGTCGCAATAACCGGGTCTTCCAGGTCAAAATAATTAGTGTGCTCCGGAGACAGGAACTGGCGGGCGAGTGTGGTTTTTCCGCACTGGCGTGGGCCGATCAGCGCCACGATCGGCGCCCTGCGCAAGGCACGCTCAAGGGTTTGCTGGTACGAAATGCGCGGGATCATTCTTGAAATCCTGCACTCAGATTGCGGGTTTTCAATAAGTTTATCATAAAAAGGGTATCGCTTTTGTAAGTCTCTGCACAGCATGCGCCCAGCACTGCAATCGCACAAAGATTAATAAGCCTGACTAATGGCCGCACATTTCTCAGATCGAGTTCTCACGGGGTTCCAGCAGTGCTCGTCCGACCGGCCGTTTCCTTTGTGATGCAGACTCTTGCCGGCGCATTCGGGGCCATTCAGGCAGGTTTCCGTGCGCGTCGTGAGGGATGCCAGGTGTGCTGGCTACGTCTGGTGTTTGCGTGCTCCTTTGATCCGCTTGCGGCGGGGGAGCTGCCGCTGGGCGGCACGTGCCAAAAAACGGAAAACATGCTCCTCGGTGAAACGGATAGTTCGAAACCCCAAACGCAGACACTCGATGCTCCCCTCTCGCGCCCATTCTAGAACGGTCTGTTCATGGACATGCAGGCGGGCGGCAACGGCGTGTTTGTCGAGTAAGGGCGGTTTTATTGGATCCATGATGGCATTGGATCGCGCGCGCCCCACTATCCAGACGCGCCACGATAGGTCTCCGCTGTCCACGAAATCGCAGCCGGCCTGACTTGATTTCATTGTCTGCAGGAGGAAGAGCAACGGGCCAGATATCGTCGTGTTCACGGCTGAGTATTTGCCTGCAGTACATGATGATGCCACACGAACTCCTGAAGTGCTCCACCAGCATCAAAATAGTAGTCTGGTGGATTTTCTTGGGACGAATCCCGATGGGTTCGATCGATCTGATTCCCTCTGGATGCGTATCTCATTAACTCCTTCACCGGATATATTTGTAAAATGTATTGGCATCAAAACACTGCTAACACCTCAGAAATTTCGCGTGATGCCACTTTTGTCATGGCGCCATGACAACGGGAGCCTTTCCCGTGCGTATCCTCCCGCATGCGTTCGATCTCGGAGGCCGACCCGGCGCGGCACTCAAAATTGAGAGGACTCGGGGCCCATCTGCGCGGCCGGATCCTTGGTCAGGATGAGGTGCTGAGGCGGGTAAGTGCGGCTTTGCTACGTGGTGAACTTGGGTTGCGCAGGCATGGCAGGCCCCGCGGATCCTTTCTTTTTCTCGGGCCTTCGGGGGTTGGTAAAACCGAAACCGCGCAGGCGTTCAGCCGGTATTTGTTTGAGGACGGCATGATGAGGCGCTTCGACATGTCCGAGTACCAGACGCCCGAGAGCCTTTCATCGCTCGTGGGGAGGGAGCCGGGTGATTTGGGATCGGTTGGCGGATGGTGTTTGTCGAAGTGCGCTGGCACGCTGCTTTTTGATGAAATTGAAAAGGCGCATCCGCGGATTCTCGATGTGTTCCTGCAGATGCTGGATGCGGCGCGGCTTTCGCTCGCTTGCGGAACGACCGTGGATTTAAGCGGGTTTTATATCGTATTCACTTCAAACCTCGGCTCGCGTGAGGCAATGGAGCTGGAGCATTCGGGCTTTGCCACCATGGAGCGGCATGTGCTGCTGCAGGCCCAAAAGCACATGCGCGCTGAGTTGTACGCGAGGATCCAGGAAAAGCTTGTGTTCAACCGGCTAAGCTACGCGGTGCAGCTTGAAATCGCAGCTGGATTGTTGCGGCGTGAAGTTGAGTTTATGGCAGTACGAGGCGTGCGTTTGTTGGTGGACCCCGGTGTGCTGCCCTTT
>JBILKY010000045.1:0-17133 GCA_044376395.1 Chthoniobacteraceae bacterium | reverse complement strand
TGAAGTTGTTTTCACGCTCCCAAACTTCAGCGATCGCCATCTGCGCATCTGCCGCTGAACGGCGCGCAGCCTTTTTCTCGGTCAGCGCAGCCGCCGCGTTTTCCTGCGCTTCGAGAGCCCTGAGGCGCGAGAGTTTTTCACTTTGCGCGAGCCGCACCGTGAAGGCCCCTGCCACCATCACCAGAGCCGCCACAAGAAACGAGGCGGCCCGGTTGCGTTTGACTAAAAGTGTCAGCTGGCGAAGGAAGCCCGCCTGCTCGGCGCTGGTCGCAAAGCCGCTCTGATACGCCTCGATATCCGCAACCAATGCGGTCACGTCGCTGTAGCGGTCCGTGCGGCACGTGGCCATCGCTTTGCGCGCAACCGCCCTGAGCGCCTCCGGGATTGGAACTGTGATCTTACCCGCTACGCCTTCGATGACCCGTGCGTTTGGGATGGGCGCAATCTGACCATCACGCACCCTGTCCAGAACCTCTTGAATCGAACGACCGGAGACGGGCGATTGCAATGTAAGGATTGCGTGCAGGACGCCGCCAAGCGCGTACACGTCCGAGCGTTCATCAAGGCCATCCACCATTCCCTCGGCCTGTTCGGGTGACATGTACTGCGGGGTTCCCTGAAGGCGGATGGTTCCGGTATCGCTTTGTGGCGTTTGGGGGACTTGCTGGTGCTGTCTCTGCACGTTTTTCTCAAACGCGAGAGCCAGACCCCAATCCATGACGAGAACTTCTCCAAATTCCCCGACCATGATGTTCTCGGGCTTGAGGTCGCGGTGGAGAAATCCCTTTGCATGTGCGAAGGCCACTCCGTCGCACACTTTCCGGAAGATCTCCAGCAAGCGGGGCAGCGTGAAGCTTGCCGTGATATCGGGATCCCCCGCGGCAAGTTGCTTGAGGATTTTCTGAAGCGTCTGTCCGCAGATGAGCTTCATTGAATAAAACGCGCGACCCACATCGTCGATCCCGCAGCTATGGATGGGCGGGATGTTTGGATGTGCGAGGTTGGAAAGCACCTCTGCTTCCGCCTGGAAGAGTGTGTCGGGAACGCTGGTGTCCGCGGTACTTACCTTGATGGCAACAAGACGCTTTAGTTGAAGGTCGTCTGCCAGGAAAATTTTGGCCATCCCGCCGCGCCCGACCTCCTCCTTGGCGGTGTAATTCATCACCGAGGGGTAGTGGACGGAGTCCGGCAACTCTTGGCTGGGAGAATCAAAAGCCATCGTGGTCTCCGGCAGCTGGGCGCTGCCATCAAAGCAGATGGTGGCCTCCCCTGGGGTGATTTCGCCCGGGAGTTGGCGTGGGAGCTCTGGCTCGTGGCTCATTGTGGCGGGGGTGGATGAGTCACTCAATAAAGGTGGCGATGTAAGCGGAGTGGTGGCTTCTAAATAAAACAGTATGCGGGACAGGGATTAAAAGGAGCCAAAACCGCCCTCAGGAGTCCAGTAACTTCGGAAAATCCATGCTAATTTGACCCTCGCCTTCGACTTTGGATTGGCGAGGAGCAAGCGCTCAATGTCTTCCTCGATTCGTTACCGAAAAATAATCAAGGCGGACGGCCGACCTTGAAGTAGAGATACTGGATCATTCTGAAGTAAGTCGCCTCGTCGTTGGAGATTTTCCCGTGAAATAGCGACGCGAATTTTTAGGGACAGCATAATGGAGCGTCGGGTGAAATGGTTGCGACCGCACAACAGAACCACTGGTCTCCACTCTCTCCAATGAAGGTCATGGCTCCGTCAAAGTCAGAGCCTTCCCGAAATCGGCATTGGGTGACTTCCGATTTATTTGGTATGTGCGTTAAGCTGACGAAGAAATCCAGATGCCATTTTCCAACCAATGCTGTTTTGTAACCCGAAGCTTTGAGCAATCGGGCAAGAGCCACGGGGCCGTCGTAGATTTGCCATCGTGAGTGGGGGTAGAAATTTTTGTGACAGAAAAGGATCGCTTTCAATCTTGCTTCAAAACAACAAGGGATCTTGACACCTGCGTCGCGAGTCAATCAGCCCTACTATCCATCCCTCCTCATGAACAGCAGCACCCCCAATCGTCGCATGATCTGGAATTTTGTCGTCGCCGTAATGGCGCCTTCGATTTCGGTTCTTTCGCTTGTCGCAGCAGACGCACCCCGGAGTTCAAAGCCGTCTGGCCCCGTGCAATCGCAACCAAGTTCCACTCCCGCACCCAAAGCTCCGCAGTCCGAACCGGAGTACAACCCTGCGCCGACTCATGCCAATGTCGCTTACGGAAGCCATCCCAAGCAGGTCATTCATTTTTGGAAGGCGGATTCGGCAAAGCCTGCGCCGCTTTTATTTTTTGTCCATGGCGGTGGATGGCAGGGCGGGAATCGCAGCAGTGGGCTGTACCCAGCTTTGCTCAATGAAATGCTCTCCAAGGGCATTTCAGTCGTATCGGTGGAGTACAGGTTCGTTGCCGAGGCAACAGCAGACGGCGTCGTGCCGCCCGTGAAAGGGCCGCTGCACGATGCTGCGCGCGCGCTGCAATTCGTGCGCTCGAAAGCCGCTGAGTGGAACATCGACAAAAAGCGCATTGCGGCGAGCGGGGGATCCGCTGGCGCTTGCACGTCGCTATGGTTGGCATTTCACGATGATCTGGCAGATGTGCACAGTGCGGACCCCGTCGCTCGTGAGTCGACGCGGCTTTTGTGCGCGGCGGTGAACGGCGCGCAGACCAGCCTTGACCCTTCTCAAATGAAGGAGTGGATCCCGAACAGCCGTTACGGCGCGCATGCCTTCGGGATCTCGGCTGATCTAGTTAAAAAGAACACGCCGTTCGACGAGTTCCTCGCCAAACGCGAGAGTATCCTGCCATGGATCTCGGAGTACTCACCCTACGCGCTGGTGTCTGGGGATGACCCGCCCATCTACCTCTTTTATGGAACTGCGCCAGCGCTTGGGCAGGAAGAGAGGGACCCTACGCACAGCGCGAATTTTGGCGTGGGTTTGCAGGAACGCTGCAAGGCGGCTGGAGTTTCTTGTGAACTTGTACATCCAGGTGCAGAAAATGTTGTGCACCCCAAGATCAGCGATTATCTGGTCGCAAAACTCACCGCCGTTCTGTCGAGGTAAGCGTGCACCGTCGAAGCGCGTCCTTACGTGCCACGCAGAGGTCAGCGAGTCTTTGCTCGCCGATTGGTGCCTAGGGAAAAAGTGGGTAAATCCGCTGGATCCAGACGGCATTTGGACTCTCCGTATGCGACTTTCTTTGAGAGTCCATGCCCGAGGAACCCATTCATCATCCAAACGACAAGCTGCTGAAGGCGACTTTCTCGAATACAGACAACGCGCGGGCCTTCTTTGAAAAACATCTTCCCTGCCAACTGTGTGGCGCCGTTGACTGGAATTCCCTGATTCTGGAGTCCTCCACGTTTGTTGACCCGCAGTTTGCTGCATCCGAAAGCGACTTGCTTTTTTCCCTGAAACTTCATGGAAGCGACGCCTTTCTATACCTGCTCTTCGAGCATCAGAGCTCAGAGGATCCGCGAATGGCCCTGCGGTTGCTTTCATATATTTTGCGTATCTGGGAGCGCTTTGCAGCGGCCAATCCTTCGCCTGCCAAACTCCCGGCGATTCTCCCGATTGTGCTGGCTCAAGGGAGAAAGCCGTGGAAGACGGCCCCGCACTTGGAAGCGCTTTTGAATTTGCCGGTTGACGTTGCAGACATTATCCGACCTTGGCAGCCGTCTCTGCAGTATCATCTTCTGGAACTAGTGCGCATTCCTTACGAGAGGCTTGGGGGCACCCCTGAGGGGATTCTCACGCTGCGCGCACTCAAAGCGGAGCCTGTGGACGAACTCTTGAGCGATGTGATTTGGGATGAATCGCTTTTGTTCGCGATTTCGGAGAGTGCGCTCGAGCGGATGTTGCGCTATATTCTAAATGCCGACTCAAACGTCTCTCTTCTGAGGGAACGCATCCGGAAAATCCGCAGCAAACCTCTTCAATCCAAATCCATGACGATCGCCGATCAACTGAGACAGGAAGGTAGGCAGGAAGGCATTTCCCAAGGCGAGATCCGAGCCTTCCGGACTGCGGTGATCCGCGCTTTGGAAATCCGCCATGGGGACTGCCCCGAGGGGATCCGTGAGGCGTTGGAGGCTGTGCAGGATCCGGGACGGCTTGAGCAGCTTCATGAAAGGGCTGTCCGTTCTGCGTCTATTGAGTATTTCGCCCGGATGCTTTGATCCCGGTGTCGCCCGGCAGGGTAAACTGGTGCGTTTTTAAATGCGGGTTAAGCAAGAATGTCATGCACCACGTTCCCCGCGACATCCGTCAATCGAAAGTCGCGTCCCGCGTGGCGGAAAGTCAAAGCCTCATGGTTGAGTCCCATCAGGTGGAGAATTGTCGCGTGAAAGTCGTGAATGTGGACCTCGTTCTCCGCAACCGTGCACCCGTGCTCGTCACTGCTGCCGTAGGTCATGCCGGGTTTTATCCCCGCGCCTGCCATCCAAGTTGAGAACGACTCCGCATGGTGCTCGCGTCCCTTTGCGTCCTTGGCAGAGTTGAAAGGGGTGCGGCCGAACTCAGTTGTCCAAACCACGAGCGTCTCGTCAAGTAGCCCCCGTGAGCGCATGTCGCGCAGCAGCGCGGCGATCGGCCTGTCGACGTTGAGCGCGAGCCTCCCGTGGTCCGCCATGTTTCCGTGCGAATCCCAGTTTCCTCCAGCTCCAGTATCGATGAGCTCCACGAACCGAACACCGCGCTCGATCAGACGCCTTGCCGCAAGGCATTGCCACGCGAAGCCTTTGGTGCTTCCGCGTTCCAGCCCGTAAAGGCGGTGGGTTTCGTCGGACTCCTTCGAAATGTCGAGCGCCTCAGGCCCCTCCATTTGCATGCCAAACGCGGTTTCAAAGGATTGGATACGCGCATCCAGAAGGGGATCATTGCCGCGCATCGCCGCGTGCCTGCGGTTCGCCGCTTGTGCAAAATCGAGCTCAATGCGCTGCAGTGCGCTCTGGGACTGCCTTGGGCGGATGTTCGGGATGGGTTCCTGACCCGGTGAAACCAGCGTGCCCTGATGGCACCCGGGCAGGAAATCGGAGGACCACACCTGTGTTCCCGCGTAGGGCAGGTTTGGTGCGATCACCACGAAGGAAGGCAGGTTTTGGTTGAGCGTTCCAAGTCCGTAACTGATCCATGCGCCAATGCTGGGGCGTGGAAATGTCACCGATCCGGTATGCATACCAAGCGTGGCTTGGAAATGATCCGCGTGGCTGTTGCGCATCGAATTGATCACGCAGAGTTCATCGGCGCATTGGGCGACATAAGGGAACATGTCGCTAATCCACAAGCCGGAGCTGCCATGCTGCGCAAAGTTCCAGTCGGGCCGCTTGAAGAATTTAGCCGCTGCACGGTTGTTGGCGGCGAACGCCTGCAGCATGACCTGCGGGACTTGGTAGGTCTTGCCGTGGTCCTCAAATAGACGTGGCTTGTGATCAAACGAATCAACGTGGGAGACACCGCCGCTCATGTTCAGGAAAATCACGCTCCGCGCGCGCGCAGCAAAGTGGGAGGGACGGGGAAGAAGGGGATCTGTTCCGGGCCCGGTATCCGCGCCGTGCGCAAGATCCGCAGCGAGGCCTTTGAACAATGCTGAACCAGCGACAAGCGACGAAATGGCGGCCCGGCGGGAGACAGAGAGTGGCGAGGGATTCATGTCAGTCGAGGAAGAGAAGTTCGTTGCTGGCAAGCAGGCTTCGGGTGAGCGCGGGCCAAGCCTCCTCCGGCATTGCAACGCCAGACGGCGCCGCAAGATTTTGATATTTGGACAGAAAATCTGTCGCACGGCTTTGCTCACTTTCGTCGGGCGGGCGCTGGAAAAGGATCCGGTAGGTCGCGGCGATACGCTGTGCGGGGTTCGCCGCGGCTGCGGTCTGCTTGGCAATCGCCGACGCGGCTTCGTGAATCAGCGGGTGATTCATTGCAAAAAGAGCTTGGAGCGGTGTGGTCGTCAGAGAGCGACTGCCCGTGGCTGCACTTGGATCGGGTCCGTCGAACAGGGCGAGGAACGGATTCTTTTTAAGCCGCGCCTGCATCAGATAAAGACTTCGGTGATTCGTGTTGTAGGATGCGGAAAAGGGATTGTGCTGTGTCCATTTCCACGTGGTTCGCAATGGGAATGGATGCTCGGGCGCGGGACCGGGGATGAGTTCGCCGGAGACTCGCAGAAGCGTGTCTCGCAGGGATTCGGCGTCGAGTCGGGTGCGGTTGTGGTACGACAAAAGCGTGTTCAAGGGATCGATTGAATCGCCCTTTGGACTAGGTGTGGCGGCGCGTTGCCATGCATCGGAAGAGAGGATGAGACGATGCATTGACTTAAGCGACCACCCTGTGCGTATGAACTCCGAGGCGAGGAAATCAAGCAGTTCCGGATGCGAAGGGGGCGCGCCTTGCCTTCCAAAATCATTCGGCGTTGCGACGAGTCCCCGCCCGAAGTGATGCAGCCAGATGCGGTTCACCATCACCCGCGCGGTGAGCGGATTGGCTGGATCGGTAATCCAATGGGCGAGGGCGTCGCGACCGCTTCCGGTGGCATGTTCCGGCAGAGTCATGCCGCCCAGAACGGCTGGAAAACCCCGGCGCACGGTTTCACCGAGATTTTTCGGTTCGCCGCGGTTTTGGATGCGGGCATCACCGGTTTCGGTGGCATCTGTCACAGCGTAAGCGTCACGGATGAGGGGTGCCGCGTTGGTGAGGTCGGCGATTTTCTTTTTCGCGTCGGCGATTTGTTTTTGAAGATCGTCGGTAGCAAGCTTGTTCTCATTGGAAACTGGAGCGGCTGCGTCCTTCAGCTTTTGCTCCAAATCCTTGAGTTCTTCCTGTGACGCTGCAACTGAAGCTTTGTGCGGGGCGAGCAGCTGTTCGATTTCTGTGGGCTCCAGAAGGGGGATCAAGTTGCTTTGTTTGGTGTCGCCCTCCGCGCCGGGATAGGGGTAGCGGGTGCTGCTAAAAAAGCCGTAGAGCGCGTAATAATCCTTCATCGTGAAGGGATCAAATTTGTGGTCGTGGCATCTGGCGCAGGAGATGGTGACTCCAAGAAAAGCCTTCGAAAGGTTGTCGATTGTGTCCTCGATGGTGAGATGGGTGGCGCCCGCTTTTCCAGCGAACCGGCGCGCGAGAGCGAGGTAGCCGGTGGCCACGATGCCGGGCGTTCGTTCGGCGACACTGCCTGTGGAAAGCAAGTCGCCGGCGATTTGTTCGCAAAGGAAACGGTCGTAGGGCATGTCCGCGTTGATTGCCGAAACAACCCAGTCGCGGTAGAGATGGAGTTGTGGGACGGGGTAGTCGGAGGCGTTTCCACACGTGTCTGCATAGCGGACCACATCAAGCCAATGACGGCCCCAACGCTCGCCATATGCTGGGCTCTCCAGCAGGCGGTCGACAATGTTCACGAAGGCCTCCGGGGACTCGTCAGTTGCGAATTGCTCTACGTCCTCGGGGGACGGCGGCAGGCCGGTAAGGCTGTAGGAGGCGCGTCGAATCAAGGTACGCCGGTCTGCGCGCGGCGCGGGAGAAAGACCGGAGGCCTCGAGCTTGGCGACGATGAACCGGTCCACGGGGTGAACCGCCGTGGATTGGGGTGGGACAGGGCTGGTGACGGGCTTGAAAGCCCAGAAGGCGCGCCCCTCTTCGAGCGACATGCCTGAATGGGCGCGCGGTTTGGCGCTGGTCTCGCGAGGATCCGGCGCTCCGCGGCGAATCCATTCAGCGAGAAGCTCAGCTTTGCCGGCCTCGAGGGCTTTTTTCGGCGGCATGCGCAGATCCGCGTTGTCCCAGCGTGTGGCAATGACGATGCGGCTGTCATCGGCCCTGCCTGGGAGTAGGGCGGGTCCTGAGTCGCCCCCTTGGGCGATGCCCTCCCGCGAGTCGAGCAGCAGGCCGCCCTTGCGTTTGCCGGATTGCACCGAGTGGCATTCAAGGCAGTGCTCGGCGAGCAGGGGACGGATGTTCCGTTCGAAAAAAGCTATGTCTGTCGAATCAGCGCGCGGTTCAATGGCGGGCAGGCACGGTGCGCCGAGCAGAAATGATGCGATGAGGATACGGAAAGCGGAGATCACCGTGTGGGGGGTAGGATAAAGCAATAGCGATCATCCCTTAGCGCGGCACAGGCCCGCACCGGTGGGATGGTATGGATGAAAGGGGGGAATCAGCTGTAGGGGAGGAGGGGCGAGATTTGCTGAAGGCTGGCTTAATCCCGCCCTTGTTACGCGCTTTTTTTGCATGGGGTTGCATCGATTTGGCAGGCGCGGCAGCGCTTGTACTGCACTTGTGTTGATACCGACAACAAGCGCAGTTCACCGGAAATTAACCGTCCGCCCGCGAGAATCTTAGGTTTAAGGCCCGGTCGCGGAGCCTGACCAAGGGCGCTCGCAATGATCATCGCTCATATCTGCGGGGATTGGAGGCGGCGCTTTGCTGCCTATTTGCCCCGCGCCTCGGCGTACTGTCAGTCTTTGGGCGCCGTTGGGGCTTGGTGGGTTCAGGGATCCAGCGGCCTAAACTCTTTCCTCGGGAAAAGAATCGAGTGAAGCTGCCCGCCGCTCCTTCGCCGCACGTTTGATTCAAATCATGAAGTGTATTCCGCTCCTTATTTTCTGTTTTTGCTATCCTTTTTCTGCGCCGGGGAACGATGCCGCCGTGTCCGGCAGCCAAAAAGCGGCAGGACAGCCCACCCTCTTTGAGGAAAACAATCCTGCTTTGCCGGGCCGGACGCACGCCATCGCCAGAATGAGCGATGGAACGGTCAAACAATCTACCAGCCCGGTGCGCATCCAAACAATTAGGGGTGGCGATGTTTCCATGAAGTTCGCCCTGGGAGGTAGTCCGCTGAGTTTCGCTCGGGGGAATGGAGTGAACCTCATTAATACGGCAGATCCGGGCCCCGGCTTCTATCTGACGACGGGTTCAGAGACCGATGAAAAAACGATCCCGATCATTTTCATGGAATCCAAGGATGGAAAATTGCTCGCCACCGCAGCCGATGGAACCCGCATCACCCTCTCGGTAAACGCCGGGAAAACTCATGTCTCCTTTTCGCTAGAAAAAATGGAAAATGTGCCGGATCACACCGAGCCCATTCTTAGGTTCCGTGTGAACTTCAAAAATGTCTGCCCAGAGTTGGTGCCGTTCGACTACATGTGCACAACGAGCGGGAAGTGGGCTTCCATCCGATGTTTTTGCACCGCCTCCTGGCCTTTCCTTTGGAGGCGTGCGGAGAGCGATCCCCTTGGCGGGTTCGCATTGTTTGTGCCATCGGGTGACGACGACCACAACGAGGCGTTGCTGCGAGTTTGGACGGAAGAAAATGTCCCGCATCCACGGGTTAATGGACAATGGAATTACGAGCGTGCGACACAATGGGTGCAGGAGTGGCGTGAGAAATTTGAACACTGCTCCACTTTGGGAGTAAGCGCCGAGAAACCGGAAGATCTCGATCTTCTTTTTGAGCACGCAAAAAAACTGAGCGTCAACCGGCTCTACCTGCACACTGACACTTGGCGCGGGGCTTATTGGGTCTACGACCGCGACCCACTGTCGGTCAACAGCGCTGTGTTTCCCCGTGGTGAGGCGGACCTCAAAGCCTTCCAGGATAAACTCAAGGCAAACCACATGGACGCCATGCTACACACCATCTGCTATGGCGTCGGGCAGGAAGGATCCAAGTACATCGGGAAGGGAAAAAAGACCGACCGCCGTCTGGCTAACTGGGGGCGCGGCACGCTGGAGAAATCAATCTCCGCAACCGAGACGACTCTTCTTTTCCGCCCGGCTCCAGGCGTCAGATTCCCCGCTCCAAAAACGTATGCCGAGTATTGGCGTCTCGATGAAATCCTCGTCGATGACGAGATTTTGCCATGTAAGTTTGAAAACATCGATCAGCCGGTGTGGACGCTCATCGCCGGGCGACGTGGCGTCGCCGCGGCTGATCATGAAGCAGGCGCAGAAGTAGTCGGTCTGTTGAAAGCGTACGGGCAAAACTACTACCCCAGCAGCATGACCGATTTGAGCGAGATTACAGCGAGGGAATACGCAGAGTTCTTCAACCGACTCGGTGTGGATCATCATGAACACGACGGAGCGGAGTGCCATAACGACGTTCCGTGGGGCTACTCCAAGTGGGCGATGTTTGTCTACCAGAACACCGATCACCCAGTAACAAGCAACAACTCGGGTGGTGCACCAAGCCCTTGGGATTTGGTATATCGCATGAAGTTCGGGGGCGTGCCAATCGGTGACCGAGGAGCGGGCGGTAGCGCGGCACTTGCGGTTCACCGGGACGGGCGGCTCGCCACCAGCCCGATTGAAAATCACTTTACGCTGGCGCCCGGTGCTGTGGAGAACACCCAGAGGTTTCACTTCGGCAAACCGGAGCCCATGTTCGGATTGTTTCCACGTTCAATTCAGATGCACGGACTGGCGGCGTTGCTCGCGGATCAGTTTTTGACGTGGCGGGAGGCGGCCCCAAAAATGACTTCGGAAATGCACAAGCAGATTTCCGGCGCCTATTACTTCGACGCCCTTCCCAACACGATGAACCGGCCCTCCGGCCATCGCAGCGCCAAGGTGGTCTACGAGCTACGCAGAACCGAAGCTGGGCACGAGTTGCAACCCTTTGTCATCATGACGCGGGGCGCCGCCGATGTGGATTGGACGACCGTCCAGGAATTCGGTGTGATCTTGCCGCGCCAGTACATCGCCCCGGGCATGCGCTTGAATTTAGAAAACCCGTTTCAGCGTCAGGCCCCGCAATTCATTGTTCGCGTTTTGAATGGTTACTCCGATGCCGTTTCAGCAATGAAACCTCACGGAGTCACACCCCCTGTCAGCAAAGATCTTGAAGGCTATTTAGACGGAGCTGGCGTGAAGTCACCTGCTGCGGTTGCCGGTGCGGCTTCTGACAAGGACGCTAGCCCTGCACTAAATTACCGCTTGCAACCGAAGGCTGCAGAAATGGGAAATCTAGGCCGCCATGTTTTTGCAGATGTTGGCCCAGCATTGGAGATATCGTTCGACAATGCCGTTGGGGAAGCACTGCCAGCTGGCGCGGAGAAACGCGACCGGCAAACAGAGGGTCAAAAGGTCGCCACGGTCGAACAGGAAGTCGTAGAGCATTTTCAACAGGATGGATTTCCGAGCTTTGCTCTAAAGGGAAACGCGCAGAACGCGCGAGGCCTAGCCCTGACTGTGACGGGGGACGGCAGCGGCGCTTTTCTTGTCGTGCAAATCGGAGCGGACAAGGACTACGTGGTTCCCATCGACTTCACTGGACGCAGGGACATTGTGGTGCCAACCGGGGAGGTGGCGCGGACAACGGGCCGATGGGGGATGCGTTATCGAACGAAGGGCGCTGGCTACGGAGTGTTCCGCTCGGTTTCCATCGGTTTCGGCAGGGTTCCCCGGGATACTAATCCGAAAGTTTTAATCGAAAACTTGCGGATGCTTGGAGAGATCCCTTCGCTGATTAAAAATCCAGTAATCCATGCTGGATCCGGCGCGTTGCTGATTCGTGGCGAAGTCAAGAGTGATCAGTATCTCTGGTATCAGGGAGGCGATACAGTAGGCGTGTATGACTTGAATTGGTGCCTTCAGGGCAACCTTCCCGTCGTTCGGCAGGACTATGAGGTGGAAACCGGGTTCTCAGAATTCTGGATCGATGGCGAAAGCAGTGCACCACCGCCGTGGCTTGATGTGCAATTCATCGCTAAAGGTGAGGTCACTAAGCTGTAGAAGACTGCCGGTTTGAAAGCGGCCGATTGCAATCTGGTCCGATTGGAAAGCGCTCTGGAGAGGTGAAAAGGTGAAGCGTAGTTTTTTGCGGTCCGCAATTTGTGCGGATTTCAACCTGCATACGAGGCGGCGCTCTAAGTTTTGCAAAAAACGCATTATGGCACTGATATTGCAAAGCAGAGCAACGAGTGGCTGCGCTTTTAGCGGATCAACGGGGACCGTTCTTGAAGCGCAGCAAAAACGCAGTCCGATCTTCGTTCATCCACCGCTTCCAGTACTCCTTGGTGCGCTCTGGTTTTACCGCACACAAAAATTTTGCTACCGACTCTTGGTGTTCCTCCCATTTCTGATGCAACTCGGCGCTCTCGCCCTCGGCAAAATAGAAACTATCTTCGAGTGCTGGATCTTGGTCTTCATCGATGACTTCATCCAGAGGGCCCCGCATGAAAACATGAAGTTCTTTCGTTAACTCTGCTAAAAGCGTCTCCGAATCTTCGGCGACAGCACTCATCTCGGGGAGTTTTCCGGAAGCAATCGAGTGCATCTCGTCTGCAAATTCCCGCAACCTCGAGTGTTGGAATGCCAAGCGGTTTGATTCCCAAGTAAAAAAACCGCGGCAGCCGCTGTAGTATTGCGACTCTTCCTCAAAAAATTTCTGCGCTGATTCAAAGGCCTTTGCAAAAGAACCGCGAAGGGCGTTGGTTTGAAGGTTTGCGGATAGTGCAGCAGCGCTGTTTACTGCGTTGATACCTTGGGGCGCGGCTCGCGAGAGCAGATACGCTTTCCCCACTCGGCTGCGGATGCACTCCTCGAGCTGAAACGGCTCGGTTCGGACGCCCTTGAGGATCGCGTGGCACTGTCTGATCGCCGATTCGCGCTCCTCGACGTTGCCTCCGCCGCGTAAGACCAGTTGCATTGCCAGCTTTGGATTGGGTCCTCCGAAACGACCGCCTCGGGACGCTTCCTGCGCCACCTCCCAGATTGCGTATGGAGAGACCCGAAGATCTTCCGCTTTCAAATGGTGCTGAAGTAAAAAAGCGTTTAAGTCCAGATCGCCGGATTCAAGGGCAATCTGCATCAACTCCCATTGCGTCAAATTACGCTCTTTCGCATCGACTCCGACTGCGGCGTGGGCTTTTAAAATAAATCCCGGATCAATGTACAGGTCGCCGTGTGACCAACCAAGCTCACGCCACAATGTTTCCAGGCCAAAATCCACTCCCATGCACGCGTTGCTCAGTGCGGATCTGAGCATCATCCAGTTGCTCCGCCGGTCTGCAAGCGCCTGTGCCAAGCCCGTCCCGCCGCCTAGCTCAACACTTGCCTCACCGTAGAGAGCAGTCGCTTTCTCGCGGTCCGTCGGAAAAAGAGCGTCCGCCCTCCGGACTTTTTCCAAGCTCTCAGCCAGCCTCGGATTCATTGGCTTGGAGCGCAATCTGAACGTCCGCGAAGAGACGCCGCCGGGAGCAAGTTTCTGGTAGGACCGGTTGCGAATAGCGTTCCAAGGAAACGAGAGTGCATCCGCGTTGCTGGCAGTCAGAGTTGCCTTGTGCGCCATTGGCTCGATCCCGGGTTCGTTGTCGTTTAAAACATCGCCCACATTGATCTCTAGCTCGGTTAACTCACCTTTACTTCCGGAAGTTGAAACGGATCCCTTGAACAAAAACCGGTGCTGCGAAACTTTGCGTGCGAATCGGTGCATTAACTCCTCGCCAGCCATGACAAACTCTAGGTCGAACAACACGCCACCCGAAACCTCCTGCATGGTGAGGTATTCATCAAAGTTCGGACCCGATTCACCGGCATTCTCATAAACGCCTGTAATTCCTGTCAGTACTGCCGTCGACGCAAGCGTGAGCGTGTCCCATTCCTTGCCCGGATAATAGTTCCGCTTCCGTGCCGACCAGTTTTTCTCTCCCTGAGCGGTCAATTTGATGCGGAGCGTGGGGTCTCCAAGTTTTCCCTGAACAACAAGCGTCTTGCCATCTGCCCATTGATTTTCCGAATTCCGTTTCAAGAGCCCGCTGAAGTGGT
Organism: Chthoniobacteraceae bacterium; assembly: GCA_044376395.1. Lineage (GTDB taxonomy): Bacteria > Verrucomicrobiota > Verrucomicrobiia > Chthoniobacterales > Chthoniobacteraceae > Chth-196. Next base: position 3,356 of record JBILKY010000045.1, on the reverse strand, counting down.
CGAGGAACTCCTCCGTCACTCCCGGGCTGCTTCCAAAAATTCTGATGTCATACTCGTTGCCGTCAGACACCGGCCAAACACGGAGCTCTACTCTCGGATCAAGCACATACAGCCATCCGCTGTCCGTCGAATCCGCCAGCGATACAATCGCTGTCATGTGCATCAGGGAGGCACACAAGAACGTGTGGAGCACCCCGTGTTTCAATCTGCCGGCAAGTCCAGCTAGGGAGCGCAGCAAGCCCGGAGCAGCTTCGAAAACCTCACGAATCATAACTCGAATCTATTGGGGTTTGATTGCCTCTTGAAACCGCGGGAGTTCCCGCGTGCGGATCTCAGTGAGCCACGCTTTCCAATCCTCTTCGCTCACGCCGGGGCTCAGCGCGTGGAAGAGTGCGGCGTTCCTGTCGCGCATCGGCAGCCATGCCCGCTGCACCCTCTTTAAGGACTCGGCGTCTTTGTAAAAGAACTTACTGGCGGTTTCTCCTTCGAGGTCCGCATCCGGCAAGGTGTCGGGATTTCCGAGGCCGTCGATGGCGCGCTTGTATCTTGCGTTGAGTTGGGAATCGGCGCTCGCGGAGACCGTTTGCTGTTTCGGTTTAAAACCTTTGAAAACTGCTCTTACAGTTTCCAAGTACCGCTGAGTTGCCTGCCTCGCGTAGGCGGTGCTGTTCCACTCCCAGATGGAAAACCCTTCGTCGCCGCAATAGATGCGTGCGCTCTCTGTGATAAACCGCGACTGAGCGTCGTATGCTTTCTCTAAGAGCGCCTGGAGGTTGGCGCTACTGATCTCTTTCTTGAGGTTTTCGATATTCAGGGTGTCCGGTTTGGTTCTGCCGCGCTCTTTGAGGTATTCCTTGCCTTTGTTGGAGTTCAGGCAGGCCGCAAGGTTGAATTTCTGCTTTCCGTTCCCTTTCCATGCCGAGTGACTAAGCTTGACCGCCGCCGTGCGTTCCTCGAATGACCCGCCGCCGCGCAACACAAGCTGGAACGCCAACTCGGCATTCGGCTTTCCGAAGCGCTTCCCAAGCGCTGCCTGTTCTGCCAACTCCCAAATGGCATAGGGGGACTGTGTGAGGCTCTCCGCTGAAATTTTGTTTGCTGCTAGAAACGCTCCAAAATCGAGAGGTGGACATTCGGCTGCTAATTTGATGAGTGCAAACTCGCGGCTCAATAGCGTGTCTACCTCGATTCGCGGTGCCTCGTAGATGGAAACATCGGGGTTGTTCTCCTTTGCCTGTGCGTAGACTTTCAGTGCAAATTCCGGGTCGATCTCGGTCCCGCCGCGCACCCCGCCGAGTGTCATGAGCACCGTTTGAAGCGCGTATTCATTCCCCTGTTTCGCGCTGCAGATGTCGACGGCGAATGCGGCGGCACTTTCGCGCCGATTCAACAGCACGCCGGCGAGGGCGTGGCCGCCCCCTAAAAACTGAGCTGCTTCTTTAAAGCCAGCCGGCGCCAGAGTCTCAGCGTTCTGCAGAAGTGTGACAGCTTTCTGCGAGTTCTCATCGAAAACCACGGCCTCAGGCCCCACCTTATGGTAGGTTCCCTCAAGGTTGCCTGCAGTGTGGAAAGGCGGATTCCTCGCAACTATGCCGCGGATGCTCACCGTAACTTTTCCTGAGGGCTCGATGGCGATGTAGAACCAAGCCGGTGTGGGATTGCCCTCCTCATCTTCACTCTCCCATTTTTGCGCGAAAACGTCGTCCGCAACCTTCCTTGCGGTACCGCTGTGTTCAGCAGAAAGCTCTCGCTTCGGGTGCGGTTCATGGGCAAATAAGTCGAAGAGAAGTCCGGCAGGCGTATCCTGCAAATATAGCTTTTGCTGATACTGTTCCGAGTGCTCGCTACTGCGGTAGTCACCAGACAATCCTTTCACAAAAGGATGAGGCACATACGCCGGTTGGTCGGCTTTTTCCTCAACAGCCCGACGGCTCAACGGCACGGCATCCAGCGCGGTTCCCGAGCACAAAATTTGTGCCGACAAAACGGTTCGTACCATGGTCCGCCAAATTGCATCAGGGCTTTTCACTGATTGTTCCGTTCTCCCTAGGGGTTGTGTTGGTTGAGGTGGGCAACGTTGGGTGGTTCTAAGAAACCAACGAGTGATGATTAGGATGTAGTGCCCGAGCCCGGCGGACATTAATCTTGGGCGTGACACTGCTCTATTTCAAGGTGCGGAAAGGGATTTCTAATTTTCCCGGCAGTCCCGAGGGCTCCGCGACTTCACGGCGCTCGCCAGCGGTCGGGCGCCATCAGTGAAATCAGTTTGCGGCAGCCTGCAAAGAGATGGGGAGAGGATGGCCAGAACGCGGGGTGCAACGACCAGAGCATCGCCTTTTTTGGAGTGCAAAGGCAGTCAATCAGTCACCGCGGCCGGGTCGGGGTGGCCCGAGAAACAGCAGGAGGAATTGCAAGTTCCTTGACGCTCATCTTTAGTGGTTTAGAAATCTGCGATGCGCGCGCGGTGCGCGATCTTTCCGTCCCACACTCCTATGAACACACGCAACAAACTTTTCCTAATGATGGTGCTCGAGATCGCCATTTGGGGTGCATGGCTCCCGCTCATTTTTGGCTACCTGCCGAGCCTAGGCTTTTCAGCGACAGAACCACCCCCGGCACTCGCTCCGATCGTGCCCGACTTTCTGAAATGGTTGTTTTCTGAGCAAGGAATGATTCTCAATGCGTTTCCGGTTGCCGCAATCATCGGGATGTTTTTTAGCAACCAATTCGCTGATCGTAATTTTTCGGCGGAGAAATTCCTGAGCTTTTCACATCTTGTCGGCGGGTTGGCGATTCTTGGCTGCGGTTTTACGCATGCGTTCTGGCCTTTTTTCATTTGCATGTTTTTGCACTGCTTTTTTTACGTCCCGACGATGTCCATCACCAACTCCATCGCTTTTGCGAACATGCAAGACGCCAAGAAAGAATTCGGCATCATCCGGATGGGTGGCACGTTCGGATGGATTCTCGTGGCATGGCCTTTTGTTTTTATCCTTGTCGATTGGGACAAGGTGAGCGCTGCAAATCCGCAGGGGCTCGTTGCATGGTTCGACATTGTTTTCAAATCCGGGCTTACCGGTCCGGCCGCGCAAGTCGCGACGGAATGGACTTTCAAGGTGTCCGGCATCATCTCCATTGCGCTCGCCGCATTCAGTCTGATGTTGCCCCATACGCCTGCGAAAAAGAAAACCGATGGCGCCGGAGAAAGTCTCGCGTGGCTGGAAGCGGCGAAACTTCTCAAGCACCCGTTTGTCCTTGTTCTTTTTCTGGTCACCTTCGCGGATTCTTTTGTTCACAACTGCTATTTTAACTGGACGGGTTCTTTCCTCGGAGCCGCCAGGGAGGCCGGGGGCGTT
>JBILKY010000044.1:0-17256 GCA_044376395.1 Chthoniobacteraceae bacterium | reverse complement strand
CGCCGGAAATTCAACCTTCACATTCTGCCCCTGGAGGACTTTCGACAGATCGGTGCCATTGCGCTTCAGAAAGCGGTGGAAAACTACGATCTTTCCACGGGGACGCGCTTTTCGACCTACGCGGTGAAGGTGATTCACGGCGACTTGGTCCGGGCCGGCGAGAATTCCGGCAAGATCATCCGGGTGCCTTCCCACAAATGGGTCGAGATGCGCCACTATGGGAAGACCTATAACGAGCTTGAGCAGCTTTACGGCCGCCAGCCCACGCCTGAGGAGATTGCCGAGGAGACCGGCAAGCCCCTCGACTGGGCGCAGGAAATCGCGCCTCTTCACGAAACGCCCGTATCCATCCACAAGCCCTTGGGCGAGGGACTCACCTTGGAGGACACCCTCGTGGACTCGAACGCCTACACACCTTGGACGGAACCGTCGAGGTACGAATGCGTGTTTGAGGAACATCAGCATCGCATGGATCTTCTGGAGCGCGAAGTCCTCCGGCAGCTTCTAGCCGGACTGCAAACTGGGATTTACGACATTGCGCAGATCGCCCGCAACCTGGGCGTCTCGGAGGAAACGTGCAAAAGCGCGATGGCGAGCGCCAGTCGGAAGATCGCGAATCGCGGAGTCGCGAATCGCGGAGATGTGGCGGCATAAGTTTTAGGAAACCGACCACGGCGAACGGACAACTGATTTCAAAGAAAAACAGAAGGAGAAAACATGAGAAACAAAGCAAACAAACAAACGCAGATTGAAGCCGGGCGCGCATGCCTGATTGCAACCAGCTGGGCCATGTACAACGCTCGCGAAGCCGCGGGTCTGGCTGTGACCGACGACGACAACGTGACCGGACTACTGGCGGAGATCGAAGCGGCAACCGAGTCGTTCTGGGAGCGGCGCCGGCTTGCGGATCCGTCTGTCACCGCGGCAAACCCGCCCTTGCCTCCGGATTCCCCCGCAAGCAATGGGATTGTCAAAATGCCGGGGGGCGAGGATCCCGGAGACTCGGACTACCTGCGCTCGGCGTAATCAATGGCGGCGACCCCGCCTTTTGTCCAACATCCTCAGCGAGGCGTCGCACGCAAACACAACTTTGCGGCGGCGCCTGCTGGACGGAGATTTCCATGGATGCTCATGGGCATCTACCATTCCCGGAGATCAAGCCGTCCTCTTTCATCCGCACAAAATCCACCCTCCCATGCTTCGCATCTTTCACACGGCCGACTGGCACCTCGGACAAACCTTCCACAACTACGATCGCGAGTACGAGCACGGCCGCTTTCTCGCGTGGCTTTTGGAGCGAATCGCTGAGCGAAAACCGGACGCACTTGTTATCGCCGGAGATGTGTTTGATTCCATCAACCCTCCAGCGACTGCGCAAAACCAGTATTACGGTTTTTTGGCCGAGGCACTGGCAGTGCATCCGGCTTTGCAGGTCGTCGTGACCGCGGGCAACCACGACGCAGCGGCACGCTTGGAGGCCTCCGGGCCGGTTCTGCAGCGGATGAACATCCACGTCGTCGGCACCGTTAACGATGGGGTGCGGGAGGAAAATGATTATTCAAAATTCACCATCCCCTTGAAAAACGCGTCAGGCAAGGTCGAGGCGATCGCACTTGCCATTCCGTATCTGCGGATGTCGGACCTTCCACACATGCCCGAGGAAAAAGACGGATACACCGCCGGCGTGAGAGAATTCTACAAGCGCGCGACGGAATACGCAGCGGCGCTACGCGACCGGAGTCACCCCGGAGCCGCGCTATGCGCCCTCGGCCACTGCCACATGCAAGACGGGGCGGTGTCCGAAGGCTCGGAGCGCAGCCTCGTGATTGGAGGCTTGGAGTCGCTGCAAGCCGACGCCTTCCCCGCAGCACTGCAGTATGTGGCGCTCGGACACCTTCACAAACCCCAGTCCCTTGACCACGGTCGCGTCCGGTACTGCGGAAGCCCTGTGCCACTTTCCTTTTCTGAACGCGGATACCCCCACCAAATCCTCGAGGTAACGTTTGAAGGCGGCCGCCTTGTCGATGTGAACCCGCTACCGATCCCGCGCACCGTCGAGTTGATTCGATTGCCGCGCGGCAACGCCGTCCCTTTAGCAGAACTGATTGAGGTTCTGGGAAGCGAGCCGTTTGATCTTGAGCTGCCTCAAGAAAAGCATCCGTTCCTTGAGGTGCGTTACCTTGAGGACAGTCCCGATCCGACGCGCCGCCATCAGTTGGAACAAGCGCTTGCTGGAAAACCGGTCCGCCTGGCCTCGATAAAACCTGAACCTCCAAACGCGCCTAAAAACGGCAGCATGGAGCCTGACATGGCTGGATTTGCTGACCTCCATACGGTGGACCCAAGCCGGGTGTTTGCCGCTGCTTTCCGGGAAGCTTACGACACCGAACCAGATTTGGAACTCATGGGCGCGTTCAATGAAATTCTATCGGAGGTAGCCAAATGAAAATCCTGCGTATTTCCCTCTGCAATCTCGCATCACTGGGAGGCGAGCACACCGTCGACTTCACTCGCGCGCCCCTTCTCACGAGCGGCCTGTTCTCCATCAGCGGACAAACCGGTTCTGGAAAAAGCACGCTGCTGGATGCGCTGTGCCTTGCGCTTTACAACAACACGCCGCGGCTGAAGACCATTGTGGGTGCTGAGAAAATCCCCGATGCCAACAACGGGATCGGCCAGGAAGATTCGCGCACCTTGGTGCGACGCGGTGCGGCAGAAGCATACGCGGAAGTATGTTTTGTCGGAGTCGATGGAGGCACCTACACCGCGAGATGGAAGGCGCGGCGGGCCCGGCTGAAACCCACGGGTACTCTTCAAGCGGTTGAGATGACCCTGCACTCGGGCAACGTGCCCCGTAATTCCGAAGTCGGATTGATCAGCGGAGGCAAAACCACCGAGGTGAAGCAGGCTATTGTCGACAAAGTCGGGCTCACGTTTGATCAGTTTCGAAGAGCAATTCTCCTGGCTCAAGGCGACTTCGCAACCTTTCTCAAATCCAAGGACAACGAGCGCGCCGAAATTCTTGAAGCACTCACGGGAACCGAACGCTTCACCGCCATTTCCATCGCGATCTTTGAGCGCTATCGGGATCAAAGCAACGCGCTACAAAGCATCGAAGCGAAGCTTGAGGGTAGCAAACCACTCTCGCCGGAGGCCAGAGCCGAGGCTGATGACGCACTTCAGACCGCCCGCAATGCTCAGGATTCCCTCGAAAAAACGTTGGAAACGCTCAAGGCGCAACTCCGATGGTTCGCCGACCTCGACCAGCAGCACGCCCAAGTCAATGCTGCCAAAGAGACCCTCGAAAAAGCTCGCGCAGCCAGTGCCGCTTCAAAGCAAAGACGACTCGAACTGGCACACATTGAAACCGCTTCCATGAAGGCCGGCCCCCTGCGGCATGCGGAATCCACCGCGCAAGCCACTTCCAAATCTGCCGACAGTGTTCTCGCCGGAAAGGAAACCAGCCACCGAGACGCCTGCGCTCTGCGTGACCGGCAGATCACGGTCCTCAGGCAAGCCGAGGAGGCTTTCACAACTGCCACGGCCGCGTTCGAACACGCGCAACCGCAGCTCAAGGAAGCGCGCGGGCTGGATGCCACCCTCTCCCCGCTGCTGCTCAACCTTGAAACGGCCACGCGGGAGTTAAAGACAAGCCAGCAGAATCTCAGCAAAATTAAGGATGATCTCGAACAGCGGAACCAGGAGATCGAAAAGACATCACGTCAACTCGCCCAATACCAATCCAAGGTGCGGCAACTGGATTTTCTCACTCCTTACGCGGCCGACCTCACTGCATGGAAGGACCGCCTCTCGGATGCCCACTCAAAATTAAGCTTGCTCGCCACGCGCCGCACCGAACTTGAGAATGCTAAATCGGAGAACTCGAGGGCGATAAAGAACGCACACGCTGCAAAGCACAAGGAGGAATCTCTCCGCAAGACACACCAAAAAAATGCGAATGCGTTGAATACAGCGGAATCCGCCGTCAAGGCGCACGATCAAGGTGCGCTCATCACCGCCCGAAGAAACAACGATTCAAAACGCGAAACACTCCGCGAACTGGAACTTCGGATCCGTGACATTACCACACACGAGGAAACACTTAAAAACACACTCGAGGAGCTCCAGGCGATCCAAACAGATTCCGTGCAAATCGAGGAACGGATCCGCACGCTTGAGTCGACGGAAGTTCCGAGTGCGCGCCAAGCAGAGCGGACCGCGGCGCAGATGCTTGAGATTGTGAGAAAGCGGGTGTCAGACGCCGCCAAGATTCTGCGTGCATCGCTCGTAGCGGGCGAGGCATGCCCGGTGTGCGGCGGAAAGGAGCACCCTTTTTCCAATCACGAATCTGAGGAGCTCGACTCCAAAATGCTCCGCGATGCCACCGCTGTTTTTGACAAGGCCAAGGCCACACTTGACGGGCTCGAGGTGGAACTTGTCGGGTACCGCAACGTTTCCCAACAGCAGAGCAAACAGCGCAGCCTGAAACAAAACCAAATCGATGAACTTCGCTCGAAGATTCAGGAGGCGGAGCGTCTTGCGACGAGAGATCCGGAGGCGTTGAGGATCTGGAGCCTGAAGCCTGATCAACGAAAGATGCAGCTGGATGCCGGACTCAACTCATTAGCACTCGAGAAAGAGGAGATCGAACAAAAGGAAAACCTGCGGCGTCAGGCGGAAGACGAGCTTAAAAAGACGCGAAAGGCCTTTGACGACTCAAGGTCAAAGCTGGATGTCTGTCATAAAGAGCAGGCGGACACCGAAAGAATCCTCGCCCTAGCTGAGGCGGTAAAAGACAAAACTTCAGCAGCGCTAAGCGAATCGGAGCAGGCGTCCGCTTCCGCCCTCGCACTCGTGGATCCTTTACTCACGGCAGTACGGTTTCCAGACATCGATCCCGTTGCGCACGGAAAACAGTATATCCGGCTGTTCACAGAATCGGCCGAACTTCTTTTGGAGGCACGCAAACAGCAGCAGGATTTTGAGGCTCGGCTCGGAAACATCACGCCTGCAGTCGAACAACTGAAGTTGCAACTCAATGAAGCGTCGGCTGCACACGAGCAGCGGCTGGCTTCAAATCAGAATGCCGAGAAGGCCTACGAGTCGACCAGGCAGCAGCGCGCCGCCCTCTTCGGGGGGGAGGCCGCGGATAAAGTCGAAGGTGCCTTGAAAAACAAGGTCGACATCGCAAAATTGGCAAAGGAAGCCGCCCACAAAGCGCACCAAGATGCGATGACGGATGCAAGGCTTGCTGCGCAATCGTTGGAAGACGCGCGGGGGGTCGCGCAAACTGCAAAGAACCAGCTTGCAGCTGCCTCGGCTGCGCTGGATTCGTGGGTTGTTGAATTCAATACGCGGGAAGGACAGAGCATCGACCGGGAGGTGCTGGGGCGCTGGCTCGCGAGGGAGAAGCAATGGATCGATGACGAACGTGCGAGTTTGAACGCAATTGACGCAGCGGTGACCTCTGCCTCGGACGCGGTTACTGCAAAACAGCAGGATCTTTTAAAGCATGAATCCACGCGGCCTACCGCAGACACCAACGAATCCTTGCAGGGCGCGCTTGAAGCGCTTCAAGCGGAGCTTTTGGAAGCGAGAAAGCATGCGGATCTCCAGCGGGCGGTGATCTTGGACGACGACAATCGCAGAACGCTGGCGGGCGATCTGGCGGCGGAACTCGAGGAAAAGCGGCGCAAGATCGCCCCGTGGGTGAAGCTCAATACGTTCATCGGCTCAACCGACGGGGCGAAGTTTCGGAGGATTGCGCAGCAGTGGACGCTGGACGTTCTTTTGAAGTACGCGAATGCACAGTTAAACCAGTTGTCCGCAAGGTATCAGCTGAAGCGCGTCGATAACTGCCTGAATCTCGCGGTGGTGGACCGTGACATGTCCGACGAGATCCGATCGATCCATTCGCTCTCGGGGGGCGAGTTGTTTTTGGTGTCGCTGGGCCTCGCACTTGGGCTTGCGTCGCTCACATCGAACCGCCTCCGAATCGAGTCGCTTTTCATCGACGAGGGATTCGGCAGCCTCGACACCGATACGCTGCGCACGGCGATGGATGCCCTCAAGCATCTGGAAGCGCAAGGCCGCAAAGTGGGGGTGATCTCGCATGTGACCGAGATGGTGGACGCGATCCCGGTGCAAATCCGCGTGGCAAAGGGCCCCGGGGGCGCTTCGCGAATTGTGCTTCCCTATGACGCAAGGAAGGCAGATGTCGCGTAACGGTGTTTGAAGCTGAAAGAAGCCTGGCGATTAGCAGGCACGCGGTTTCGCGGGCACGCAATCACACTCGAAGCTATCGGGCGACACGACTCACAGGCACGCGAATCGCGGAGATGGCCAGGCTCGCTAAGCGCATCTCGCGTTCTGCCTTTCTGCTACATGCTACATCCAGAAGAGCAATTTAATGACTTCTTCTATAGTCTTCAGGGCAAACTCGGGGACAGGCACTTCCTGAACTCCAGTTTTCATGTCTGCATAAGACCTGCTGCCGAGAGGCATTGGTGATTTTTCGTGTTGCTGCATGTGTGACGCGACAGAAAGCCTCCATCAACTGCTCAGAGAGGCCGCTTTTGATTCGGCGGGAGCGCGCATCTCAAATCCGCACCACGGTCGGCTCAAACCCGGCTTCCCAGAGATCTTCCTGGAGAAGTTCGAGATCCTTCTCGGTCCCATGTCCGATCTGATGCGCCAGCACCACGACCTTCTTGTGGCTTTGATCCAGACTGCCGCTCACTCCGGTTTCCTCGAAAAAACATTGGAGATCACCCTTGCGGTAATGCGGTGCATTAGGATGCGGATTCAGCAGGACGCGGTCGCCGCGAACCCAGCAGATGCATGGGCTGAAGACCACCCCGAAGGAGAGGTCTTGAGACTCGTGACTTGGAAAGACAACAGTGAATTTCATATCGTAAACTGAGCGTGAGGAGACTGCTTCACCACACCGTCCGGCCACTGAGCGCGGAAAACGCGGGTGATGAATTTGGAGTTGCCTTAATTATTGCACATCCGCAAGGGCGCATCTCAGGCGTTGCAAATACCCGGGCGTCTGTGCACCTGTAACCCTCACTCCTGAGTTACCCGGCGGGGACGTAATTTTTTAGCGGCGCTAGATTTTACTCAAGGAGAGACACACGTGACATAAAATCCCGCATCATCCTTGGATCTCCACATCGGCCGCAGCCGTTGCAGGCAGACCCACGATCACTTCGGCGTCGGAGCGGTCTGAGTTAATGCAATCGGCAATAATTTGATCGGCGAGTGCCCCAAGATGCTGGGTGAGTTCCCTGTTCATCTCCAGGTATTCCGGCCATAATCCTGTCTTGAGTGCTTGAGCCCCGATCATCACACACACCGACGTCCGGCGCATACGCGGGTAACGGTAGGGTCGACAGCCCTTCGATCGGCAAAGTGCCAAGAACAGCCGCAAGGACCAGGAATTCTCGAGCGAGAACCGGAATTCCACCGGTGGATCCTCCACTTGCTTTCTAGAGTCCCCAGTGTTGATGCGGTCATTGAGCCTGTTGATGGCAGCTTGCGCGGCATCTCGCTCACCTTGTGAAGATGCGCCAGCAAACAGAGATTTGATTTTCCTGAGCTTCTCTCTGATTTGTTGATCGTCACTCATGGCATTGCGGAGATGTACTTCATGTTCGCAAGCACGCTGTTGATTTCGCTCAACTCAAAGCGATCTGGGTCATATATCTCTTCAAGCCACTCCTCAAACTGACTGCGTCTCGGGTGGCTCGGATTACTGACCGACTCAAGCAACTCGGTGTATCCCCAGATCCCACCGATATCTTCCGGTGGACAATTACGCTTCCCGCCAAGACAGATGGGATGGGTGTGCTCGGCTGTGGCGGGAACGGATTTTTCAAGAGTGATCTCATGCAGCCAGCAATCGCCAAAATCGTACTCGTACCGGACTTTCGTCCCTGTGCGCTTAAAAATATCCGCAAGAACAAATTGGGTTTCATCATGCACAAGGCGCGGGGCGTTGTCGGCAGACGGTGCACCGTAGCACTCTTTTCCGCAGAAATACCGGTGCAGGTGACTGTTATCCCACCCCATCACGCGCTGCACGATGTAGTGGAAATTCCGCAGGTTGATACAATCAAGCACTTTTAGGCGCCGCCAAACAGGGGGGGCGGTGCCGAGTAAGGTTATCTTGAAAGTGAAGATGAAATCTTCGCCAGAACTAGGGTGGTTCATCCCGTTGAAGGGTCTCAGAAGGAAAGGTTGTAAACAACGGAAAGCGCTCTGGGCGCACTGGAGCGAAGCGGTTTGGACACATGAGACTCCGTTTCGGGAGGATCCGCTGGCAAGTGCGAGGAGGATTTTAAGTTTTGACACGCCCACGAACAGGCTCGGCTAGGGGCGCCGATTCCACCCGAGTCCCGGCGTCCGACTGCACATAAATCAGCCCGCCGCTCCTTTTGTACCGTGGAGACTGCTCCTTCATCCACTCCGCCCACGTAGGGCCCGAGAGAAGCAGCCCGGCGACCACCCAGACGCATAAGTACAGGTAAGCGCCCTGCGCCAAAAGCCGCCTCCGGGAATCATCGCGCAGTCGGTATCCAATCAGCGCGGCAGACGGAATCAAACAGACGCAGCCGACTACAATCAAATGGACTGGCAGCAGACCGACCCCCGCACGGTGTGCAATCAACACGCCGAGATGACACAGAAATGGAATCAACCACACCGAAAAACGGGAAACACGAAACGGGACGCTCAGGATAAAAAGCGCCACCGCATATCCAAAGCACGCCATCTCCATCGCAGCCTGCGAGGAATACAACAGCGCGGCGCCGTGGGCGCTGCTCGAGAGCACGGCCCCGGTCAGGGCGAAAAACAAACGAAACCGCTCCGCATGCCATGCGCTTGTAAACCCGCTGGGAAGCTCGCCCGACGCGGACGCGAACTGCACCCCGTACATCACCGCAAAATACACCGCAGCCCAAACGCCGAGCGCGAGACTCGACTGCCAAGCCGCGACAAAAAACGCGCCCACAAGCGCCAGCAGGAATGCCAGCACACCCGACAGCTTGATTGGGCGCCGCCCCCCTTTCCGAGACGGCGGCGCTGCACGCAGCGAGTGCGCGACCACCTGCTCCATGGTGATTCTCGGACGCACGACCAGCGCCACGGGCGATCCGAATGGGGTTGGCTTACGCCACGGAGAGGCGTGAAGACGGACGCGCTGGCGTTCGGTGCGCGCAAAGCCGGCGCGAGAATTTCCGGACTCGCCGGACGCCAGAGACGCGGTATCGAGGTGCTCCGGGTTCATGGGCGCAGGTCGGCTTGCTCCAAGGTTGAGCGAATCCTCTTCACCACCGTACCCGTGCGATCAACGCCTGCGCTGCAGTGCACCAACAACGGCTTGGGCAAATTCGCGTACGCCTCGAGCGCCCGCTCAATGTCAGCCTCTGGAACCGCGGGAATGCAGTGGTCACGCACCGGAATGTGCGCAACGTTGAATCCAGCCTCCCGATAAGCTTGCACCAAGCCAGTCCCGCCGGCGCAGTGCCGGTACAGGCGTAAATGCTGCTCGTCCAAAAGGCAGATAATAGAGGCCACACCGTGCTCGCGGGCCTCGGCGCTCCATGCCGTGACAACATCCTCGGGAACCGGGTCTGTTCCTCCCGGACGATATCCGGGGCGAGACGACTTTAGCAGGCGGCCTTGGATTACGGTGGTTATCATGTGTTTTTCTTCCGCGGGTTGATATGTTTGCCCAGTCAGACAGATTGGTGAAAACGGCGCACCAGCCGCATCTCCCGGCTCAGGCTAGTTTATCCCCTCAGTTTTGCACACGGAGAACCGCCCCCATCCGGGAAGGATGCCGGAGCTTGCGAAGGGCCTTCGCCTCGATCTGCCGGATGCGCTCCCGGGTGACCCCGAAGCGCTGGCCGATTTGCTCAAGGGTCTGAGGCGCGTTGTTGTGGATGCCGTGCCGCATTTCGAGAATCAAGCGTTCCCGCTCGCCCAGCGTTTGAATCGCCCGATGCAGCTGTTCGCGCAACATCGAGAACTCCGTCACGCTGGAAGGATCCACCGCATTCTCGTCCGGAATCAAGTCGGCAACCGTCGCCTCGGATCCCTCGCTCAACGGGCAGTCCAGCGAAGTCACCGAGCCCTGCATCTCGAGCATCTGCCGGATACGCGAAACGGCCATGCTTGTTTCGGCAGATATCTCCGCAGGCGTCGCCTCCCGGCCGAGCTCTTGGAAGAGACGGCGCTGCACGCGCGCCAGACGGCTGAGCTGCTCAACCATGTGCACGGGAATCCGTACAAGCCGGCTCTGATCCGCAAGGGCGCGCGTGATCGACTGGCGGATCCACCAAGTGCTGTAGGTGCTGAAACGAAAACCGAGACGGTGATCGAACTTTTCTGCGGCGCGCGTGAGCCCGATGTTCCCCTCCTGCACAAGATCGGTGAAGGCCAGTCCGCGGTTCATGTACTGCTTGGCGATGGAAACCACGAGCCGCAGATTCGCCTCCACAAGATGGTTCCGCGCATCAAGCGCCCGCCGACGCCACGACTGCAACTCGGCGTTGCGCGAGACAAAGAGAGCGGGCGACATCCCGTGCATGCGGAAGAAGTCACGCAGCCGGCTGTCTTTGCGACTTCGGCGCAGCTGACCCGAGGCCTCCAACGCGGCAGCCTTCGCAGCCTCCGCCCCAACAATCGCCGTCCATTCCAGTAAAAAACGGCGCCGGAGTTGAAGCCGCGCCCAGGCCCTCTGGAGACGGCGCTGCACCTCGCCAGCTTGTTTTTGAGCGATGGCGTACGCGCCCTTCGTGCGCGCCTCGTAGAGTTGAGCAAATCTGTCGCGCAACTTTCGATCCAACCGCTCCATCTCCGCGATCCAGGCCGGGAGTGTTTCACGGTAAATGGCGCGGTCCTTTTCAGCCATACCGCCTACTTCGCACACCACATCCATCCGTTCGCCTCCCGTGTGAATGCTTCGCGCAAGTTCCAGATACATCTGCGAGACCATCCCGCAGGATTGCAGAAGGTTGATGGTCCTGAGCTCGGCTTCCTCCAGGCGCTTTGCAACTTCCCGCTCCCCGTCCTTGCCCAGCAGGGGCACGCGGCCGATCCGGCACAGGTATCCCGACAACGCGTCCGGAACACCATCGCCGGACGCGCCCTCCGCCACCCCACCCGAACCAGCGTCCGCGCCGGACTCGGCTGAATCGTCGCCGACCTTCACCCCCGCCTCGCCGAGAGTGTGGATAAAACCGCCGAGCCTTTCCACGTCGGCGCCCAGATGCGGAAGCGCCTCGAGCAGCTCGTCCAGCGACACCTCCTCGCGCCCACGAAGCGATCCCATCCAGCGGGCCTCCGACTCAGCGTCGGCGGCAGCAGCGCGCAGGGGCTCCAAAGACTGATGCGTGGGTGCGCTGTCTGCTCCTGAATCGCTCTCTTTGTTCTGGCCCCGGCGGGACAAGCGCGGACGGATTTGACGCGTATTTGATTTTCCAGCAACGCGCGGCGGCGTACGGCGGAGTTTGTCGGATGCTTTGGAGATCATTGGAATAGGGTGTTCGTGCGGCATCTGGTCCGTGCCACGCCCCCCCGCGTGCACCGCATCGCGCAGTGTGCGGGGATGGCATTCGTGAAGGCTGGCGGCCAGGTGTGTTCCTCTATTTTTGCACAGACCACTCGGAGCGCCCCGGCGTTCATTTGAGAGGTCAATCAATGGCGCAATCGCTCGATGGCTCGACCGACCAACGAAGATCCGTAAAGTGATGAAGCAGGTCACCTCCAGACTGCGGCGCGTGGCACGCACCGCAACGGCTGAAGCCGGTGTGCAAGAATGCTCGTATGCCTAAAAATTCTCCACTCCCACCCGCACCCCAGCCCTCACAACCCTCATACTATCCGGTCATCATCAACTTTTCGGATGACTCATCGGAGTGGTATAAACAGATTGCGACCGCCATCCACGCCGCCCCTCCTGAAATCCGGGTCCAGTTCTGCGGAGGCTCGGAGGTGGTCGCATTCGACTTGATCTGCCTGCGGAACTGCCTCCTCGACATTCCGGACTCCATCCGTCTGGTCACAGTGGCGATGGGTTCGCTTCCAGCCTTTGCGTGCGTGCCTTGGTTGGTGGGTGAGGAGCGGCACATCGCCCGTGAGGCACGGCTTTGGATTCCCGACCTTCCCGAGGCACTGCTCCGACACGGCACAAAAGGGCGGCATTTCAAGCCGGTGCTTGTCGAACCCACGGAAGCGCATTCCGAGGAGCAGCAACTGGACGAACTCTTCGGCATCACGCCACGCGCGGAAGCGTCGCAAAGAACCCGCAAACGCTCCTCCAACCTGCGAAGGGAAACCGACATGAGGATTCTCGCGGACATGGCAAACGAATGGTTCCCAAGCTGGGAATTCGCCGGAAAGTGTCTGTGCTTCGACCACCTTCTGGAATGGGGGGTGGTGAAAGCGGAATGGGCGATCGGCGGCTCGCGCGCAACCGTGCGTCGCGCCATGCCGAGTCCCCTCACCGACGCAGACCCGGCGGCATGCAACACGCCCGCGCAAGCCCGAGCCACCAGCAGCACGAGGAGACGATCCAAGCCTGAAACCAAAGGATCATGATCCGTTTCCGCTAGGAGGCGGCGCATCCTCGCCTCAATCCGGGCGCGCGGCCGTTTTAACCCTGTCCCGAGGTGATTGATGCCGAATTAAATTCCGCTGGGAATGGATTTAGGACGGCGACACCGCACATTTGGAAGTCTCGAAGATTTCGTGTGGCAACGGTGAGGTGGTGTTCCTGAGCGGAGGCGGCAATCAGGCTGTCTTTGACAGGCATGGAAATCCCCTGGGCTCTCAGGCGAGCGAGCAGCGCGGCCCAAACAGATGCGGTGCGCGTGTCCATTTGCACGACCCGGATCTTTTGCACGCCGGCCTGGAACCATGCTTTGAGGCGATCGCGGCGTGATCCATCAGGGAGGAGCAGGATCCCGTACTCGATCTCTCCCAGGATCACTGGATTCACCGCCAGCGCGGTCTCGTTTTGCGCGAGCCACTCCAGCACGTGCGGATTCGGGGCGGGGCGCATCGCTTCACTCAGGACGTTTGCGTCCACGAGGAACTTCATAACGAATCGGTGGATTCAGATGGGATGCTTTGGAACCAATCCGATTCGGGACAGGACTGGAGCCACTGAACAAAACCCTCGTTCGGGACCGGCGCCACTTTTTTGAGCAAGTAAATGCCTTCCTCGAGTCTCTCCATGGAGAATTGCTGGCCTGGCCGGATACCGTCCTCCCTGCGAAACTCGGCGGGGAGCACAATCTGGCCCTTGGTGGAGACGACCGTGCGCATGACCGTAAGATGCCGTCTTACACTAAGGTTGTCAACGGCCTCACGGGGAGTTGAAGCACGAGAAGTGGCGGCTCCTCCGCGAGGCGCGCGTTCGGATTCCCAACCTGCCCGACATTCTGCTCAGGGGCGACACCACAGCGCGGCATTCCAACCCATTCCGTTTCGCGCCCACCGAATCGGAACACGAGCAGCACGGCAGAGCGCTGAAGATTACGCACTTTCCGCCAGCAATTTATGAGTCCTGAGAAAATATTCCGGAAATCTGCCCGGGTATCCCCGCGGATGTCCGACCCCCTGTGGGATCCTTCGCGGAGTTGACCGCCTCCCGGGGAGGAAAAGGAGGGGGTGGTTGGCGGAAATCCAAAAATCAATCCGGAAAAAATCCGCGTTCCACACTTCGACAGGGTGTGGCCGTGAATACCTCCGGCCCGATCAAACCGCAAGCCATGAAACAAACCGCCCGCCCCGACCACCCCGCCCGCCCCGCCCACCCTGCCCGCCAAGCCCGCAAAATCCAACCCGCTTACGGCAACAGCCATGCCGGCGTGACAATTCCAAAAACCCGCAAACCGGGAGGCACTGCAACCACTAAAAAACGCGCCTCGCAGGGCGGACAGAAAAACAAGGCGCGCTATTTCGACGACGCCTTTTTCGGACCCGATGATCGCACGGATCATTCCGAGGAATTCATCCACCCGCTCCCCCATGCCGACTTCGACGGGGAAGCGGCCTACGAAGACCCGGAGACCGCATGGAGCGTTGATTTTTCACCGAGGAAAAAGAACTCCCTCGATGCCTACCTGTCTTCGCTCGAAAAATACCGTCCGCTCAGCAAAGCCGAAGAACAGCGGGCCGCAAGGGCGCATGCGGAAGCCCGGACGCGGTTGATCAACCATCTGGGCAGGTGCCCTGCGGTTGTCGAACGCATCCTTGGAATGTGTGAGGCGAATGCGAACCACGACGCCATCAAACAAATCACCCTCTGCCGGGAAGCATACAAGACTGCTCTCGACGCGATGCCCGGCCACGCTGGAGTACAGCCCCCGCATGCGTCGACTTTTCAAAGCGAAGATGCCTCGCAGCGCGCCGCTGATTTAAAACGATCGCTCAACCAACTCCGGATCCGGAGCGCCGTTCTAATTTCCGCCGTGAAATCCCTGGGTTCTCCGCGTCAATCCCAGCTTCAGCTCGAAACCGATACGCCCGGTGTTCCAACGGCGGAGAAAAACAACGCGAAACAACGAGCCGGCGCGCCCATCGTGGCCGATCCGCAGGCGGGCATGTCGGCGGAAGAATTCTTGCAATTCGCCCTGACCGCCCGCGAGCTCGAAGGCAGATGGATCGAGGCCCGCAACAAACTTGTCGAGCCGAACCTCAGGTTCGTCGTGCACCAGGTCAGGAAAATGGCCTGCCCCGGGATGCCGCTCGCGGACCTCATTGCAGAGGGCAACCAGGCGCTGATCGATGCGGCGGACTCGTTCGACCCGTCCAAGAACATCAAGTTCTGCTCGTACGCCGGGACGTTCCTTCAACGGCACGTCACGCGTGCTGCGGACGACAAGGGGCGATTGATCCGGATGCCCGTCCACGCGTGCACGGCGACGCGTAAAATTTATGCAGTCAACCGCAGGCTTACCCAGCAGATCGCTCTCGCACCCACCGATTTTGAAATCGCGGTGGAAACCGGATTCACGGTCGAAAAAGTGCGCGAACTGCTGACAGCCGCGATGCCGCCAATGTCGATCCACGAGGAAAGATCGGAAGATGGTGAGCAAACTTTGGAGGACCTGCTGCCCGACCAGCAGGACTGGAAGAGCCAGTTTTACGGACCCGACGGAATGACGCCGGACACGCTGCGAACCCTGCTCGCGCCGCTGATGCCGCTGCTCAGCGAATGCCAGCAGCTCGTCATGGCGGCAATCCACGGGCTCAACGACACGCCCAGGCTCACGGAAGAAGAGGCAGCGCCCGCGCTGAACATGACCATCAACCAAATCCGCGCACACCACGCCGGCGCGCTTCTGGTGATCGAAAACCATTTCCGCTCGGGCCAGATTGCCGCGGCTTGAACACGGCGGAAGACAAGCCCGACTGGGGTCCCGTGCCGCTGTGCAATACTGAACAAAACCGGTTCGCGATCACCGTGAGAACCGACTGCTAGAACCATCCGCCGGCACCGTGCCTCCCAAAACCAAACCGCCTCAAGCAATCCCATGAACAACCCACAGAAAAAACAACGCATCCGGGTCACACGCGCGTCGCGCGGGTACGAACTTGGCAAGATTTACACGATTGTACGTGTCGATCCCAATGACAGCACCCTCGTCGCCGCGGACAGCAACGGCACCGAAGGGAGTTGGGTGAAATGGGATGTTTGCGTGCTCGCGGGGCCTGAAATTTCATGGGACTGGCTCAAAGGCCAGCTCCCCGGGGAAGTGCTCGAGCTGCTGAGCGCATTCCAGGGGCTCGAAGCCCTGCGGCTTAAGCCCGAGGTCCGCGACCACATCCTGCTGCAACTCCCCAACCTCAAGGAGCGGATCCTCTCGTCACAGGTCGCCATCGAAGAGGAATTCGGCACGACGGATTTCAGCAGCCAGGAGGCGCCGCCCCCTGCCGAAGAGGATGAGGAACTCTGCGTATAGTGCCCCGTAATCGCGAACAACGCGATACTCGATCTCCCACCGTACCGCCTGCCAGACCGCGCTCTTGCAACCAACATTCCACCGTCTCCACACCTCATCTTCCCATGCCTGCCACACCCAAAAAACCCACAAAAAATCCCGCCCTGCCCAAACGCGTGCTTCTGCGCGGTTTTGACTCAGAAGGCCGCGCAGGCGCGTGCGAATGGTTGAAAGAACACCAGATCGAAGTCATCAACATTCCCTCGCTCGCGGAAATGGTCGTGGCCGGACCCGAATCCGAACCGGCTCTCCTCGACAAAGCCCGCGTGAAAGGCGCAAGGGTGATCGCATGGGAGGAATTCTGTGCGCAGATCAAGGCCGCAACCGGAACAGGCCGCGCCGGGGAAGCTTGCCGGCACCTCGCGGCGGACGCTCTTTCCGACGAAAAAACGGACGAGTCCGCCGGATCGCGATCCCTCGAGCCGGTCGTGGAAAGCAAAGCCGCCGCGCCGATCGAGAACACGGGGGAACACCTCCGGATTCTTGATCTTCGCATCCCCCTGCCGCGCCAACCTCACCCCGACTCCGACCGGGTTCCCGACGCCGCGCAATTCGCGCACCTTTGCATGGACAAGGCCTTTCTTGAAACGCTCAGAGCGGTGGCACTCGGGGTGATGTACGGCATGCCGGTGGCGCTCGAGGGCGAGACCGCCGCTTCGAAAACATCGGCGATTCTTTATCTGGCGCACCTGCTCGGACAGCCCGTGGTCAGGCTCAACCTGAGCGGCCACACGGATGCCGCAGAACTCGTCGGCCGCTATGTTCCCGCCGATATCAATTCCGCGGTCGACTGGCCGCTGCTCAATTCACGCACGGCGTGGCTGGGAGAGGAATCCCGGAAAATCTTTGCGTCTGCCGAGAGCGAAGGCAGGACGTTGAGCGAGGTGGAGAAAATGTCCGTGGTCGGGCGCGAAAAAATCGCGATGGGCACATGGCGCTTTCAAGAAGGCTACCTCCCGCAGGCGATGCGGAGGGGTTGGTGGCTGCTTCTGGATGAAATGAACCTTGCGGAAACACAGGTCCTCGAACGCCTCAACTGCGCCCTCGAAAATCCGCCCGGCTTGGTGCTCACCGAAGGCGACGGTGCGGTGTTTGGAAAAGGCGGCTCCGTGCAGATCCATACCGCATTCCGCATGCTTGCCACGATGAACCCCTCCGAATACGCGGGCCGCGCGGTGCTCAGCCAGGCGTTTGCCGACCGGTGGGGCGTTTGGCATCAGGCGGCGGGTCCGGGCGA
>JBILKY010000043.1:0-17311 GCA_044376395.1 Chthoniobacteraceae bacterium | reverse complement strand
GCGCGTCTTTGTGGGGCTGTTGGTAGTGGACCCAAAGGAGGATTCCCACGAGTAGAAAGCACAGCACTAAAGGAAGGTCTGCGAGGCCGGAGAGAATCAGCGAGACACGTGACTTCTTGTGGTCGCGCGCCGTGAGCATGCGCTGGACCATGTCCTGGTCGGTCCCATGCGTGGCCATGGTCGTGAATGTGGAGCCGATCAACGCGGCCCACATGGTGTATTCGCTCTCCAGAATGGATCGCAAGTTGGCGGCAACCCCAGCGCCCGGTGTGATTCCAAAATCAACAAGCGCGAAATCCTTTGGTCCCGTCAGGGCAGCGGTGACGCCCTGCCAGCCGTTCGGAATGGACTGGAGGATTTTCCAGATGGCAAATCCAAGTGATCCGAACATGAGCGACGCCTGAATGAGATCGGTCCACACGACCGCCTTGATGCCTCCGGCCGCCGTGTAAATCGCGGTGACGCAGGTGAGGATGAAAAGCGCCACGCAGTAAACGGCGACCTGGTCCAGGGGTTGAAGCGAAGTGCCGGTGAACAGCTCGTAGGCCATGACCAGCACGATCGCTGCAACGTACAGACGCGTGCCGCTCGCAAGGGCGCGCGTGACAAGAAAGATGGCGGATGCAGCGTTGCGGGTCTTTCTTCCAAACCGGAGGGAGAGGTATTCGTAGATTGAGATGACGCGGTAATCGTAGAAGGGCTTGATGAAAACGGCTGCGATGATCACGCGGGCGAGAATCGTTCCAAGGGCGAGCTGCGCGTAGGTGAAGTTGCGCATTTCATAGCCTTCGCCCGGGGCGCCGAGGAAGGTTGCGGCGCTGATTTCAGCTGCGAGGATGGATGCCAGCACCGCCCACCACGGGATATTCCTGTCGCCGATTGCGAAGGAACGCATCGACTGATCCTCGCGGCCAACGCGCAGTCCAATCGTGATGATGACCACGAAGTAGGTTAGGACGACCAATCCATCAATCCAAAGTGCATTCATGAGGGGTGTTCTTGATGTGCGGCGTTCACAGAGCAAAGGCGCCGTGATGCACCTGCGCCGTTTCTTGCTCTGAGCTTTTTCCGGCGGGGTTTGCCCTTTAGTTTTCTTGGGGCGTGCCCGCGGATGCTGAGCCTGAAACTGCGTTCAAATGCGTGGCTTTGCGCATGACTTTTGAATTGCGTCCGCTCTGCTCCCAGCGCCGACGCCTTTCCAGAGGCAGTTCTTCGGGGCTTACCTCGGTGAAGCCGCCTTTTTGTTGGAAAAAATTGTAAGCTTGCGTGGAGAGCGCGAAGAGATGGGTCGCGCCTTTCTTTGACGCGAGCTGATCTGCGAACGCCATGAGTTTCTGCCCGTACCCCTGGCCCTCGTGGCTTTTTGCAACGTAAAGGCAGGCTAGCTCGGCCGCGTGGGATTCAGGGTAGAAATGAAGGGCGACGCAGCCCACCAGATTACGGTCAATTTCAAGCAGCCAGTAGTCGTCGAGCATGCTGGTGAGCTCCGCTCTGGTGCGTTTCACGAGTTCCGCGTTTGCGATGGATTCCTTGATCAGCACCATGAGCGCGCGGACGTCCTTCTTCAGTGCACGGCGCATTTGCTGATACTCGTTTGAGTACACCATGGTGCCGATTCCCTCATGGCTGAAAATTTCGCTCAACAGGGCCTCGTTTTGAGTCCCGTCCAGCAAGTGCACCCGCGTGATTCCGCCGCGGCATGCCTTCGCCGCGTGTTCGAGTTTTGAAACTTGAGCAGGCTCCAGCGAGTTGCGGCGTTTGCGGACGATGTCTTCGGTTTCGGAAACCGAAAGCTGGCGCACGAGCTGGTCCGCGATTTTGAGGGAACCTTGCGGCGCGAGGTAAATGATCTTCAACGCCCTCATGGATTCCGCGACTTCGAGCGCGACGGAGTCCGAGTTCACACGGAACGTTCTTCCCTCTCCGTCGAAACCGATTGGCGGGATGACTGGAATGATGCCTTCGTTTAAAAAGGTCTGCAGCGTGGTTGTCTCAACCCGCTCCACGCGCCCGGTGCAGAGCGTATCGACTCCGTTGAGGATCCCGGCGGGGTGTGCCACAATCACATTCGCGTATGCCGCCCGCAAGTCGACCGAGGCGAGTCCCTGCATGAGCTCCTGCAGCACCATGTGCGAGGCCTCGATTCCGAGCTTGAGCGTGGCCTCGTCGGTGACCCCGGTGCCGTCGTAACTGGTGACAGGCACTCCACGCTCCTGAGAAAGTTGGAGCAGTTGTGCGCCGCACCCGTGGACGAGGATCACCTTGATGCTTAGGGACCGCAGCACGGCCAGATCTAGCAGGAGGTTCCCAAGGTTTTGCGAACCGGCCACTTCACCGTCCAAGGCCACCACAAAAATCTTCTCTCGGAAACGGGGCACGTATTGAAGGATTCCTCTAAGATCTGAAACTTTCATCGGGGTGAATTGCAACTTCACTAAAAACGCGAAAAAAGCGCGTAAAGCAAAGGCGAACACGCGGCTTTTGAAACTTCCCGGGCTCCGGCTTCTTTCTACGCTTTAAAACGGGTCTTGGAATCCCTGTCCGCGGGCGGGAGGGGCGGATGGCAGGGACTCTGTGTCGTTGTTTTAGCCGTTGACCGACTGGCGGTGCGTCCCTCTGAATTGGGTCTGAATCCGATCCGCCTATGTCGCGTCCTAAGCCCAAGATCCCCGTAACCGGTCCATCCGGCGGAATGGGCGGCGCGTTTGCGAATCTAGAGCTCTCTGGTTTGCCTGACTTTGAGCCGGCCGAGCAGGCGTCGAGTTGTAGCGGGGCTGTGAAGGAGCCGGTCCGGCCAGGGCGCGTGGTTTTGAGCCGTCTGACCGCTCACCGGGGTGGGAAGACGGTGCTCGTCGTGGATGGGTTCGGGTCGCAGCACACGGACGCTGCCATCGAGGCCTTGGCGAAGGAATTGCGGGCAAGGTGCGGCTGTGGGGGGACCGTGCGCGGGCGGATGGTCGAGCTGCAGGGCGATCAACCAGGACGAGTCCGCGAGTTCATGGAGACGCTCGGCTTTCAGGTTGCCGGAGTCAAATAACCGATGAAAAACGAAGAGGAACGTGGATTTTTGGTGGTGATCGAGGGCGTGGACGGCACGGGCAAGAGCACCCTCATCCGTCGGTTGCAGGCGCACTGCGAGGGGTTGGGAATGGGATGCGTTTTGAGCCGGGAGCCCACCAACGGAGTGTGGGGGACGCGGCTCCGGGAATCTGCGAGGACGGGACGCCTTCCACTGGAGGAGGAACTTGAGCTGTTCTTGCGTGACCGGAAGGAACATGTGGATGAATTGATCCTTCCCGCGCTCGGCGAGGGAAAGGTGGTGCTGCTGGATCGCTATTTCATCTCCAGCGCGGCGTATCAGGGGGCGAGGGGCGCTGATCCTGAGCAGGTCCTGCGGCGCAACGAGGAGTTTGCCCCGGCGCCGGACTTGGTTTTGCTATTGGACTGTGATCCGGAGCAGACCCTCCAGCGTGTCCGCGCAAGGGGTGATGTGGCGGACGAATTCGAAAAGCTCGACGCCCTCCGGCGGGTCCGGGAACTGTTTCTGGCGATTCGCAGGCCCTACATCCGGGTGATCGACGCAGCAGTCGGTGCGGAGCAGGTTGCGGGGGAGGCCATCAGATTACTGGAACCACTTTTCAGCAAGAGGGATAACCAATTTTAGGCTGGTGCGCCCCGCTCCTCGGGCGAAGAAAAGGATCGAAAAACCGCAGTTCTTTCATTCACTGAAGGGATGGACGAATCAGCGATCGAGTTTTTGATGCAGTTGCTGCGGATCCCCAGCCCGACGGGTTTTGAGGCGGATGGGCAGCGGTTTTGGATGCAGTACATGTGGCCGGTGTCGGATGTCGTTGAATCCGATGCGTATGGAACGGCCTGGGCGGAGCTTGCCGGCGACGGCCCCCGGATCATGCTGGCGGCCCATGCGGATGAGATCGGCTTCATTGTGAAGCGGATCACGAAGGAGGGATTCGTCAGGGTGGACCGGATCGGCGGTTCGGACTGCGCCACCGCGCGCGGGCGCCGGCTGAGCATCCTGGGGGGCAACGGCCCGGTGAGGGGGTTGGTGGGCAACACGGCGATCCATCTCAGAAAAGGGGCCGCGGAGGAAAAAGTCCCGAAAGTGTACGAGCTGTATGTTGATGTGGGCGCTTCCTCGGCGGATGAGGTGGCGGCTCTCGGGATACGGGTCGGGCATCCTGCGGTGTACGCGGATGGAGTCGAGCGGCTGGGGGAGCACAGGATCGCCGGCCGCGCGTTGGACAACCGGATCGGCGGGTTCATTCTTTCGCAGGTCGTCTCGCGCTTGAAGGCTCAGAAGAGCGGCGCCCACGTTTTCGCGGTGAACGCGGTTCAGGAGGAAATCGGTGGACATGGCGCGCGTATGGCGGCGCATCGTTTGCGGCCCAACGTCTGTGTGGTTCTGGATGTGACCCACGCGACGGATACACCCGGGATTTCGCAGGACGAACATGGGGATGTGATTTTGGCCGGGGGCCCGACTCTGACTCATGGCGCGTGCAACCATCCCGAAGTCGTGAAACGGCTTTTAGATGTCGCGGGCAAACTGCAGATTCCGATCCAACACGAAAGTGCCTCACGGCACACGGGGACGGATGCTGATGTGATCTTTGACGTTGGAAACGGCACGCCGACAGCACTGGTTTCACTGCCTCTGCGTTACATGCATTCCGTGGTGGAGGTCGCCGATTTGCGCGATGTGGAGCGGGTGATTGCTCTCCTGGTTGGGTTCGTTCAAACCGTGCAAAAGAACGACGCTTTCCACGTGAAGTTGTGACGGAAGCGCTCGCCTGCCGGGGAGCGTTCGCGCGTATCACGGTCGATTGGGCTCCCGCTCATGCGGGTTTGCCGCCGGTCACCGTGATGGTTTGATTTGCTGCTGCGCCTTTTCAGCGATCGCGCGGAAATAGGCTTCAATCGCGGGCTGGTATTCTCCGGAAATCGTTTCGCGCCGCCCTTGCATGAGGTCCGTGGCAATCCGCTTAGGGAGACGGCCCCAGTTTTGATCGCCGTTGATCGCAGCGGCCGGAAGCGCCGCTTCGGATTGCGGCGTATTCTGCATTTCGGAGGCGGATGCGGGCGTCCCAGAAAGGTTTGAATGCTCTGCCCGCGCCGTCCGGTCCGCTTGTTTCTGGGCGTCGATGGCGGCGCGAACCGCCTCCTTCGATTGTTGTGAGCCTGATTTCGTTTCCTGCTGCGCGGTGGACTGCGGGTCCGGGGTACTGTCCGAGGATGCGGCATCAGGCGTTTTTGGTTTGGCTGCGGCGGTCGCGCTTTGGGGGTCGTTAGCACTGCTCTTCGCTTCCTCTTTTGGCGAGTTTTTCGCCATCTCGCTCAACGCCTCTGCCTTCGCTTGACGCTCGTCCAGTTCAGGCTTCGCGCCCGTCACCTGCTCGCTTTGGCGCATGGAATCACGTGATTTTGCCGTTGCCTCAGCGTCGCCTTTTTCCAGGTTGTCAAAGTGCCGGGCGAGCTGCTCAAGGTTTTTGGCGGTCTGACTTTGAATATCCGCCGCCTTTGGAAGGAGACTGGCGGACTCGCTCAAGCGCTTTGCCGCCGCCTGCAGTGTTTGCGCCGCGCGTTCTGGTGACTTCAAAAGCGCGCTGGCTGCATCAGCGTCGCGGGCCTGCTGGCGGCCTTCTTCGCTCAGGACGTCCTTGGCGTTTGCGCGCGCCCTGAGGGCCTCCCTCAGATTCTCAATCCTCGAGTCGAGCCGTTGCTCGTTCGCTGCAGCCCTTTGGATGGAATCGCG
The DNA here is from genome assembly GCA_044376395.1 of Chthoniobacteraceae bacterium. Classification (GTDB taxonomy): domain Bacteria; phylum Verrucomicrobiota; class Verrucomicrobiia; order Chthoniobacterales; family Chthoniobacteraceae; genus Chth-196. The sequence continues at coordinate 11,538 of JBILKY010000043.1, read as the reverse complement.
GTCCGGCGCCTGTTTTGAGAGTTCCATGCTGATTGAGGCTGCCGCCTGTGATTTGGCAGCCAGCGCCTTCATTTCGGACGAGAGCGAAGGAGCGAGGGAATCGATCTCCGCTTTGGCCCGAGCAACAATTTCCTCAGAGCCCTTCAGTGCCTCTTGGAGCAGCTCGCCTGCCAGCGCTGCGTTCCGTGCCTGGCTTGCAGCCTCGCGTGATTTTGCGAGCGAGGCATCGGACAGCCCCGATTGGTCGAGATTTTTTGGAAGTGCGGTGAGCGACTTTTCGAGCGTGCGTGACAGCTCTGCGAGGCGTTGTGGATTTTTCTCAACCCCCGCCTCTCTTGCCGTCCGCTCGGCGGCCTGCTGGGTTTCCTCAATTCGAGCAGCGCCTTCGATGGCCCGGAGTGCTGAACCGAGGCTCTCAAGCGGCTTGGAAACGTCCGCCGCTGCCGCCTCTTTCGCAGTCACCTTCTCGGATGCAGAATCCAGAGCGCGCGAGGCTTGATGGAGAGACTCGGCCAGTGTCGCGGGGCCGTCAGGGCGATCCGATTCGAGTTGAGCGTTTGCTCTGAGAAGATCGGCGAGCGCCTCGACTTTTGATAGCGTCAGCGAGTTCTGACGCTCTGGGGCGAGGTCCTTTCTTCGGACAATCTCATCAACTTCTTTTTTCGCCTTTTGGACGCCCGCCGCATCGGACGTCATGGCGCGTTCAAGCTGGGCACGAGCACTCTCAGCATCCGCTTGAAGACGAGGTTTGAGGTCTCGGAGTCCCGTCGCTGTAGCATCCAGAGCCTGCTGAAGCTTCTCTGGGTTCGTGTCCGCAGCCTGCAATTTATTCGGGAGCGTGCTCAGTTTGTCTGCGGCAGTGCGTGATAAATCGCGAAGTTGGGCTGCCGCCCGCCCAAGCTCTGCCGCCTCCGCGCGGTTGAGCTGATCAAGGCGCTTGATGGGGTCGTCTTCCGCTTCCTGAGTGCTGTCTGCATCTGTTGGGCGTTTCGCTGCAGCGCTTTTGTGCTCCTCGATCTCCCTGCGCCGTTGCGTGAGTAGCTCCGATTCATCGGAAAGCTGCGCCGCCACCGCGGAGGCAAGGCCTGCGCGAAAAGACTGCTGCGCAGACCTGTGAATGTTGTCCCCGAGCGAGGCAAAGTCTCTTGCCATTGGAAGATCCTGGGCAGCGCTACCGGTTTCCCCGCTCATCCGGTTCAAGGACTGAAGCGCCGGCTGCAGAGCGCTGAATTGGGATTGGTTGAGGGCGCGCGCAGTGAGTAGTAAATCCGCGCGCTGATGACTGCCTTCCGCGTTTTTTAACGAGGCCCGCAGCGCCTCCCGAATTTCATTTGAAGTTTGAATAGCGGTTTCCAAACTTCGTTTCGCGATCTCCGAGAGTTGGTTCTTGATTGAAGAATCAGGCTTTTGAGATTGAGCGGCACTTGCCGCTTTTGAAAGTTGTTGCTGGGCCTCGAGTGTCTGCTTTTGCAGAGCAGACAGCTGTTTCTCAATCTCCAACAAGGGTGCCAAAATGCCCCGATTGGTTGCTGAATCGGGGGGGTGGCCGATGGCGATTTTCACAGCGTTTGACTCGGTGCGCTGACCTTTCGAGTCGGTCGCGGTAAAACGCGCTGTTATTGTGTCCCCGACCCGAAAGTTCTGCGCAAGCGGATCGAATACGGACGCGAGCTGCGTGTTCTTTTGTCGGCTTGAGGAGAGTTCAAGACTCATCCACTGCTCAGAATTCCGGCGCGTTTCGAGAGTGACGTTTGCGATTTCAAAATCGTCTGAAGCCTGCCCCGCCAATGAAAGCTTCTCCGAAACCGGAAGGATCAAGTCTTTCGATGGAGCGTCCAGCGACACATCCGGGGGCTGGTCGGGATCAGTCTGGATTTCGTAAAGCTGCCCCGGCGCGCTCCGGAAGCCGGTGAGTTCGGCGAGAAGTTCGACTTCGTAGTGGCCGCTTTGTTTGAGCTCGAAGATGGCCGAGGCTTCCTTTGGAGATTTGGGATCACGTTGCAGTTCGAGCGGCTGCGTGCCGGGCGTATCAGTGAATATAATTTGCCCACGCGTGAATGGTTGGTCAGCGGAGATACGCAGGGAGATCTTTGTCCCCGTGATTGCTTTGAGATGTCCATCGCGGCTGTCGTCTGTCACCTCTGGCAAGCGAGTGTACGAGGGGGGCGTGTAGTGCTTTTGGAATAAACGCACAGTGGGCCGCGCTGCGGGTTGAAATCGGTAGTAACGTGTCGCCGCATCGTTGCATCGGACGCGGTAGGAGAAAGGCTCTGTCTGAGAATTGAGCGAGGCGGTGAACCTATTTGTTTCAGCTCTGGAAAAAGGGATCTTCTGAAGTTTGTGGCCGGGACGCTGCACTTCTAGGAAGGCCGGGAGGTCCCTGTGATTGCGAATTTCTGCGGTGATGGAGAATTCTTCCTCCGCAGGGACGACGCCTTCGAGAGGATTTGGAGCCTTGAGCGTTATCATCGTATCCGAATGCCTCTCGATATTTGCGAAAGGCAACAGCACCTTTTCGCAGTTTGAGCGGAACGATTCGCCGCCGAAATAGCATGCGAGAACCACCAGTAGACCGCTCCCTGTGAAGCTTCGGGCGTCAGCGCGAAGCATGTGCATGGGAAAAAGTTTTGAGTGATTTAACGAGGCTAGCGCACTCCGGGTCTTTTGGTGGAGTAAGTCGGTGAATCGGTTGGGACCGCCGGGCTCGCTGGATTGCAGTGCGCCTCCCTCAGCGAGTTCGATGAGTGACAAAAGCTCGCCGCGCAGCTCCGGCCGCGTGGACTCGATCATTCGCGCGACAGTGCGTGCGTCCTGCTTGATAAGAATCTGGCGTCCATGGCGAAAAGCCAGAGCGAGGAACGAAGTCCCGTAGACGGCAATGCCGACTGCGATCCGCAAATTGTCGGAAAGGAAGAATGAGCGGTCGATCAGCGCCCCGGAAAGCGTGGCGACTCCGAGGACTGTGCCGAGCCATAGCGCGCAGCGAAGAGCAAGGGCGACCGTGCGCTGCTGGCTGAAAGTCTTGAGGATTTCACGGATGTTCGGGTCGAGATTCATGATTGAATATCAGATCAGCCCAAGGCGTTTTCGAAGCGACCACTCTGCACCCAGTAACAAAATCACGACGCAAAACCAAGGCAAGCCCTGCCAGACGGGAATCTCAACCAGCCGCGATTCACCTTCTTTCCATGGCGCGAGCAGTTCTTTGAGCGAGCGCAGGGACTCCTCCGCCAGGTAGTTTCCTTTCGAATCTGATGCGATTTGGCGGAGCAGCGTTTCGTTTTGAGTGATCTCTGTGAGCTCGTTCGCCGCCTCTGCAAGCACGACAAAAGGCGCCCGAACGGCCTTTGACTCGCTGCTCAAAGCGGCGCCTTCAATGGTGAGTTCGTAATGGCCCTCCTCCAGCGTGGGTGATTTGGCAGAGAAAAACCCGTCCCGCGACTCGTCCTTGGTGAGCGGAACGGCAGCGACTCGGTTTCCGTTTCGCCAAAGCACTCCGGTGATCTTTTGGCCATCTCCGATTCCGAGGCTCGACGTGGCTTGTTTTGGATCAATAAAAGCGCGGAGTTCCGCGGAGGCCCCCTCCTTGAACACGAATCCACTGGTGTCTAGCGAAACCCCCTCCGTTTGGACCGCGAAAGGCTGTGCTGCGATCCATGCGACGATCTGGCTCCAAAACCGTTCCTGGTACAGGCCTGCCACGTTGTTTCGCCATCTCCATGTCTCGTCTGAGGCGCAGTAGAGTATTTTTCCCGCACCGTAGCGCCTGTGCACAATCGCAGGCCTGAGGGAGGGCCCCTCTCCCGCCTCTACCAAAATCTCGCTTCCTGGGAGAGCCACGCAGTCTGTGATTCGGTGTGGAGCAGGGAGCGTGTGCCAGACGACTGATTGTTCGGAGGTTCCCGCCACGAGGCTGAGCGCTGGGATGTTTTTTGCGTGTTCTGTGAGCGAAAGCCGATTCGTCGGCAAGGGTTCGGTGATGTTTTCTTTTCGGGCAGGAAAACCAACCGGCACGAGGGGCGCCGTGGGGCGGCCTGTCATCGTCCGCAACGTGTTGCGGGGGCCGTCCACAAGCAGCAGACCGCCCCCTCGGGTGGAGACGAATTCGCTCAGCCATTCGAGTTCCTCGTCAGAAAGCAGCGCTGCGTTCCATTCCCCGACCACAACAACGTCGTATTCCATGAGGCGGCTGCGGGTGCTCGGAAAGCTTCCGTTCGCCAGGCCGCGCGGAAGCGTTATTCGGCTTTGTGAGGGATCAATCGGATCAAAAAAGATAGCGTTCACATCCCACTGGGGATCCCGTTCGAATAGGTTCTTGAGGTAACGCGTTTCCCATCGTGGCCTGCCTTCCAAGAGAAGCATTTTCCGTTTTGATGATACCACTGATACAACGGTCCACGCTTTGTTGTTCATGGTTTGACGTTCGGCCGTGGAAGAAGTGATGAGGGCGTCAAGGCTCAGTTGCACAGGCTGCTTTTCCGAAGATCCGTCTGGGGGCGTTCCATCGAGGCGCTTGAGCAAAGGCTGGATTGGGAAATCAAATTTTACGGGCCGGATGTGTTGCCCGTTCGTGATGAGGCGCTGCTCCCATGCAATGGTGCCCGCGTGGAGGATCTGAACGTCAAATGCAACGCCCGGGGGCATGTCATCCTTGATAAAAATCTGCCCCTTCACACGATCCGATTTAAAGACGGATTCCGGCGCTTCGATTTTCTGAATGGCGAGGTCTGGTGGCCGATCGGTGGTGCCGAATCCGACGCAGAATGCAGGAATCTCTCTGTCTCCAAGCATCTTGGCTGCTCCCAATGGGGAAGCTTGCGTGCTGTGGTTTCCGTCTGAAAGCAGGACCACAACTGAGCGTTGCGGTGGTGCTGAGGAGTCAGAGCGGGCGCGGGTATCAAGATTGTCTCGGAGGGCTGCGGTCAAGTCAGTCCGCTCAAACGCGGGAGCGGGTAGCGAAGTCGGTGCTGGCTCGGAGTTGCTGTTTGAAGACCAGAGCCGGCGGGAACGCGAGTCCTCCAGCGAAACCAAGTTCACTTCAAAATTCTGAATCAAACTCGAAATGAGGCTGTCAGATCCGCCCTCAAAAAGGAGGCTTCGAGCCCTGTCGGTCCGCGACATTCCATCAAACGCCTCGGCCTGCGCATCGGTCGCCTGCGGGTTTGCAAGCTGGCCTGCGATTGCGGCTTTCCGCGATGGCGCCATATCCGGGTCCGTGAGCACCATGCTTCGCGAACTGTCGATGAGAATGGTCAGGCGCGTCATTCGCCCTATTGTCTCTCGGTACTGGAGCACAGGTCCTGCCAGCATTTGGACGAGCAGGAAAATTGCGGCGGCGCGGAGCCAGGGAAGTAGTTTTGCCGATGGCGCAGCAAGGTGATCGAGCTCCCTCCGGTACATCCACCAAGCTGCGGTCGCGAGGCAGGCGCCTGCGACGATGGAGACGATGGGGCTCCAAATGCCTGTGAAATGAAGGTGGCTCATTTTCTTGCCGGAGCCCGGGGGTTGAAGCGTTGCTGCAGCGCAATTTCGGCGAAGAGAAATACCAGCAGCACCAGGAGCAGGGGGCGCCACAGTTCACGCCCAAACTGGGTTGACGCGATTGAATCCCTCAGAGCGTCTGCGTTGAGGACGAGATCGGCGCCGATTTTCTTTGAGAGCGCTTCGATTTCCGCGCTGGGAATCCGTGCGGGGTCTGATTCGAGGCGGTCGGCGTTCACTGCGAAGGAACGGTCCTTGGACCCGGCCCCTTCGAGCTTGTAGAAACCGGGCTGGCTGGTTTTCTCAAAGCGGATAGTGGAGCGGTCTTTTGTCTTTTCAATCACCGGCACATGCGCGGAGCCATCAGGAGATCGGATGGCAAACGTACCGGCTTCAACGGGGACCTGAGCGAAAAGGGGTTCACCGGCTTTGAGCTGTGCTGTCTCGCTGGATGCAGTGTGCAGGTGGCCGACGAGACGCTGCATGGCGGGTACGAATGCAGGTCGCGTCGGAAAGTTGCTCCATTCGGCGTTGCAAGGAATGGCGCCTTGGATGACGTAGCCGGCTCCGTATTTGTGTTCAACGAAGAGAGGATCACCGTTCTCGAGCGAAAGAAAAATGAAAGCGGCGGCCGTCTTGGCTTTTTCAGGCCCGCTCCCCGTCTCTTTGGAACTAAGAAGCGGACTCGCGCTTAGCTTGTACCAAGTTTGAATTTCGATTCCTGCGAGGTTGTTTTCGTCGGAGTTGAAGATTTGCAATGCCGGGTGCGTGTAGGGCCCTGCAGCGATTCTGATTCCCGCCGTGTTCTCTTTAGCGCTGTTGACTGCTTCAGCGAGCGTTGAGGGCAGAAGACCTTTTCCATCAGCGTGGAGGGCTTGATTCGACCACGACAGGTCCGTGCGGCTCCCTGGAAAGAAGGCGAGGCCGCCTCCCGAGTGCACAAGTTCCTCGAGAAGCTTCACTTGGTTGTCCTTCAGCCGCGGCGTATTGGCCAAGACGACGACGCGTGTGTTCCCGATGTGCTTGGCCGTGAGATCCTCAGCCGGGATTGTCTTGATCGAAAACAAGGTGCCCTGCCGGTTGGCCCGCGTCTTGGGTTGCAGCGCAAGCTCGAGAAAGTCGGTCTCTCCCTGAAATGGATCGCTCCCGAGTTTGCCGCTTACGATCAAAACACTGATGGCATTCTGAATATCGATTGTTGCGTAGATCGAGTTGTCGGAAAGAAAGCTGTCGCCTGCGATGCCTGCCTCAATGGTGTGGGTGCCAGCTGTGTCAAATGAGCGCTCGATTTGTACTTGCGTGGATTGATGCGGAGCCACGTTTGCAGGCGTGTGGGCGACGGATATCCCGTCGACTTTCCAATACACTGGGATGTTGGTTTTGGGTTGGCTCCCATAATTCTTTACAGTCGCTGTGAAGCGAACGGTCTGGTTTGCAGCGACGGGGAGTTTTGTGAAGTCGATGGACTCAAGGGAGGCATTCTCTGATTGAAATGGACCGGTATCAAAAAGAGTGACTGCGGGCTTGTGGTTGAGGGCGGACAAGCGTCGGACCGAGGCACGGAGTTGCTCGGCCTTTTGCTCTCCCCAGTTCGCGGATTGGAAATCCGTGAACAACACAACGCGCTGCAGGGGATTGTGCATTCCTGCGAGGGATTCTGATGAGTTTTCCACAGCGGATGGAATGTCGGCCGCTTGGTGCGAGGGTAGTAGTGCGCGGACTTTTTGGGCGGCGCCTTTGGTGTCCACCGTTGGCAGCACCATTGGGCGCTTTGAGTGGGTGGTTGAGATGACTGCCACCTCGGATCCCCTCCCGAGAGAGTTGATGAACTCGGAGGCGTTCGACTTGGCTTTTTCAAAGCTCGATGTGTCCCCGGCCGAGGCGCCCATGGAGGCACTGTCATCCAAGATAAGAACGATCGACGCCGGGGCTGAGTGCACGCTGGCCTTTAAACTCGATGCGATCGGGCGCGCCATGCACAGCGCGAGCAGAATTGGAATAGAGATGCGCAGCAGCAAGAGAATGACCTGCTCGAGCTCAATGTCCCTGCGCTTTTGTTTCGGGTCCGCTTGAAGCAGTTGCATGGCTCCCCAGCGGACAATCCGTGTTCGATTGCGATTCAGCAGGTGAATGGCAAGAGGCACCGCACCCGCAACCGCGCCACCAAGCAGTACGCCGTTGAGAAATGTCATGTGCGTCGGATGCGTTGAGACAGGTACCGGCTTAGCGCTTCCGCACACGACTCGTCTGTGACGATCGGAGTCAAATCAACGCCGTGCTGCCGGCATCCACTTGTGAGCTCCATCCGAAAACGCGCCAGATTCTCAAGGTAACGCCGTTTCAGCGCGTTTGCGTCTGCGACATGGGCGGGATTGTTCGGTTCAAGGGATTCAAACCGGGTCCATCCTGAAAATGGAAAGTTGATTTCGTCCGGGTCGAAGATCTGGAATACCACGATCTCGTGATGGCTGTGCCGCAGCAGGGCGAGGGATTTCACGAGTGACGGCACCTCATCTAGGCAGTCTGAAATCAAAATCACCAAGCCGCGGGCCGGGAGCCTCGGGGCGGCGATGCGGATCATCTCCGCAATGCTCGTGTCGCCTCCGGGGCTGGATTCTTCCAAGGTTTTCGCGATGGATTTAAGGTGGCGCGGGACGGACTGGGCTTGGAGAAAGGAATGAATCTTCGAATCAAAAGTGACGAGTCCGACGGCGTCCTGCTGTTGGATGAGCAGCGTTGCGACAGATGTTGCGAGCATTTTGGCGTAGTCCGCCTTTGAATGTGCGGAGGACGCACCCCGGTAATTCATTGAGCCGCTCACGTCCACCAGCAGGGTGGCGCGTAAGTTCGTCTCCTGCTCGTACTCGCGGATGTAGTGCCTGTCGGAGCGCGCGAAGGCGCGCCAGTCCAAGCGTCGCAGTTCGTCCCCGGGAACATAGGCCCGATGTTGTTTGAAAGTGAGGCTCGCCCCGCGCTGGTGCGATTGGTGCAGCCCGATCCCGATCCCTTCGACGACTTTCCGGGCGAGCCATTGCAGGTTCGAGAGGCTGCGTTGCGCAATGGACGGCACGGGTTGTGCGGCGGATTCTCTGTTTGCGGAGACGCTCACGGGATGGACGTGGGTTGCTGTCCTTTTGGGCGGCTACAAGTGCGGCTACAAGGGTGATTGCGAGTGGCTGCGTGGGGTCGCAGCCAAGAGTTTTTCAATGATGGCATCCGGCGTGATGCCTTCCGATTCGGCATTGAACGTCGGCACGATGCGGTGGCGCAATACGGGCTTTGCCAGCACCTCGATGTCTTCAAGCGAAACGCTGAAGCGACCTTTTAGCAGCGCACGAACCTTGCCGGCGAGAACCAGGCACTGGCAGGCGCGCGGACCGGCCCCCCAGCTGATGAGCTCTTTTACGAACTTGGGCGACTGATCCGCGTCCGGTCGCGTGTTGCGGACAAGATCCAACACAAAGTTCATCACATGATCGGGCACGGGCACTTTGCGCGCGGTCTTCTGGCATTCAAGGATCTGGGGTCCGTTGATCACCGGTTGGAGCTGCGCCTGGTATTCGCCCGTGGTGCGCTCGATCACGAGCCGCTCTTGGTCGCGCTCCGGGTACCCGACATGGATATGGAAGAGAAACCTGTCTTTTTGCGCCTCGGGCAGGGGATAGGTGCCTTCCTGTTCGATCGGGTTCTGCGTGGCGAGGACGAAGAAGGGTTGCTCGAGGTGGAGTGAGTGACCACTCGCCGTGACGGAGTGTTCCTGCATTGCTTCCAAGAGCGCGGCCTGAGTCTTGGCTGGGGTTCGGTTGATTTCGTCCGCTAGCAGCATCTGGGTGAAGATGGGGCCTCTCTGAAAGACGAACTTTCGGGTGCCCGAGACAGGGTCCTCTTGAATGATGTCCGTGCCCGTGATGTCAGCCGGCATCAAGTCCGGCGTGAATTGAATGCGGCGGAAAGAGAGCTGCATCGCTTGCGAAAGCGAACGCACAATCGCGGTCTTTGCGAGCCCCGGCACGCCCTCCAGAAGACAGTGTCCGCCGGCGAGGATTGCGATGAGCAACTGTTCGATGACCTCCTCCTGCCCCACGATGAGTTTCGCCATCTCGCGGCGGAGTCCGTTGAACGCGTTCAGTAAAAACGCGGCGCGCTCCCCATCGTTTTCCGGCAGGTCCTCTTCTGCTTCTCCGTTTGCTTCGGTTGAGTTGGACCCCAGTGTTGGAAGCGAGGCGGTGTCAGTGTGGAGTATTCTGTAAAAATGCTGCCGGTGCTTCGACCATGAGCGGCACCATGCACTCCCGCTGCGCTTGGAAAGACACGAGGAGAGGGCCGATAAATCAGTGATTCCGGTGTAATGCATCAAGTGCTGCGGTGCGGAATGAAATGCAACAAACCCCTCTTGAAACACGACAATCGAATTTAAAAAATGGAGCGTCTCGGCGCTGATTCCAGCGGTGAAGACAAGCCTGCCTTTAAAAGCGATTGAGGCCAGAAGCGCGGCGAGATCTTTGTCATGGCAAAGGGCGGGGTGCGCGGAGAATCCGGTGCAGACAAGAATGGACGGCGAAGAGGCGAGTGCCAGCGCGATGGCCAGCCGTGCTTTTTGTTGAATCGACAGCGAATTGGCAGGTTCAGTTTTGAGCGCTTGTAGAGCGCATTCTGCGATCAGCGACTCGGCTGTGGATTCCAGGTTTGCCGTTGTGTTGGGAGTATTGTTTGCAAGTTCGCGGATTTTTGAAAGAACAAGTTCCAAAACGCTCCGCTGAGTTTCGGCATGCTCAAGAATGGCGTGTGCGCACCATTGCGATGATCTTGCCGAGTCGGGTTCGAGGGATGCACCGTTCCATGTGATGATCCCTTCGAGCGGCGTGATTTCTCCGGAGATGGCGCGTGGCAGCAAGTTCGGCGAGAATGGATCCGATCCGATCAGTCCGACGAGGCCGGTACTATTGAATCGCAGATTGATGCGGGGCTGCTGGGAGGGGTTGGTGGTGAGCCCCGGGGGGAAAAGGGTGTCCGTAAATTCTAGCACAGCGCTTCTTTTCTATCTTCTGCCGGGTTCTCAGGAATCAAATTCTGCAGCGCGGAAAAAATCGTTTTTCCTGACCACTGTTGAGGCTCCGTCATTTTTGGCGGAGCGGGTTCAGCTTAGAGATTGGTTTTGTTTGCGACGCAGCTTTCGGGCGGCTGAGACCGGCGTGGGTGAGTGGATTTCCGCGGCGCAGGCGGAGGCAATTTTTTCCAGCAGTTCCAGAAAGTGCCGGCCCTCCTCAGGCGTGAGTCCGCCGAGGACCTTGTCCTGGAGGCTTTGGGCGGTGGACTGGGCTTGGTTAAAAAGGCTGTTTCCCTTTGGAAGGAGGCGAACCCGCTTGGCCCTTCCGTCGCTCTCATGGCGTGTGCGGGAGAGCATCCCGCTGATCTCCATGCGACGCAGCGTGGAAGTGATGGTTGCCGGGTCGCTGGTCATGCGCTCGGTGATTTCCGTCTGAGTCAGTCCCTCGGGTGGGCTTTCGTTCAGCCAGCGGAGGATGGAGTACTGGTCCGGCGTGATTCCGAGCGGGGCGATGCGCTGCCGGAAGGCCTGGTTTAGCGAATACCAGGCGCGGCGCAGCAATGGGGGGAGGCGTCGCATGGCCCGCTTATTTTGGGACGGGGATGTCGTGGTACTCGAGCGCCCATTCCCGCATGAAGCGGATGCGTGTCGGTCTGATGCGGTAGATGATCAGGGCGGGGTTGTCAGGCTGGCCGAGATACCGTCTTAAAAGCGGGTTGTCGCGCCATATCACCTCCAGCAACTCCGGATCAGCGAGGACTTCCGCCGTGCCGGTGATCCGCACTTGATCGTGCGCGTCGTCGAGGTAGCAGAGCTCCACTTTCGGGTTCAGCGCAATCTGGTTGGTTTTGCCGTACGGGCGAAGATTTGCGATGAAGACAATGAACCCCTCCGTGCGGACTGGCGACACCGGTCTGAGATGCGGTTGATCGCCGTCGACGGTGGCTAGCATAGGAAACTTCGCGCGCTGGATCACCTCCAAGGCGAGTTCCGGGACTTTCCCTGGTTCG